>CAZRZN010000005.1:35930-47426 GCA_964604565.1 uncultured Rhodobacterales bacterium
GACAGCGTGCGGATGGGCGGGGATCATGTGACGCGCGATATCTCCAAGGGGCTCAAGGTCTCGATGGCGACGGCGGAGCGGATAAAGACCTTTTACGGCGGACTGGTCGCCACCGGCATGGATGATCGCGACATGATCGAGATCGGCGGCGATACCGGCGACTGGGAACATGACCGCCGCTCCGTGAGCCGTGCGGAACTGATCGGCATCATGCGCCCGAGAATGGAAGAGATCCTCGAAGAAGTGCGCGTCCGGCTGGATGCCGCGGGCTTTGAGCATCTGCCCAGCCAGCAGATCGTCCTTACCGGCGGCGCCAGCCAGATCCCCGGTCTGGACGGTCTGGCGTCACGGATCCTTGGCCAGCAGGTGCGGCTGGGCCGTCCGCTGCGTGTGCACGGGCTGCCACAGGCCGCGACCGGGCCGGGATTTGCCACGGCGGTCGGCCTTTGCCTGTTCGCTGCGCATCCGCAGGATGAATGGTGGGATTTCGAGATCCCCGTGGACCGGCTTCCGGCGCGTTCGCTCAAACGTGCTGTGCAGTGGTTTCGGGACAATTGGTAGGGCAATCGGGTTCGTGTTGAAGAGGCCGGTGAATGCCTGAACTGGGAGCACGCCTCTACCGGAGATTGTTTTGGCCGCAGGCGAAAAAACGGGTGACGCAGCGAAGCTGACTTGTTAAACAATCCACACCCGCCCGTGGATAACTCATGACCAACAAAAAGGCGGGATCGGGACGTCGAGCAGGCTCCCAGAAAAAAGAAGCAATTTATCTCGGCGCGACCAGTGTGTGGGGCGCGCGTCTTGTGGCGTGCCTTCTCTTGATCACTCCATCTCGTGCCATTGGCAAAACCCTGCTGTTTTCGGTCACGAAAGCGCCATATTTGGTGGAATTTTTGCGTTTTTCACGTGACGAGAAGGGGTGAAATCGGTAGGATTTACTACAACAGGCCGCAAACAGGCCTGAAACCGGCAAAAATACAGGCGGATGACATCATGGCACTCAACCTCTCCATGCCCGGCCACGACGAACTGAAGCCCCGCATTACGGTCTTCGGCGTGGGTGGGGCAGGCGGCAATGCCGTCAACAATATGATCGAGAAGCATCTCGAAGGCGTCGATTTCGTCGTTGCCAACACCGACGCGCAGGCGCTGGCCCAAAGCATGGCGCAGGACCGCGTGCAACTTGGGGTCAAGGTGACCGAAGGACTGGGCGCCGGGGCGCGCGCCAGTGTCGGCGCGGCGGCGGCCGAGGAAAGCATCGAGATGATCGTGGACCACCTGGCCGGGGCGCATATGTGCTTTATTACGGCGGGTATGGGCGGCGGCACCGGGACGGGTGCGGCGCCGATCATCGCGCAGGCAGCGCGAGAGCTGGGGGTCCTGACCGTTGGCGTGGTGACCAAGCCCTTCCAGTTCGAGGGCGCCAAGCGGATGAAGCAGGCCGAAGACGGCGTCGAGGCACTGCAACGGGTTGTCGACACCCTCATCATCATCCCGAACCAGAACCTGTTCCGCCTTGCGAATGAAAAGACCACCTTTACCGAGGCATTCTCCCTGGCTGACGATGTCCTGTATCAGGGTGTGAAGGGTGTGACCGACCTGATGGTGCGGCCTGGCCTGATCAACCTCGACTTTGCCGACGTGCGCGCGGTGATGGACGAGATGGGTAAAGCCATGATGGGCACCGGCGAAGGCGAGGGCGAGGATCGCGCGGTTCAGGCGGCCGAAAAGGCGATAGCGAACCCGCTGCTGGACGAGATAAGCCTGAAGGGCGCAAAGGGCGTGCTGATCAACATCACCGGTGGCCACGATCTGACGCTGTTCGAACTGGACGAGGCGGCAAACCGCATCCGCGAAGAAGTGGACGCAGATGCCAACATCATCGTTGGCTCCACGCTGGATGACAACATGGCCGGCATGATGCGTGTTTCGGTGGTTGCCACGGGGATTGACGCTTCGGAAAATGTCGGTGACATGCCGGTGCCGCGGCGCAAGCTTTCGCAGCCCTTGTCGACGCCTTCTTCCGTGGCCGCAGCCACGCCGACACCCGCAGCCGCCCGGCCGGAGCCGGAAGAAATGCCCGTTGCCGCACAGGCCCGTGAGCAGGAACCCGAGCCGTCGCTTTTCGGTCAGATGGACGAGCCGGATGCCGCAGAGCCGACGTATTCCCGCGACTATGACGACGTGATCGAGGATGGCGCCGACGAAGATGGTCTGCCAATGCCGGCCTATCGCCCCCAAGTGACTGAATTCCGCGCGGCACCCGACACGATCGAGGCCGATCCGCAGGATTTTGTTGCGCCGCGGGCCCCTGCACCGGGCACGCCCAGCCCGGCGACCTTGGACAAGTTGAAGGCTGCGGCGGCCCGGTCGCGTGAGGAAACCGGCCGTGCGGCGCCGCCCCCGCAGCAGCAGGCCGCGCCAGCAGCAGAGGAACGGCCGCGCTTCAGCGTCAATTCGTTGATCGGGCGCATGACCGGTCACGGCGAACATGCCGCGCAGGCACAGCCGCAACCGCGGCGGCAGCAACCCCCAGTCCAAGCACATCGTCCCGCACCAGTGCATGATCAGGACGCCGAGGCGGAGGACGACCGGATCGAAATCCCTGCGTTCCTGCGTCGTCAGGCCAACTGACCGGAAAAAATCGTCGTGCGCGGCACGGTCTTGTCGGAAAATAAACACTTCACGAAATCGCCTCCTGCCATGCAGGGGGCGATTTTGCGTTTCAGGGTGCGCAGCGAACCGTTCACAATTGGCAACATTCCTGCAAAATCGACGATTTTTGCCCACATTTAGCCTGTGGATAACTATCTGTCGCATCCAGGAATAATGTAATAAAAGCAAATGCCTAGTAGCTGGTTTCAGATGTCTTGGCGGGGAACTGCCGATCCCTGTCGGCGCATGTTTCACACGGTTACAATCTTTGATTTGAGGCTATCCGCCCCCATGCCCTATGCCCGACACCAAAGCAGGACCCACAATAACGGGCGCCAAGAAACGCAGGGGTAGTATCGTGCAAACCACTCTCAGATCGCCGATCACATTTACCGGGACAGGGCTGCACTCCGGGGCGTCCGCACGGCTGACGATCCATCCCGCCCCCGCAAATCATGGTATCTGGTTCAAGCGCACGGACATTGCTCTGGGGGACAGGTTGATTCCGGCGCGTTGGGACGTTGTTCAGGCCTCGCCGCTGTGCACGAAGATCGTCAACGGCGCCGGTGTCTTTGTCTCGACGGTAGAGCATGTCATGGCGGCCTTGTCGGGTTGCGGGGTTCACAATGCCCTGATCGAGATCGACGGGCCGGAGGCGCCGATCCTGGACGGATCTTCGGTGCCCTTCGTCCGTGGCATCATGGCCCGCGGTCTGCGGGAAATGTCCGCGCCGCTCCGGGCCATCGAAATCCTTGCGCCGGTCGAGGCCGGAACGGACAATGCTTGGGCGCGCCTGTCCCCGGGCGAGGTTGGGCTTGGACTGTCGATGACGTTTCACATCGCCTTTGCCGACGAGGCCATCGGCGTGCAGTCCAAATCGCTGAATCTGGCCAATGGCGCCTTTGTGCGGGAACTGTGCGACAGTCGGACTTTCTGTCGCGCGGCGGACGTCGCAGCCATGCGGGCGGCTGGCAAAGCGCTGGGCGGAACTTACGAAAATGCCGTGGTGGTCGACGGCGACAAGGTCCTGACACCGGGTGGCCTGCGGCATGCCGACGAAGCGGTTCGGCACAAGATGCTGGACGCTCTTGGCGATCTTGCCCTCGCGGGTGCGCCGCTGCTGGGCCATTATGAGGGATGCAAGGCGGGCCATGCGATCACCAATGCGCTGCTGCGCGCGCTGTTTGCCCGGCCAGACGCCTATCGCATCGTGTCTTGTGATGCGGAACAGGCCGCACAACTGCCGGGATCGAGCGTTGCGCGACATGAAATTCCTCAGGTTGCCTGAAGCCGAAAATTGGGCAGGCCGATGCGCATTAATCGCGCCGTAAGACATTTTGCACCGGGATTTTCTGTGATAGACCCTTCGCAACGGGCGGGGTCACAAGGCCGCGCCGGACGGAGCAGAGGACGACCGGGCATGTCTGGGGGCGGATCGCGCAAATTGGTAATCGGGGCTGTTGCGGCATCTATGCTGCTGGTCGGCTGTGACAATTTTCAACGGCGTGAGGTCGGCCCCGGCGGTGTCCCTCTTGAAAGCTACACCGCGAAGCAGATCTTCGAACGGGGCGAGTACGAACTCACGCGCAACGACGCCGAGGATGCGGCCTTCTACTTTGGTGAGGTCGAGCGCCTTTATCCCTACTCGGACTGGGCCAAGCGGGCGCTGATCATGCAGGCCTTCGCCTATCATGACGACAAGGACTATGAGAACGCGCGGTCCGCGGCGCAGCGATTCATCGACTTTTACCCGGCGGATGACGACGCGGCCTATGCCCAGTATCTGCTGGCGCTGTCCTACTACGATCAGATCGAACTGGTCGGCCGGGATCAGGGGCTGACCTTTCAGGCGCTTCAGGCGCTGCGGACGGTGATTGAACGCTACCCCGACAGCGAATATGCGCGGTCGTCGATCCTGAAATTCGACCTTGCCTTCGACCATCTGGCGGGCAAGGAAATGGAGATTGGGCGCTATTACCTCAAGCGGTCGCACTTTGGGGCTGCCATCAGCCGGTTCCGGGTCGTCGTGGAGGATTTCCAGACCACGACCCACACGCCCGAGGCGCTGTACCGTCTGATCGAATCTTATCTGTCCCTTGGCCTCTTGAACGAGGCGCAGACAGCGGGGGCCATCCTTGGCTACAACTACCAGTCGAGCGAATGGTATGAAGATGCCTTTAAACTGCTGACCCGACAGGGGCTGGAGGCAAAGCCTTTCGGCGACAATTGGCTGGCGGGCATCTATCGCCAGATGGTGAAGGGCGAGTGGTTGTAATAAGGGGTGCGCTAGACCTCCACGCTACGGCTGATCATGCTACGCGCACTTGAAATCAGGGACATGTTGATCATCGAACGGCTGGAACTGGAGTTTCAGCCGGGTCTCAATGTGTTGACCGGCGAAACCGGTGCGGGAAAGTCGATCCTGCTGGACTCGCTCGGGTTCGTTCTGGGTTGGCGCGGGCGCGCCGAACTTGTGCGCGCGGGGGCGGAGCAGGGTGAGGTTGTCGCGGAATTCGATCTGCCGTCGGATCACGCGGCTTGGACCGTTCTGGAAGACGCGGGATTACCTGCTGCGGATGAGCTGATCCTGAGGCGGGTCAACACCCGGGACGGGCGCAAGACTGGCTGGGTCAACGACCGGCGCGTTTCGGGCGAGGTGCTGCGCCGTTTGTCGGAGACGCTGGTCGAGCTTCATGGGCAGCACGACGATCGCGGTTTGCTCGACCCGAAGGGACATCGGCCCATCCTCGATCTCTATGCCGGCGCTGCCGAGGCCTTGGCCTTGGTGCGGAGGACATGGCGCGCGGTGGGCGCGGCCCGCAAGGATCTGAAGGCTGAACAGGCGGCCTTGGAGGCGGTGCAGGCGGAAGAAGAGTTCCTGCGCCATGCGGTTGACGAACTGGACAAACTGTCACCCGAAGAGGGTGAGGAGGCGGAGCTGGACCTGCGGCGCAGGTCGATGCAAGGGGCCGAGAAGATCCGCGAGGATATTGCCCAGGCCTCAAGCGCGCTTGGCTACGACGGGGCGGAAGGTGCCATGTCCAACGCGCTGCGGTGGCTGGAGGACGCGTCGGAGAATGCGGACGGTCGGCTCGAGGCGCCGATCGCGGCCCTGGGGCGCGCCATGGCCGAATTGGACGAGGCCGCGCGTGGAGTGGCAGATTGCCTTGAGGCGCTGGACTTCAATCCGCTTGAGCTGGAAGAGGCGGAGGAAAGGTTGTTTGCCATTCGAGGACTGGCGCGCAAGCATCAGGTCATGCCGGATGCGCTGCCGGGGCTGGCGGCGGACCTGTCCGGCCGTTTGGCCGCGCTGGACGCGGGAGAGGCGCGGATAGGCGCGTTGCGCGCGGCGGTGAAAGAGGCGGAAGCGGCCTATGGCGACGCGGCCTCGGCACTGACGGCGCTGCGTCGCGAGGCGGCGGCGCGGCTGGATATCGCGGTGGCGGCGGAATTGGCGCCGCTGAAAATGGAACGCGCGGTTTTCCATACGGAGGTGTCGGCCGCCACGGAGGGGCCGGAGGGACGCGACGCGGTTGCCTTTACCGTGGCGACCAATCCGGGCGCGCCGGCCGGGCCGTTGAACAAGATCGCCTCGGGCGGGGAATTGTCACGCTTTCTCCTCGCGTTGAAGGTCTGCCTGACCGAAGCGCAGGGCCGGGGGGCGACCATGATCTTCGACGAGATCGATCGCGGCGTCGGCGGGGCAACGGCCGCGGCGGTCGGGCGTCGTCTGAAGGCGCTGTCCGATGGCGGGCAGGTGCTTGTGGTGACCCATTCGCCGCAAGTGGCGGCGCTGGGTGGGCATCACTGGCGCGTCGCCAAGCGGGTCGAAGGTGAGGTGACCCTGTCCGAAGTGCTGCCGCTGGCCGAGGAGGATCGCGAGGACGAGATAGCGCGAATGCTGTCCGGCGATACGGTGACGCATGAGGCACGTGCGGCGGCCCGGGCGCTTTTGAAGGCCTGACACTGGCCTGTTGGTCCGGCTGCGCTGCGTGAAAGATACAGTAAATCCATGAATTCTGCCGTTTCAACGCTTTGGCGGTCAAGAGATGCCGACTGGCGGCATGCTCTCGGGACAAAAAGCGTAATTCGGGATACGCCGAAAAAATTTTGGAAGCCGAGATCCGTAACTTGGTGTACAGTCACTGGCGAACACTTGATTACGCCTGCAGAGTTTCCGTAATCCTGGATACGGTGGGCGAGGCGGAACGTGGATGACCCCTGAGGCGAAATCGGAGCGTGAGGCGCAAATCGCGGAAGCGGCATATGCGGTGTTGGCGGAAAAAGGGTTTACCGGATTGTCCATGCTGGCCGTGGCAAAGCGGGCGAAAGCCTCCAACGAGACGCTGTATCGGTGGTATGGGGACAAGACCGGCCTGTTGCGGGCGCTGATCGCGCGCGATGCCGCGGAGATGGCCGAAGCGCTGGACATGTTGCTGATGCGGGGCGGTGATGCCGCTCAGACGCTGGACGCCGTGGGGGCCTGCCTGTTGGACAAGCTGTTGAGCGCGCGGTCCGTCGCGCTGATCCGTGCTGCGGCTGCGGACTCCGGTGACAGTCTGGGCATTGCGCTGAAGGCGGCGGGGCAGGAGAGTCTGATGCCGCGGTTGGTGCCCCTGTTCGTCCGGCTGAAGGCGCGGGGGCGCGTGCGGAGCCCGGCCGCCAAGGCGGCGGAGCTATGGATCGATGTCTTGTTGGGCGACTGGGTGCTTCGCGGTGTCACCGGCGCGATGGGCCCTCCGGATGCATCTGCGCGCGCTGCTCGGATCGGCCGGGCGGCGGAGATCGTCCTGGTGCAGCCGGCGCGGTGAAGGCCGTGACCCCGGGCGCCCCGGCTGCCGGGCGGGCGCCCGTCAGCGGCCCGCCCTCCAGCCACGGCCCGTTTTCAGGCCACAGGGTCCATGCACAGGGCATGCACAACGCATGCACACCCCATGCACGGATTCCGGGATCAGGTGTCCGTTTGGCGGCCCGCGCAGATGCCCGGCACGAGCTTGCCCGGATTCATGATGTTGTGCGGATCCAGCGCCTGTTTCACGGCACCCATGACCGCCCAACCGGCCCCATGTTCGGCCTGCATGAACGGCAGCTTGCCGTAGCCCACGCCATGTTCGCCGGTGCAGGTGCCGCCCAGCCGTTGCGCCCGGTCCGCCATGCGGGCAGAGAGCCGCTTTGCCTTTTCCAGCTCCGCCGGTTGGTCCGGGTCGATCAGCAGGACGGCGTGGAAATTTCCGTCGCCGGCATGGCCGAGGATGGGGCCGGGCAAACCGCTGGCGGCGATGTCGGCCTGCGTGTCCTCGACCGCCTGTGCAAGACGGGAGATCGGCACGCAGATGTCCGTCACCACCGCCCGTGCGCCGGGGCGCAGCGCGAGGATTGCATAATAGCCGTTGTGCCGCAGCGCCCAGAGCGCGCGGCGTTCTTCTGCGCGCAGGGACCAGGTGAAGGCGCCGCCATCGTGGTCGGCGACGATTTCCGCGAAGCGGGCGGCATCCTGTGCGACGCTTTCGGGGCTGCCGTGAAATTCGACCATGAGATGCGGTGCCTCGGGCATGTCGACCCCGGCGTAGGCGTTGAAGGCGCGCGCGGTCTGCGCGCAGGCAAATTCGATCCGCGCGACCGGCAGGCCCATCTGGATCGTTTCCATCACCGCTGCCGTCGCACCCGCGATGTCGGGAAAGGCGCAGATTCCGGCGCTGACCGCCTCGGGCTGGCCGTGCAGGCGCAGGGTCAGTTCCGTCACGAGGCCCAGCGTGCCCTCGGATCCGACCATGAGGGCGGTCAGGTCATAGCCCGCCGCGCTCTTGCGGGCGCGGCTGCCGGTGCGAATCACGCGACCGTCGGCCAGCACCACCTCCATCGACAGGACATTGTCCCGCATGGTCCCGTAGCGCACGGTGGTCGTGCCCGAGGCGCGGGTCATCGCCATGCCGCCGAGCGAGGCATTGGCGCCGGGATCGACCGGGAAGAACAGCCCGGTTGCGCGGAGTTCCTCGTTCAGCGCCTCGCGCGTGACGCCGGGCTGCACGGTGACGTCCATATCCGCGGAGCGTATCTCCAGCACCTTGTTCATATGGCGGAAATCGACCGTGATGCCGCCCCGGAGCGGCTGTGTGTGCCCCTCCAGCGAGGTGCCCGCGCCCCAGCCGACCACCGGCACCTCATGGGCGGCGCAGATCTGGACGATGCGCCGGACCTGTTCCGTATTGCGCGGATAGACGACCGCCTCGGGCGAAATCATCGGAAAATAGGACTCGGATGTGCCATGACCGTCCAGATCGGACTTGGACAGGCTCAGCCCATCGCCTAGGAGTGGGCGTAATTCATCGATCACCTGCGCGATGGGCATTGAGTACTCCGATCCGTTTCGCGGGCACTCTAGACACAGGTAACCGCGCGGGGAAGTCACCGGATCAAGGGAGACCGGATTGGCGAGCCTGTTGCAACAGCACGTGCACAGGGCGACGGCGGCATTTCGCCGTGCCTGGGACATGTTGCGCCATGAGGGGCCGGGTCAGGTGACCTTCTGGTTCATCGCGCTGGGGCTGGGAATCGCGTCAGGCCTTGCCGCGATCGGGTTCCGGGCGGCGATCGAGGCCTTGCAGACGCTGGTTTACGGGACGCCCGATCCGAACATGCTGCACAGTTTCGCCGAGGGGATGCCTTGGGTCTGGGTGCTGATGATTCCGGTCATCGGCGGGCTTGTGGTCGGGCTGATCCTGCAATTCGCGACCCCGGACGGGCGGGTGCGGTCGGTTTCCGACGTGATCGAGGGCGCGGCGCTGAACGATGGAAGGGTGGAAAAGAAGGCGGGCGTGGCCTCTGCCTTGTGTTCGTGGATCACGTTGTCGACGGGCGGGTCGACCGGGCGCGAAGGGCCGGTGGTCCATATCGCCGCGATGGTGTCGAGCTGGGTGGCCAACACGCTGCGGGTGGACGGGATCACGGGGCGCGATCTGCTGGGCTGCGCGGTGGCGGCCGCTGTGTCCGCCAGTTTCAATGCGCCCATCGCCGGGGCGCTTTTCGCGCTGGAAGTGGTGCTGCGGCATTTCGCGCTGCACGCCTTTGCGCCCATCGTCGTGGCCAGCGCGGCGGGCACGGTGATCAACCGGCTGGTTTACGGCGATGTGACCGAATTCGTGCTGCCGGGCACGACGACGGTGGAATTCTACCTAGAACTGCCGGCCTTTTTCCTGCTGGGGCTGGTCTGCGGGCTGGTTTCGGTCATCATGATGAAGTCGATCTTTTTCGCCGATGACGTCGAGACGCGGCTGCAAGACAGGCTGGGCCTGCCGCATTGGCTGCGCCCGGCCATGGCGGGGGTGTTGCTGGGCGGGCTGGCGGTGTTTTTCCCGCATATCATCGGCGTTGGCTATGAGACGACTTCGCGCGCGCTGACCGGGGAATTGCTGCTGCACGAGGCCTTTGTCTTTGCGGTGATCAAGGTGGCGGCGGTGTCGCTGACCATGGCGGGCCGCATGGGGGGCGGGGTGTTTTCGCCCTCTCTCATGGTGGGGGCGCTGACCGGGCTGACCTTCGGCCATATTGCCACGGGGCTGTTTCCGGAGGTGTCCTCTGCCTTCACGCTTTATGCGCTGGCGGGCATGGGCGGGGTCGCGGCGGCGGTTCTGGGGGCGCCGATCTCCACCACGTTGATCGTGTTCGAATTGACGGGGGACTGGCAGACCGGGCTGGCGGTGATGATTTCGGTGTCGATGTCGACAGCCGTTGCGGCGCGCATGGTGGACCGGTCGTTCTTTCTGACGCAGTTGGAGCGGCGCAACGTGCATCTGGCGGCGGGCCCGCAGGCCTATCTGCTGGCCATGTTCCGGGTGCAGGCGGTCATGCGCCGTCCGACGGACGAGAAGGCGGCGGATGAGGAAAGCTGTCTGCGGATGATCGAGCAGGGGCTTTACGTGCAGGCGGGCGCGACGCTGGAAGTGGCGCTGCCGCTGTTCGAGAAATCCGGCGTGGCCTTCATCCCGGTGGTGACGCTGGAGGATGGCACGCCCATCCTGCAAGGGGCGCTGTTCCACGTGGATGCGCTGAAGGCCTACAACCGGGCGCTTGCCGCCACCGCCAAGGAAGAACATAGCTGAGCGGCAGGCCCGGACCGCGGTCAGTCGCCGAATGTGACTCCGTAAAGCTCGAGGCTCAGCGCATCGGCCTTTTCCGCGGCCTTTTCGTCCCCTTGATCGGCGGCCTTGCGATACCAGTTCAAAGCTTCGACCTTGGACTCCGCGACGCCGCGTCCCCTTTCGAACATCCATCCAAGGCTGTGTTGTGCGCCGGCGTGGCCTTGTGCTGCCGCCTTCTCATGCCAGACCGCTGCCTCGGTGTCGGATGCCGGAACGCCCTTTCCGGTCAGATAGCGGTAGCCGAGGTTGGCCTGAGCAGGGGCGTATCCTTGTTCAGCTGCCTTTTCATACCACGATACGGCCTCTGCATCCGATTGCAGAGGGACCTGCCCGTCAAAGTGCAGCGCCCCGAGGTTCATCTGGGCAACGGGATCATCGAGTTCCGCCGCCTTGCGATAGGCGGCTGCGGCGGTCTCATGGCTTCCCGCCTTGTGGAAGGCCCGTCCGAGATGCGCAAGAAGCCGGGGATGATCCGGAAAGGCGCGAATGGCGGCGGCGCAGGCGTCAACGGCTTTTTGCGCATCGGTGATATCGGCAAAGGCGATGCCTTCGCTTTGCATCAATCCGGCCTCGCGGTCCGGATGCGTGTCCGCACCGGCCAGCGAGTCGCAGCGTCGCACGTCGTCATCCGCCGCCATCCGCGCTGCGAGGCTGGTTTCGGGGGCTGGCGCGGCTGCGGCTGCGGGCGCCGCGATGGTTGCGG
>CAZRZN010000005.1:47526-50887 GCA_964604565.1 uncultured Rhodobacterales bacterium
AGGCTGGTTTCGGGGGCTGGCGCGGCTGCGGCTGCGGGCGCCGCGATGGTTGCGGATACTTCGCACAGCGTCTTTGCAAAGGGCGCGACGAAGGGCACCATGGCGTGGTCCGTGCAGGTGGACAGATAGGTGTCGAAATCGGCGCAGGTCTGGCTTTGTTGTGCCTTGGCAAGGGCGGCGTCGCAGGGGCTGAGGGCGGTCTGTCGCGGCGCGCCCGGGGGCGGATCCTGCGGCGCGGTCTGCTCCGCGACCAGCGCCGCGACGATCCGGGAGTCTTGCGCGATCCGGGCGATCGGAACGGCAAAATTCACCCCCTCGCGCGTGTCGGCGGCGTGGTGCAGGGCGATCACCTTGCGATTGTCGTCGCCGAAGACCGGAGAGCCTGAATTGCCGGGAAGCGTGTCGCAGGTATGGCGCAGACGATTGCCAGCGACCGCGTTGCGCAGGGTCGCCTGACATTCCTTGCGGCTGACATATTGCGAATTCGGCACCGGGGCCGGCGCGGTCTGAAAGATCGGATGGCCGATGATGAGCAGGGGCCAGCCCGCATGTGTGTCGGATGCCATTTCCACCGCGGCCAGTTCCAGCGTGCCCCAGTCCTTTGCAGGGTTTCCGAAGACCTCCAGAATGGCGTAGTCCAGATCGTCCGGGGGGCTGATTTCCAGCGGGGCGGCGTTGACCGCAAAGCTCTGCGTGCCCGCCTCGATGCCGAACTCGACGTAGCCGGTGGTAAAGGTGATCGCCTGCGGTGTGCCGGCAGACAGGCAATGCGCGTTGGTCATCAGGTGAGAGTCGGAAATCAGGAAGGCGGTGCAATAGCCGGTGCCCCGGTCGAACAAGATGTCCAGCCGCCCGACGGAGCGCGCCAGTTTCCGCACTTCGGACAGGGGATTGATCCGGTAGGCGGGTTCGGAATCGAACACGCCGCCGAAGACCTGTTCGAACTGTCGCGTGCCGCCGCCGATCTGCTTGTTGGTGACGACCACCTGACCGAATTGATCCCGCGGTGCGAGGGGCACGTCCTGCGCGGGGGCCGGCCCCGCCAGCAAGGTCGCGGTGGACAGGGCAATCAGGGACCGGGCGGCGAGACAGCGTAGCGACATCAAGGAGCTTTCCGCGTTTTCAATCGGTTCGGCGCAGCCTATCAGTCCACCGGCGCCCGGGGTAGGCCGGTTTTCCTCACCTTTCCGGGGCTGGTCAGCGGTTCGCCCGGCCTGTGGTGCGTTGTCCTGTCAGGCGGGGAAAGGCAAAGGGCCCCGGCGGGGCCCTTTCGTCGTCTTGCAGCGTGCTACGGTTTACCAGTTGCGGGCAGGATGCCCGCCGAGGTCGAGCTGGCGATACATGCATCTGCGGAGCCTGTGCTGCGGCCGCTGCGCGCAGATGTCGATCGCATCCGCGATCCGGCCGACCTTGCGCACGCCGCCCCGGTCGGGATAGCGGTCGTCGAAGCCGCCCTTGCGGCGGGGGTTCTTGTCGACGAGGTAATCGGCATGGGCCCAACCGACCTTGCCCGACTTGTGCCGCAGCAGGACCCAGCCGCCCTGACGGCCCAGCCCGACGACCTTTTCGCCCTGCTGCATGGTCAGCAGAACCGGGAATCCGGTTCCCGGACCGTTGCGAAGGTTCAGACCGCTGTAGCCGGGGGCATGAATCCAGTAGTCTTGGGTTTTGTGGCCGTCATACCGGGGGTGGTCGCGCTGGTCCCCATAGCGGCGATCGCGGTCATGTCCCGTGGCCTTTTGCGCCGACAGAAACTTGCTGTGTGCCCACCCCTTTGCACCGGAGGCATGGCGCACCCTGTACCAGTCTCCGGGCGTCTTGAGCACCTCGACGCGGGTGCCATGCGGCATCTGGCGGACAACCTCGTGACGGGTCGACGGGCCGCTGCGCAGGTTGAGATAGCCGTCCTTCGGCGCGTCGACCCACAGGGTCGTCGCCGCCGCCGCGGAGGCGAAAAAGAGGGCTGAGAGGAAAGTGAGAAATCGAAGCATGGTGTTGATCCTTTTTGTCGAAGGCGATGCACCAGACTTGGATCAGGGGTGCCCCGTGAGGCAATATCGGGGGGCTGTTAAAGAATAGCATCTATTTATATCAACGGGTTACGCGGGGACCTTTGTGATGGCGGAGGGGTGCGCCGGCGATGGCTCCGGGCGCTGTTGCACCGGGTTTCAGCGGCTCGCGTGGTGCCCAAGCCCCCTGCCAGATGCGTTGAAGACCCACGCATGACCCCGTGTGTAACCCGGTTCCGAACGGGCGGGTGCCCGCGCAAAGATCTACGCGGGAGGTTTCATCGTCTGGGCTGCCGACCGTGCGGAGAAAGGGAGCTTTCGCTGCGGCGACCACGATGGCTGCTTGCGATTGTGCTACTCTGCCGTCGAATGGCCAGTCCACCACCTGCGCCGAAACTCTTGGAGGAACGCCGCAATATGATTGCTTACGTCACCGTTGGAGCAGACGACATCCCGAAGGCCGAACGTTTCTATTCGGCGTTTCTGCCAGCTCTGGGCTACGCGCTTGAAAAATATCACGGAGACCTGAGCTACATCTTGTCCGCAGAGCCTTGTCAGCCCCGCTTTCAACCAGATTTCTACGTCAAAACCCCCTTCAACGGGCAATCTGCCTCGACTGGGAATGGCGTGATGGTGGCGTTTCAGGCGCGATCGCAAAGACAGGTTCGTGACCTTCATGGCGCTGCGGTGGCCGCAGGCGGCTCTGACGATGGGCAGCCTGGTTTTCGCCCGTCCTATGGCCCCCACTTTTATGTCGGCTATCTTCGCGACCCGCAGGGCAACAAGATCGCACTGTTTTCCTGCGACCCGAATGAACCTGGGCGCGATGAATAACGCGATCGCCGACATTTGTGCCGCAAGCGGCATTGGCAAACTTTGGGCTTTGAGTGCATGAACGCCCTTTGAAGATCGCGACCGAGCCGCTTGGGATCATCGACACATCCGGTAACGGCCTTGCGGGCCGCACCGCCCCCTTTATCGCCGCTTTCGCGGGGATATGCCCCGATGCGCTGACGCGTTGCGGAGAGGCGATCTTGGCCGGAAAACCTGTTCTGCTGGTGGTCGGTGCCTCGCATAGCGGCACCACCATCCTTGACGCGGCGCTGGGCGTGTCACCGCATGTCGTCGGCATGGGGGAGGCGGTGCGCCTGACCGCCGGGATCAACACCGATCATCTGGCGGGCAAGGGCGCGGAGCGGATCTGTAGCTGCGGGCAACCGGCCCATAGCTGTCCGGTCTGGTCCGGCGTGCTGCCGCATCTCCACCCGAAGATCACGGTGCGCCGTCAGTTTCCAATGGTGGATGACGCGGCGCGCGCGCTTTCGCCGGAGGTGCGCTATGTTCTGGACAGT
>CAZRZN010000006.1:0-17390 GCA_964604565.1 uncultured Rhodobacterales bacterium
AGAAGGCCACGGCGCGAGTGGTTGTCCTTCTTGTGGGTCTTGAAGTGCTCGGTCAGGGTCGCAATGCGCGATGTCAGGATAGCCACTTGCACTTCGGGCGAGCCAGTATCGCCTTCCTTCGTGGCAAATTCCTTCATCAGACGGTTCTTTTCTTCCGCGGTAATCGACATCGGGGTCTCCTTTCGGATCATGGGTTATGGCGCAAGCCGGGATGTCGTCCAGCAAGGCCCGTGGAGGCGTCCGCCAGCGCGGATGGGCGCACCTAAGCGATTCAGAATGGTTTTACAAGTGTGATCGGCACCGTCTGGCCAAGACCCTGCAGAACAGTCATTTCTCGCGACAAGATCCGGTCTGGGGCCGGCCCACCGCGATCCTTGTCGGGACCGAAACCGGCCACCACCCCACAGCGGCTGCATGTTACACGCTTGTCTACCGGATCGGGATCCCTGCACATCCACAAGGATGGCAGAGCGGAAATTGCGCGTCGTCCAACCTGCACTCAACCCTGCCGAGCCTGCCATCCCGGTCAAAAGAAAACAGCTTCACCGGCTGTCAGCGCGGCAATGCCGACGCTATTCCGTGGGAGGCGTTTGGATCTCTTCTATGATCTTCCCCGCAAGGTCGCCAAGGATCGGCACGAATTCAATCTGGCTCAGCAGAACCACCACGATCGAGACGAGCAAGGTCGCTCCGACGGCCGTCCCAAGGCCCAGCATCAACCCGCGCAGCAACTGGAACCCCATCAGCCGCCAGAGATTGTTGTGAACTTTGACAAAGCGATGACTGTTCAATCTTGCCAGTTCGTCGGCGACGCGCCCCATCTCGCGGCGTAGTTCATCGGCGTCTGTCTCATACGGAATAACGCACCTCCTTCGGCCAAAGGGCCGGTTTCACGGAATACGGCACATAGAGCGGATGGCGTGGATGTCCCGCCTTGGTCAGACCCAGGTGCCGAACGTCCCCTTCGAGCAACACTGCCGCCCGTGGCCCTGCCTCTTGGATGGCCCCATGCACACCCCATGCCGCCAATGTCATCGCCACGGCCCCGGACCATGCACCCAAAAGGGCCGCGTTCTCCGGTCCTTCGGGGTCGGATGCGCGCCGCAGGTCTTCTGGGCGTGTGGCGCGATAGGCGAACAGGTTGGCGATCCGCATCGCGCCAAAGCCAAGCGCGCGCGCCCGGCGTTGGCAGCGTTCGATCGTCGGATCATTTGCTTGCTCGGTCGCGGTCGACGGATTCAACATGATGTAGAGAACCTCCGGTCCGCGCGCCTCCCAGATCCGGCGCAATCCATAGCGATAAGCGCCGCAGGGAGAATACCACGCCGTGCTCCGCTCGCCATCCCCGTTCGCGTGCCGTTCGATCATGGCGCAACGCTGCCTTGCGGCGGCAAAAGGTGCAAGGGCGATTGACATTCCCTGCCCCCTGCGGCCCCTTGCCTTCGCAAATCCGGAGGGTCCATGAACATCGAGATGATCGAAGCCGCCGCGGCCCGCGCCCAAGGCGTGACGCGCCGCACGCCGCTGCTGTCGTCCCCGGCGCTCGACGCGCTTGCCGGTCGCCGGGTTCTGGTCAAGCCCGAATGCCTTCAGCACACCGGCAGTTTCAAGTTTCGCGGCGCGTGGTCGGCCCTGACCGCCCTGCCGGAGGCCACGCGCGCCAATGGCGTGATCGCCTATTCGTCGGGCAATCATGCCCAAGGGGTGGCACTTGCCGCACAGCGGCTGGGCATCCCGGCCGTGATCATCATGCCCTCCGACGCCCCCGCCGCGAAGATTGACGGCACCCGGTCCTACGGCGCCGAGGTGGTTCTGTATGATCGCGGGCATGAAGACCGCGAGGAAATCGGCGACCGCATCGCGAAAGACCGCAAGCTGACGCTGGTCAGACCCTTTGATGAACCGCAGGTGATCGCCGGTCAGGGGACCTGCGGTCTGGAAATCGCGCAACAGGCGGCCGAGCATGGCGTGACGCATGCGGATGTTCTGGTCTGCTGCGGCGGCGGTGGCCTGACCGCCGGAATCGCGTTGGCGCTTGAGGCGCGGGCCCCCGGTCTGCGCGCCCGCCCGGCCGAACCGGCAGAATTCGACGACACCGCAAGGTCCCTGCGGTCGGGCCGGCGTGAACGCAATGCCCGCGAGGCTGGCGGCCTCTGCGACGCGATCCTGACGCCGCAGCCGGGCGAACTGACCTTTCCGATCCTGTCACGCCTCTGTGGCCCCGGCGTGACGGCATCGGACGACGAGGTATTGCAGGCCATGTCTCTCGCGGTGCGGCAGTTGAAGGTCGTCGCAGAACCCGGCGGCGCAGTGGCACTGGCCGCGGCCCTGTTTCGCCGGGATGAGATCACATCGGACACGGTCATCTGCACCATCTCAGGCGGAAATCTCGACCCCGAGGTGATGATCCGCGCCTTGAGCGGCTGACAAGACGCCTTCCGAGGGCCGCTGAAAGCTCAGGTAAAGGCCTCTGGATGGGGCTGGCACCCGGGATCAGCCGCCATGTCCGGATCACCCATGCGATGTCTGTGAACCGCAAGTTGCGGGCGCGACACGTCCATCAGCGGCACATGCTCCGATCACCCTTCCCTGAGGTCGAGCCGTTCGCCAGTCCCCGCACAGGACACCCCTGTCCGCCGAAGAATTCATCGGTCGACCCCGAAAAAGGATTTTCGCGAATGCAGCCGGAGAAGGCCGCTTGTTTTCATTTGCACATCTGGCGCAGAACATCCAAGTGGCCAAGGACCGCTGTCATTTCACCGACATCCCCGCGCGTCGTGGACCATTCCACCTAACTGCGTCATCATATGGCCGTCCAAGCCTCCGGGGAGGCCCGTCTTGCCGTCAAACGAAACCATCCATGTGCAGCTGCCCGACCGGCTTCTGGTGGCAAGGGTCGATGACCTGCGCGCACAACTGGCTGCCGCCGAGGCCTCGTCGGATGCCATTCTCGATCTGTCCGGGGTAACGGCCATGGACACTGCGGGCGCCTGGCTGATCATCGACGTGCAAGGCAGGATCCGCGACAGGGGTGGACGATGCGAAATCGTCGGCGGGTCGACGGTTCACAACGACCTGCTGGAGGTTGTCCGCGCCAATATTCCTGCCAAGAAAGACGGACAAAAACCACGCAGCGGCCTCGTCCAATGGGTTGAAAACGTCGGAAAGACAACCTTTCAGGGCGTCCAGACGCTTTTGGAAATACTGGGTTTCTTGGGTGTGGTCGTTGCACGGCTCGGCGGGCTGGTGGCCCATCCGCGGCGCCTGCGCTTCACCTCACTTGTGCACCATATGCAGGAAATCGGGTTCAACGCGATCCCGATCGTGTCCTTGATGGCCTTCCTGATCGGCGTGGTCATGGCCTTTCAGGGCGCCGTCCAGTTGCGGCAATTCGGCGCCGAGGTCTTTGTGGTCGATCTGATCGCCATTTCGGTTCTGCGTGAGCTTGGCATCCTCCTGACCGCGATCATCGTGGCCGGCAGATCCGGCGCCGCCTTCACCGCTTCGATCGGGTCGATGAAAATGCGCGAAGAGATCGACGCGATGCAGACCCTCGGGCTCGATCCGATCGAGGTCCTGGTCCTGCCGCGGGTGCTTGCGCTGGTAATCGTTCTGCCGCTTCTGGGCTTTGTCGCGGATGTCATGGGACTTCTTGGGGGGGCAATGATGTCATGGATAGAACTGGACGTCTCTCCGGGGATGTTCCGAACCCGGCTCTACGACTCGGTGGATGTGTGGCACTATGCCGTGGGTCTGATCAAGGCGCCGTTCTTTGCCGTCATCATCGGCATTGTCGGCTGCTACGAAGGGATGAAAGTCGGGGGAAATGCGGAATCGCTCGGGCGCCTCACCTCCACATCCGTCGTCCTGTCGATCTTTCTCGTTATCGTGGCGGATGCCCTTTTCTCGATCTTCTTCGCCGTGGTGGGCGTGTGATGTCCGAAACGCGCGAAGCCATCATCGAGGTCCGCGATCTGCGAACGCAATTCGGCGATCATGTTGTGCATGACGGGCTGGATCTTGATGTCTTCCGCGGTGAAGTGCTGGGGGTCGTCGGCGGCTCGGGGACCGGAAAGTCCGTGCTCTTGCGCGCAATCGTCGGCCTTCTGCATCCCAAAGCTGGCGATGTGCGCGTCTTTGACACCGATATGCTGACCGCGTCCGACTCTGCCCGGCAGAAGATCGAGCAGCGCTGGGGTGTGATGTTTCAGGATGGGGCGTTGTTCTCATCCCTGACGGTCTGCGAAAACATCGAGGTTCCGATGCGCGAACAGACCGACCTTTCTCCGGGCACGCGGCGATCGCTGGCCGAACTCAAGGTCGCGATGGTCGGTCTGCCGCCGGTCGCCTGCGACAAGTACCCATCGGAACTGTCAGGCGGGATGCGCAAGCGCGCGGGCCTCGCACGGGCGCTGTCTCTGGACCCGGAGATCGTGTTTCTGGACGAACCCACCGCCGGACTTGATCCGATTGGCGCTGCCGATTTCGACGCCCTGATCAAGAAGCTTCAAACGACGCTGGGACTGACGGTTTTCATGGTGACCCACGATCTGGACAGTCTGCACGCCGTCTGCGACCGGATTGCCGTCCTTGCGGAAAAAAAGGTTTTCGTGACCGGCACGATGCGCGACATGTTGAAGGTGGACCATCCTTGGGTGCATGAATACTTTCATGGCCCCCGAGCGCGCGCGGCCGGGCTTGGGACAGGAGGCTGATTCCCGATGGAGACGAAAGCCAATTTTGTTCTGATCGGCGCGGTGACGGTGTTGGGTATCCTGGGGCTTCTGGGTCTGCTGGTCTGGTTCGCCAAGGTCGAAATAGACCGGCAATATGCCTTGTATGAAACGCTTTTCGAAAACGTGTCGGGCCTCGGCATGGCAGCGGACGTGCGCTATAACGGGTTGTCGGTCGGGACGGTGACGGACCTGCAAATCGACGCGGACAATCCAAGCCAGGTGCGTGTGCGAATCGAGGTTGCCGCCGATACGCCGATCAAGACCGACACGGTCGCGCAACTTAATTCCCAAGGCGTCACAGGCGTCGCCTATGTCTCGCTGACAGGCGGCAGTCAGGGTGCGGCATTGTTACACGACGCGGAGGATCCGGACGGAATTCCCCTCATCCCATCGGAACGGTCCGCCGTTCAGGCCCTGACAGAGGATGCCCCGGATCTGGTCGCCGAAGCGGTCGAGGCCATCAGGGAAGTCCGGAATTTTCTTGGCGCCGACAATCAGGCGGCCGTTTCGAACCTGCTGCAAAACCTGGAAACGTCATCAGGCAAGCTCGAACAGGCGCTGACGGATTTTTCCGATATCTCCAGAACGGTGGCCGAGGGCACCGCGGAAATTTCCGCTTTTACGGGTCGTCTGGAAGAGATCGGCACGACCGTCCAGTCGACGCTGGTCAAGGTCAATGAGACGCTGGACGCGGCCAAGGACACGATGGCCCGGATCGAACCTGCACTGACCTCGGCAACGGAGGCCTTCACAACCGCGGAAACCACGGTTTCGGGTGTCGACGACTTTGTCAGAAGCCGTGTTCCCGAACTGGCGGACGATCTCGCGGCGGCCATCAGGTCCATAGACACAGCCACCGGCGATCTGAGCGCGCAACTTGACAGCGTACTGACAAAATTCGGGGGTGCATCGGACGCGGCCACAGCGCGCTTTGTCGAAATGGAGGCGACGCTTGCAACGCTCGATCTGACCCTGACCGAAGCGCGGGCCTCGCTCGCAGCCATAGATGACGCATCTGTCAGTTTTCAGGGTTTGCTGGAGGGAGAAGGGGCAGCGCTTGTCGCAGAGGCCCGCACGACCCTGAAGACCGTGCGGGACACCGTCACCGGAATGGACCAGACGCTGCAAGAGGATCTCCCCGCGATCACTGCGGAGATCAGGACAGCGGTCACAAAAGCCACGGGCGTCATGGATCAGGTTTCGGCGGATATCACAAACTTCACTGAACAGCTCGATCCGCTGATCGAAAGCGGCGACGCGGTCTTGCAGGCCGCGACGGGAACACTGCAAAACGCCAACCGCACGCTGAGAAACATGGACAAGGCGTTAACCAAGACCGAAGATGTCCTGGCAGCCGCGAACGGCACCTTCACAGAGGCCGAAACCGTCCTCAAGACCGATCTGGGTCCGGTCATTTCCGATGTCCGCGCCGCAGCCGGACAGTTCGAGGACACGATGGCGGCCCTGTCCGAAGACATCCCCGGGATCACCGCTGATCTGCGCAATGCCGTGGCGCGGTCGCTGGAAGTCGTTCAGCAGATCGACAAATCCGTGAAGGCCGGCGCCCCCGCGATCCAGTCCTTTGCGGAAAGCGGTCTGCCGGAATTCACGAAGTTCGCGCGTGAAGCCCAGAAACTGGTCACTCAATTGGAAAACGTGGCGAGGAAGATGGAACGCGACCCGGCGCGGTTCTTCTTTGGCAACAACGTCCCCGAATTCAGGAGATAGCATAGATGACAATTCGCAAATCGCTGCGCCTGGCCCTCTTCGGTCTGGGACTGCTGGCCCTTGCGGGATGTTCCGCCATCTCCAGCATCCAGTCCGCGTCAAAGCCGCTTGCAACCTTCGAACTGACGCCGCTGCCCGCGGGTGTCGTGCCGGCGACACGAGGACGACGCCATCTGGAGATCGCGCTGCCGACGGCTACCGGGGCGCTGGACACGGACAGCATCATGATCAAGCCGACCCAGCTTCAGCTTGAATCCCTGCCCGATGCGCGCTGGGTCAACGAGACCACCGAACTTGTGCAATTGCTTCTGGTCCGGTCGCTGACCAATACCGGCCGCTTTGCCCTTGTTGCGAGCGAGGGGCTGGGACCGCCTCCCGACTACGTCCTGATGACCGATTTGCGGGCTTTTCAAGCCGAAGTCATCGGAGAGGACGTGGTCGTCGTCATTCGGTCGACGATGACGTTGTTGCGGGACACGGATGGCGTCGTGGTGTCCTCAGGCAGTTTTGCCCACACGGTCGCCGTGCCTGACAATTCCACAAATCGGATCGTCGCCGCTTTCGACGAGGCCATGACACTGCATCTGACCGAAGCGGTCGAATGGCTGGTCCGGAATTCCGGCGGCTGACCCCACAAGCGGACGACGCATCGGCCAAGCAATCTCTTCGACAAGTCCGCGTCAAAGGAGATTGCGTCCCCAAGGCTCCGGGCCAATCGAGAAACTGCTGGCGCCGTCGTGACTGCCCGGGCGCTTGGAACTCGGGTCCGGAGACGGTAGACCCCCGTCACCGCGCAGCAGAAATTGACGACTGGACCCCTCATGCAACTTGGCGCCCGAGTATTTCATTTCGTTTTGTCCTGGACGCTGATTGTCTTTTGCGCACTGGCGGCAGCACCGTCCACCGCCCAAGACGCCGGGCCGGGGTCGCAAACGGTCACGGCTGACGATCCTTTGCAGGCCCTGACAGACGTGTTGCGTGACGCTGACGCGCGTCAACGGTTGCTGGACGCGCTGGAGGCAACGACCGGCGAGACAGCCGCCCCTGCCGACGCGACCGCCACGGCTGCCGAGGCTCCGATAGACCGCACGCCCTCCATCGGTTCGCAGGTCGCCGAAATCACCCAAGGTATCGCGCAGGGTCTGGTTGACCGCCTCGACACGGTGCTGGCGAGTCTTGCCAGCAGCGGCAGCGTTTTCGACGGGCTTTCCGGTGACGAAGTGGGGGTGCTATTTCAGAGCCTGCAAAGCCTGTTCCTCGTGATCGTCATCACGCTCGCGGTCTACTTGGCCCTGCGCTTTGCCATCAGACCGGTTTTCCGACGGCTCGGCGATCGCGCCCGCGACGCCAACGCGCTGCGGACCGGGTTCATCTTTGTCGGGTCCACACTCCTTGACGTGGGCATCGTGTTGACAGCCTGGGCGCTGGGATATGCCATCACCCTCCTTGCCCTTGGGGACTACGCCCAGATCGGCTTTCGGCAGGCGCTCTATCTGAATGCCTTCCTGCTGGTCGAAATGGTAAAGGTCGGGATACGGGCCATCGTTTCGCCGACAACCGGCGGGCTGCGGCTGATCAACCTTTCGAATGCGGCGGCGATCCGTCTGAACAGGCACAGCAACGTCCTGGTAAGCGTGCTTGGCTACGGGCAGCTCCTGATCGTGCCGATCGTCAACCGCAATCTTTCCTTTGCCGCCGGGCTGGGCGTCTCCGCCCTGCTGTCTGTTTTCGTATTGTTTTATCTTGTCGTTCTGGTGATCCGGCACCGTGACGATGTGGCGAACTGGATCGCGCGGCAATTGGTCCCGCCCAAGGGCGAGGATACGGTCGAAAACGATCCGGAACCCACCGACGCAAGCGACCGCGCGTCCCGCGAAAGCGACCGGCTGGGCGGCATCCTCGGCACCCTGACGCGCACATGGCACTGGTTCATGTTGGTCTATCTGGCCGTGATGTTCGTTGCGGTGGTCTCTCAGCCGACGGACGTGGTCACCGAATATCTGCTTGGCTCAGGCAAGGTGCTGGCCGCAGCCCTGATTGGATCGTTCCTGCTGGGCGCAATCGGGCGGTCCCTGCGGTCCGGTGTCCACCTGCCGGAACACACGCGCCTGCGCCTGCCATTGCTGGAAGTCCGCCTGAACAAGATCGTCCCGAAGGTTCTTGGCGTGCTCCGCCTCTTTGTTGCGTTTCTCCTTGTGGCCTACACGCTCGACGTGATCGGACTGATCAATTTCGGGGGCTGGATCGGATCGGAGGCCGGGCTGAACCTCTCCGGACGCGCGGCTACGGTCGTCGTGATCCTGGCCGTGGCAAGCCTGCTGTGGCTCGCGATGAATGCGTGGATCGACTACGAATTGAACCCCGATTTCGGCACTGTGCCATCCTCGCGGCAAACCACCTTGCTTACCTTGTTGCGCAATGCCGCGACCATCGCACTGGTCATTCTGACTCTGATGTTCACGCTTTCGGAGATCGGCCTCGACATCGGGCCGCTGCTTGCCTCCGCCGGGGTGCTGGGCCTTGCCATCGGTTTCGGTTCCCAGAAGCTGGTGCAGGACATCATCACCGGGATTTTCATTCAGTTCGACAATGCCATGAACGTCGGTGACGTCGTGACGGTCGGCAGCACGACCGGTGTCGTTGAAAAGCTGTCGGTGCGCTCTGTCGCGTTGCGCGACGTAAGCGGGACATATCACATCGTGCCGTTTTCCTCGGTCGATATGGTTTCGAA
Organism: uncultured Rhodobacterales bacterium; assembly: GCA_964604565.1. Taxonomy (GTDB): domain Bacteria; phylum Pseudomonadota; class Alphaproteobacteria; order Rhodobacterales; family Rhodobacteraceae; genus CAZRZN01. The sequence continues at coordinate 9,196 of CAZRZN010000006.1, forward strand.
CTTCATGCGCGATTTCGCCTATTTCGTCTGCGACATGGGGATCGCGTATCGCGAAGACATCGAAGAGGCGAAACAGGCCATGTTCGACGCATTCAACGAACTGCGCGATGACCCGGCGCAATCCCCTGCGCTGCTGGGCGATCTGGAATGGTTCGGGCTCAATGCTTTCGGTGACAGCGCGATCGTCCTGCGCGCACGGATCAAGACGAAGCCGGGCCTGCAATGGGGCATCGGTCGGACCTACAACGGCATCCTGAAACGCATTTTCGACGAGCGCGGCATCGAGATTCCGTTCCCCCATCAGACCATCTTTTTCGGCGAGGCCAAGGATGGCAGGACCCAGGCGCTCAGACTGAAAAACGAAACGCGGGAGGATGGCGCGCCGGCAGACTGATGATATTCTCAGGATCCCTTTTCCCGATGACCTCGCAGTGGTGTGCTGACTGCAAGACTGTTGCCTGAGTGCCCGATGCGCCGTGGGTTGCGCCACGCACGACCCTGAGAACGCCAGACCGCACAATCCGCGATTGATCCGCCTCAAGGATCGGCTGCACTGGGCAGGCTGATGGGGCATCAACCACCACGCTGCGCAGCGTGGTCGCCATCGCCAACGACCCGTACAAGTCGCGCCGGATTCTGGGCAGAGCGCGTGATCGCCCTGATTGTGCATTTGCGCGGTTTCAATCTCCTTGTTCTGGGGGGACCACGTCTTTCGCCCGGTGCAATCCGGGGCACCTGTCCGCCGGCGCCGCCTCACACCTTTGACGCTGCCGATCCCTGTCCCGGGAACGGTCCCTCGACGTGGACATTTGCTCTTGTTCTCGGGACAGCAAACATCTCTGTTGCCAGCGCGGCGTGTGGGTCGCGCCATTGGCAGGGATGGGACGCCACTTGAAATCGACGGATACGGCCGCGAAGCTGTCTTTGGCCACCACCGCGGCCTTGCTGATCGCCTCCGCGCAAGCGCCTTTGGGATCCACCCTGATTGCCGTGGCTCTGCCATCAATCGGAGGCGGGGTCGGTGCCGATCTGGTTCTCATCACCGGATTGCTGGTCACCGGCTATCTTGTGGTGAACGTGGTCTGTCAGGGACCGGCGGGAAAGATCAGCGACCTTGTGGGGCATTCCCGGGTTCTATGGACGGGCATCGCATTGTATCTTTTCGGTGCGGCCTGCGGGTTGATTGCGCAGGGAGTCAGCCTCCTGTTCGTGTCGAGGTGCGCAATGGCGGCGGCAGGTGCGCTGGTGCTGCCCGCCACGCTTGCCCTTTTGCGCGTGCATGTCCCACAGGAACGGCGCGGACGGATCTTTGGCGTTTTCGGTGCGACCATGGGCATCGCGGCGGCCGGGGGGCCGGCGCTTGGCGGTGAGATCGTCGGGCTTTTTGGCTGGCGCGCAGTCTTTCTGGCCAATTTGCCGTTTCTCGCCCTCTCTTCCGGGTTGCTGTATCTGTATCCATTGCCCGCGCACAACGCAGCGGTGCACCGGCCCCTGACAGGGCTGATCAGATCGCTCGACCATGTCGGTATCGTGTTGCTGGCCGTGGCGCTGGCGCTACTGATCGTGGCGAGCAAGCTTGACGGAACGGCGCTGGCCGCCGTCTTGGCCACTTCGGTCTTGGCGGGGGCATGTTTTGTCGTCTGGGAAACCAGGGCACGCGAACCGATTTTCGATCCGCATCTGTTTGCGCTGCCGGCCTTTGCCGCGGGCACCACGATGATCGCGCTGCAAAACTTCGCGATGTACGGGTTGCTGTTCCAGTTGCCGCAATTCTTTTCGATCTTCCGGGGGACAGAACCGCGTGCCATCGGCTACATGCTGTTCGTCATGATGATCGGCATGGTCATCGCCGGACCAGTGGGCGGGCACCTGACAGACCGGATCGGCGCGCGCCGCGCGGCCTTGTCGGGATCCTTGCTACTGCTGACGGGCGTGGCTCAGTTATGGCGGCTCGAGTCCTTCGCGACACCGACCGATGCGGTCCCGGCCTTGCTAATGTTCGGGCTTGGTCTCGGGCTGTGCAACGCACCGGCGCAGGCGGCCTCCATGGGCGCCGTGGCGCCCGGGCAGGCCGGGATGGCCGGCGGGGTCAGTTCGACGATGCGTTATCTGGGCGCCATCCTGAGCACGCTTGTCCTTGGCGCAGTCCTCGGCAGCGATGCGACCGTCAGCATTGGCCGCCATCTGATAATGATCGTCATGTTTACCGGGGCCATCGCGATCTCCGCCATGATCAGCCTGCGGTTGCCGGGCATGGCTGTCGGCGCGGCCGAAACATCGTAACCTCATGCGCGGCGGAAAAGCCGTGACCTTGGACGCGTGCCATTCTTGTCCTTGCCGGGCAAGGCTGTCTTGGGGACAACCCTAAAATTTTCTATGACAGTTTTATGACATCTGCTAGCCATTCAGCCTAGGCAACTTTCCGCCGAAATCATTTTCATGCAGGACAAAAAAGATGAATAACGTCGTCACGTCCACACCCATAGAATATCAACCACCCGGACCTGGTTCCTGGTCCATCGACGCAGCACATTTTCCACGACCCGTCTCACGGTTTCAGACCGAGATCCATCCGCAGGGCATCGCGGAGGGATTTCTGGACTGCGCGCGTCGCTACGGATTGCTGATCAACGCACTAGACTACCGTTTCGTAAACGGCTTTGCCTATTCCAGCGTCATCCCCGCGCCCGAGGCCGAGATCCCGGCACGGTTCGAAGCTGCCGCAAGCGTCTTTAGGGACAAGATCTGGCGCGCAGAGCTGGAACGCTGGGATCAAGAGGTCAAACCCGCCTCGATCAAGACGCATCAGGCGCTTCTGGCCATCGACCCCGCGACACTGTCCGATGAAGAGCTTGCCGCCTATGTCGCGCGTTGCCGCGACAACCTTAAATCCATGGTTCGGCAACATCACACCTTCAACCTTGCAGCGATTCTGCCCGTGGGCGATTTCATGGCCCATGTTGCCTCTTGGACCGATCTGCCGATTGGCGAGTTCCTTGCGCTGACGCGCGGTGCGGCACCTGAATCCGCCGGCGTGTTCGAGGAATTGGATCATCTCGCCGAGGAAATTCGAAACGATCCGTCAGCACGTGCCATCATTGAATCAGACGACACGAGCGCGGCCATCCTCGAACGGCTCCGCGGGCACGTAGGCGCAGTGGCAGACGCGGCAAATGCCTATCTCGGCGTCGTCGGGCACCGCTTGCTGAACAGTCTCGACACCGGCGAACCGACCGCGATCGAGGTGCCGGATGTGCTGATTTCGCGCATCAGGCAGGCCGTCGGACAATCCGCACATCAAGACACCGCCGTTCCCGAAGCCGAAGTGTCCCGCCTGCGCGAGGCGATCCCGGACGAACACCGCGACACCTTCGACGAGCTTCTGGCAGAGGTCCGTCTGATGTCGCGATTGCGAGACGAGCGCGGTTTTTACAGCGACGTCTGGGCCGGTGGCGTCATGCGGCGGGCCTTGCTTGCCGCCGGTGAACGCCTTGCCGCAACCGGACGTCTGGAAGAGGCAGCGCATCTTGTCGAAGCGGATTACAGCGAAATCGAGGCGCTGCTGGGCAAGACGGGTGGGCCCAGCGCCACAGACCTCGCCGAACGTGCCAATTATCGAAAACTCCACCGGGCCGAGTCCGCGCCCGCCGAACTCGGCGATCCGCCTTCGCCCCCGCCGCCGATGGACGGGCTTCCACCGGATGTCTTCCGGGTGATGCGGGCACTTGGCACTGCCATTCAATCCCTTGGCGCGGCACAGGACACCAACCCGGACGCGACGATCGTCAAGGGCATGGGCGCGAGCCCCGGAACCTACACCGGGATCGCCCGCGTCATCGACGGCCCGGACGACCTGCGCCGCCTGCAACGCGGGGATGTGCTGGTCACCGCCGCGACGACCGACTCCTTCAACATCGTCCTGCCCTTGCTGGGGGCGATTGTCACCAATGCCGGCGGTTTGCTGTCCCATGCCGCAATCGTCGGGCGTGAATTCGGCATCCCGTCAGTTGTGGGAACGCGGAACGCGACGGCCCTGATCGCCGATGGCACGCGGGTGACGGTGAACGGAACCACCGGCAACGTGCAGATCGACGTGGAATGACGCCGGTCCCCCTGTCTTCCGCCCGCGAGGAACACATCTACGGCGGCAAGGCGGTCCAGCTCGGCGCGGCGATGCGCGCCGGGCTACCGGTGCCCGAGGGGTTCGCACTGGACACGGTTTTTGTCGATGCCGTGGCATCCGGGCAATCAGACGCGCTGGCCGACCTCGGCCAGATCTGCGCGCAGCTTCCCGGTGAACTGGCTGTCAGATCCTCGGCCATTGGCGAGGACTCGGCCGGGGCGAGCTTTGCCGGGCAGCACGCGACGGTCCTCAATGCCAGCGGCCCGGCGGCTGTGGGAGAGGCTCTGCGCGCCGTCTGGAAATCGGCCCATACCGAGTCCGCCAAAGCCTACCGCGCGCGTGTCGGGGCAGACCCGGCCATCCGCATGGGTGTGGTCATTCAACGGCTTGTGGCATCAGACACAGCGGGCGTGCTTTTCACCCGCAATCCGGTGACGGGCAAGGACGAACTTGTCATCGAAGCTGCATGGGGTCTGGGCGAAGCGGTGGTTCAGGGCCTTGTCATCCCGGATTCCTACCGGCTGCATCCGGCCGGTCACATGCTGGAACACCGTCCCGGGTTCAAGGAGATCCAGATCCAGCGCGTTCCGGAAGGAGGGACAAGCACAAAGAGCGTGCCCCGGCACCTTGTCGAACAACCCTGCCTCGATGCGGGCCGGTTGGCCGCGCTGCACGGTCTCGCAGGAGACTGCAACAGGGCGTTCGGTGCCGGCCCTCATGACATCGAATGGGCTTTCGAAGATGAGACCCTCTACCTGCTTCAGCGGCGACCGGTGACGAAACCGGCCTCCGGCTGACCCGACTGGCCGAAGATCGCCGAAATCCGACTTGTCAGTCCATTCGGGACCGTTCATCAGGTCCAATCGAACGGTCCCACCATCCGCCGCCTCCGGTCCATATGCGGTGCTGATATCTTGCGGTTTGTGCTTGTCCACGCCGGTCGCAATTCAAACGGACCTCTTTGGAAAATGATACGGGATCACAGAACGTCGCGGTGGCCCGGCAAACCCGGCCCAGACATGCTGGCGCAATACTTCTTCCAAAACCCGGATACAGAGAACCTGCCGCGGCGCTGCCCGGGGTGCAGGGGCCCCGGAAATCCGGTGACCAAAACCCCTCTGGCTGCAAAACAGGGGGCCTTGAACCCACGCAAACCGGTCAGGCGATTTCAACATCCGTGCGGACCTGAAAGCGGTCCGGATCGAATTTCGCGACGGAAATTTCCATCAGTCGGCCATCAAGCAGGAAAAGCTGCGCCTCGATCTGCATGACCGGTGCCCCCGAGGGCAGCCCCATGATCGCCGCGTCGTCCGGTGAGCAGGCCATTGCCCGCAGGGATTGACTGACCCGGCCGATCGAAACATCGAACTTGTCCTCTATCGCCCGAAAGACGGAGGTTTCCGCATCTGTGATCTCTGGCGCGATCCCGGCAAAACGCGGCGGGACATAGACGCGGTTGACGCTGAAGGGGATCGTCTCACCTGCCAACCGCCGCGCGCCGAACACCTCCAGCCAGTCCCCGGTTTCGCCGGTTTGACCGGAAAGCTCCGGTATATCCCGTTTGCGCACCATCCGCGTCCCGGTGACCTGAAACCGCGTATCGCGACCCAGGCTGAGCAATTCATTGATCCCGGTCGTCACCATGCTGAAGCGTTTCTGCGGTGCATCGGAAATGATCCGCGTGCCTGCGCGCCTGCGGCGTTGCAGGACCCCCGACGCTTCGAGCTTGGCAAAGGCCATTCTCAGCGTGGATCGGCTGACCCCCAATTCGGCGGCAAACTCCGCCTCCGGCGGCAAACGGTCGCCGACCCGGAGGACCCCCGATTGGATCTGCCCAAGGATCCGGTCGCAGACCCGGCTGTAGAGCGCCGTCATTTCATCGTCCCCGGCAGCCACAGCGCGAGATCCGGAATCAGCGCCAGCAGGAGGGCAAAGCCCAGCAGGATCATGAAGAACGGAAACGCCGCGCGGGCAATTGCCCCGATGCTTTCACCGGTTTGGGACTGGATCACGAACAAATTGAAACCGATCGGCGGCGTGATCTGGCTTATTTCCACGGCAACGACAACGAAGATCCCGAACCAGACAGGATCGTATCCTGCCGCCGTGATAAGGGGCAGAGTGATCGGCAGTGTCATGACGATGATCGACGTGCCATCGAGGAACATCCCGAGGATGACGTAGAACCCAAGCAGCACAACGATCAGCATGAAGGGCGTCAGCCCCAGACCCGCGATCAGATCCGCGATGGCCCGCGGGATCTGCAAAAAGCCGAAGGCGGAATTCAGCAAGGCGGCGCCAATGATGATCAATCCGATCATCGCCGAGGTCCGTACCGCCCGACGTCCTGCCCGCACCATGCCGGCGACCGAAAAGCGCCCCATCAGGATCGAGATGATCACCGCCCCCAACACACCCACGGCGGCAAGCTCGCTGACGCTTGCCAGCCCAAGGTAGAGAGATCCCACGATACAGGCGATCAGTCCCGCCACCGGGCCGATGCTGCGCAGACCGGCGAGGCGTTCGGACCATGTGGGACGCTCCTGATCGGGCTGCCGGCCTGTAACTGTCTGATGTGCGCCAATATACAGCATGTATAGCGCGGCCAGCGTCAGGCCCGGAACCACCCCGGCAAGGAACAATTCCAGAATGGATTGCTCTGCCATGACCCCGTAGATGATCATGATGATCGAGGGCGGGATCAGAAACCCGAGCGTGCCCGCCCCGGCAAGCGATCCCATGGCCATCCGCCGATCATAGCCTCTGGCCGCCAGTTCCGGCAAACTGACCTTGCCGACGATGGCCGTGGTGGCCGCCGAAGACCCCGAAACAGCCGCGAACAGCGTCGAACCTACGACATTGACGTGCAAGAGCCCGCCGGGCAATCGACCGACGAGCGGCGCCAGCCCGGAAAACAGCGACCGCCCCAATCCGGCCGCGACGAGGACTTCGCTCATCAGGATGAACAGCGGCAGCGACAACAGGGGTGTCGGGATCATGGATCCCCAGATGACCCCGCTGGAAAAGATGTCCATCGGTATGTTCGGACGAAAGATCGACAGCAGGATATACCCTGTGGCAAACAGCGACAGACCGATCCAGACGGAACCCGCCAGAAGCGCCACGAACAACAGGATGGTGACAAGACCGATCTCAAGCATCGGACGGCTCCGAATCCGCGTGGCGCCATTCGCAGTCCCGGTCCGTCATGCGACGGATCAGCCGTGCGAAGAGATCCAGCCACAGCTGGACCATTCCCCAAAGCACGACCGCCTGCGGAACCCACAGCGGGCTTTGCGTGACGCTGGTCGCAAGGATGTTGCGCTCAAACGAGGTGCCGACCTTGGTCCACATCGCCCCCACGATCAGGGCGACGATCATGAGGCCAGCCACGTTTGCCGCCACATCAAGCCATTTTCCGGCCTGTTTGGGCAATGCCCCTGACACCAGCGAAATCCGCACATGCGTGCCGGAGCGCAGTGCCGGACCCGCCGCGAGGGCAAAGATCGCGGCCATGGCATACTGGCTGAATTCCCATGTGAAGGAAAAGCTCCAGGCTTGGGCGCGGGCGACAACCTCCGACAACATGAGCGCGCAATAGCCAAAGATCAGCATCACGGCGAGCGTTTCAGCCAGCCGCGACATCCGGTCGATCAGGTGCAGGAACCGCGTCATTGCCGGGCGGACGTCGCCGGGGACATGCTCCGGCGACGGTTTCTCATTTGCCGACCTCTTCGGCATAGGCTTCGACGACCGGTTGGGCGTCAGGAACCCGCTCAAAGAAATCATCCCACATCGCGCGCCCGGCGTCCGCCATGGCGGCCGTCAGCGTGTCATCCGCAGTGGAAATCGCCATCCCGTTTTCGACCAGAACGGCGGTCTGTGTCGCGTCCTCGGCGGCGGACGCGGCCCAGAAATCCGCCTCCATCTCGTCGGCCAGACCCTGAATGATGTCACGCTCTTCTTCGGTCAGGGCGTTCCACGCGTCGAGGTTGACGGTCACAGCATCGGGCGACATCGACCAGTTCAGCGGATTGAAATGATCCATGAACTGATAGAGGCGCGAATTGGC
>CAZRZN010000006.1:17490-41320 GCA_964604565.1 uncultured Rhodobacterales bacterium
TCGACCAGTTCAGCGGATTGAAATGATCCATGAACTGATAGAGGCGCGAATTGGCTCCTGTGGATGTGGACGTCGCCGCGCCATCGACCGTCCCGGCCGCGACGGCGGCAGCCAATTCGCCGAACGGCAGCTCGACCGGGGCCGCGCCCAACCGCTCCAGAAACTCGAAAGACGTCGCATTGAAAGCACGGATGCGCTGCCCCTCAAGATCGTCGGCGCTGACCACCGGATCTGTCGTGTAGACACCCGGCGAAGGCCACGGGACATAGTAAAGCACGCGCTGGTTGTGCTGCGCGAAGATCTCATCGTAGGTCGGCCCGGCAACTTCCAGCCATGTGCGCATCTCATCCTGTCCCTGGATCAGATAGGGCAGTGTATCGACACCCAGAAAGGGCGCCTCGCCCGCCTGCAAGAACAGCAGCATGTCGGCCATCTGGACGATGCCATTTTCGACCGCGCTCAGCTTTTCGGTGATTCCGACACCCAGTTCGCCTGACAGATGCACGGTGATATCCACCGACCCATCGGTTTCCGCCCGAACCGCGTCGGCAAAGGCAATCGCGCTTTCGGAGTGGAAGTTGTTGGCCCCCCAGGCCGTGCTCAGGTCCCATTGGGTCTGTGCTGTGACCGATGTGGCGCATAGGGTGATGGCCGTCGATCCGGCCAATATGACTCGTGTCAGGTGCATTTAGGTGTCCTCCCCTTGGACTGGTTTGCATTGATAAAGGTCGTCGGCCACCTCTTCCGAGATCAGACCATGTGACAGGTCCCTCGCGACGGCGGCCCTGTCGCGGTCTTTCGGATCGCCGAAACCGCCGCCGCCGGGCGTCTCGAGGATCAGCCTTTCCTGTGGCGGAATGCGATAAAGACCCTTGTCCGTGATCCGCGTGCCATCGGTGATGCGCACACGTCCCTTGGCCCCGTCCAGACCGCCTTGCCGCCCTGCGGGACCAGTCGAAAGACGCTCGAAAGCGGCCGCAGAAAGGCTCAGCGGCTCTCCGATCCGGGAGCCGATTTCAATCCGCTGCCCAAGGCCGCCGCGATAGCGCCCCGCGCCCCCGGTGTCGGGAAGAAATTCCTTGGAGTGGTAGATCACCGGTGCGGCAAGTTCGGCCGCCTCGACGGACACGGCGCCAACCCCGGATGGAAAGGCCGTGGTCGACAGCCCGTCGGATTTCGGCCGCGCGCCCATACCGCCCAACACCACGTTCAGCGAACTGAAGCGCGTCTTTCCCGCGCCCGACAGGGACAGCGTCCACAGCGCGCCGGCGCTTTCGGCCAAAACCTCGCCCGGCAACGCCTGTTCAAGGCAACTCATCATCAGGTCGGGCAAGGCCTGTCCGATCACATGACGCGCGCTGACCGGGCTGGGCCGTTCCGCGCTGACAACCAGCCCCGGCGGCGCCGCTACGCGGATGGCGGACAGGGAGGCCTGATTGTTCGGAATCTCCGGCGTCAACAATGCGCGTATGCCGAACGCCGCGTAGGCGGCGGTATAGTTCAGCGGGCAATTTATGCCACGGTCCACGACTGGCGAAGAGCCAGACAGATCCACATCAATGCGTCCGTCTCCGATGGTCATCCGCGCGCAGAGCCGGATCGGCGCATCGTAACCATCCAGCATCATCTCGCTTTCATAGACGCCTTGCGGCGCGCGTGCGAGCGCGGTCTGCGTGCCCTGCCGGGACCGCTCGAATATGAAATCGGAGAGATCCGCCAGATCCATGAGACGGTATTCCGCCATCAACGACAGTAGCCGCCTCACGCCCGCGTCATTGCAGGTCAGCAGCGACAGGATATCCCCACGCGCCTCATGCGGCACGCGGGAGTTGGTGGAGACGATGCCCAGAAGATCCTCATTGATTTCGGTCCCGCGGCGAAGATGCATCACCGGAATGGTAACGCCTTCTTCAAAGACGGACTGCGCCTCGGCGGACCAGCCCCGCCCGCCCACGTCGACGATATGGCTGGTCGAGGCAAGGTATCCCACGATCTGCCCGTCCAGAAACGCGGGCGTCACGACCACGAAATCGAACACATGCCCGGCGCCAAGCCAGGGATCATTCGTGACCAATGCATCGCCCTCGGACAGGGTGCTGGCCGGGACACGTTCGAGCATCTCCCGAACGGATGCCGCCATCGTGTTCACGTGACCCGGGGTGCCGGTGACGGCTTGCGCCAGCATCTCGCCCTGCGCATTGAAGACACCGGCGGACAGATCGCCCGCTTCGCGCACGATGGCACCGAAGGCCGCCCGCATCAGGGCATTGGCCTGTTCCTCGCAGACGGAAATCAGCCTGTTCCACAGCACGGTCTGTGCGACGATATCCAACCCGGTGCTCATGAGACGGTCCGTTCAAGGATCAGATGCCCCTTTGCGGATCGCTGCACCGACCAGCCGGGCCGGACGACCGTGGTCGTCTGTGCTTCGGACAGAATCGCCGGGCCGTCCAACACCTCCCCACCAAGCTGTTCGCGCGCGATCTCACGGTAGGCAAGAGGACCCTGAGCGCGCAGGTCGTACACACTTCGAGACCTGTCCGGAGGCGCCTCCGTCGGCAATTCGCCCTGCGGCGAAGGTTCCACTGGCTTGCGCTCGCGGGCCGTCACGCTGAGAGACGCCAGTTCGATATCGATCTCGTCGAGGGTGAAGCCGACCAGCGATCTGTAGCGCGCACGAAACGACGCCGCCAAGCTGCCCAGGTCAAAGGTCTCTTGGCCGCCCTTTGTCAGCGGAAGCGACAGCGTCAGCCCCTGCCCCCGATAGCGCAGTTCGGCCCGGATCGAGATGTCTATCCTGTCGGAAGGAACAGCTTGATCGACAACGCCCTGAACATGCCGCCGCGTGCTGGTCAAACGCTCCAGCATGGCAGCGGTATCCAACATGCTCAGTGGCTCCATCACCGAAATCGCTGTCTCGAAGGCCACGGGGGACCGCAGGAACCCGATGGCGGAGCCGACGCCCGCGCTTTGCGGCACGATAATACGCCTGATCCCGAGTTTCTCCGCGATGCGCGCGCCGTGCAGGCCGCCGCCCCCGCCGGACACCAGCAGGTCGAACCCCGAAACATCAAGCCCGAGTTCGATCCCGTGCACCCGTGCGGCGTTGGACATGGTTTCATCGGCAAGCTCAATGATGCCCGCCGCCGCCTGTTCGACCGCCCCCATGCCAAGCGGGATCTGAACCTGCTCTGCAATCGCGGCGGGCGCGCGATCAGGCGAAAGCTCTATGATGCCGCCGGCGAATCCCGTTGCGGAAATATGCCCGACGGCAAGATGGGCATCCGTAATGGTCGCCGCATCGCCCCCGCGGTCATAGGCGGCGGGGCCGGGTTCCGATCCGGCGCTCTGCGGACCGACCTGCAACCGCCCCAAGCGGTCGACGCGGGCAATGGAACCACCGCCAGCGCCGATCTCGACCAATTCGACCGTCGGAACCTTGACGGGCAATCCGCTGCCCTTGGTGTCGCGCCAGGCACGCGCCACTTCGAACAGGCGGGTCGTTCTGGGCTGGCCGTTCTCGATAAAGCAGATCTTGGCCGTGGTGCCCCCGATATCCAGCGACAACGTCTTGTTAGAACCGACCTCCTGCGCCACATGCGCTGCAAGGGCGACACCGCCTGCCGGCCCGCCTTCGACAAGCCGGATGGGAAATCGCGTCGCCTGATCCAGCGTGGTCAGCGCACCGTCCGACAGCATCATCAGGAAAGATCCGGCAAACCCTCGATCGGTCAGTTCCGACAGCAGTTGCGCCAGATACCGCGCCATCAGGGGGCGCACATAGGCATTGGCACAGACCGTGGAAAACCTTTCGTATTCGCGGACTTCCCCTGCCACTTCGGCGCTTTGACAAATTGTGACGCCCTGCCCCAGCCGATCCTGCAAACGGTTCGCGACATAGGCCTCATGGTGCGGGTTCTTGTAGGAATGGAGAAAGCCGATGGCCAATGCCTCCACCTCCTCGGCCCGAAGCCGGTCCGCCAGGGCATCTATCTCCGCATCCACGGGCGGCGTGCTGACGGAGCCATCCGCCAGAACCCGCTCCTGCAGGCCAAAGCGCAGCGGGCGCGGCACCAGCGGCTCGGGCATTTCTATGTCGAGGGCGTATTGATCAAAACGCTTTTCGTAGCGCATCTCCAGCACGTCACGAAACCCTGCGGTGGTCACGAAGGCCGTGCGGGCGCCGCGACGTTCGATCAGTGCGTTGGTGGCCAGCGTCGTGCCATGAACGACACTGGTTATGTCTTCATGGGTTTTCGCAAGGTTGCCAAGCAAACGGCCAAGGCCGTCCAGCGCCGCTTTTTCCGGCGCTGCTGGCGTTGTCAGGACTTTCACGGATGTAAAACCGTCCCGCGTCTCGGCGACCACATCCGTGAATGTGCCGCCTATGTCGATTGCGACCCTCAGCATCCGAAAATTGGTACGTACCTTTGAAAAGATTGTCAACGACGTCCGGATCGATGCCCTCGCGACGCGGCGGCGGCGCTTTTCAAAGCGCATCATGGCTTGCCTTACATCCTATGCCGACAATTGGAACGGCACGCCTTGTGGCTGGCCATCCAGTCCCGAAAGATTCAGACCAAACATCCACCAGCGCCGAGATCGCGGCCGCCGTCTGTCCGGCCGCTCGCTACGGCTTGACGGACTGATAAGGGACGCAGGAAGATCAGGCGGACCTTCTGATCCTGTGGCACCGATGCGTCGGGTTGCTTTGCCGGGGTTTGGCGATTGCAGCCCGAACCCAGACCCCTCGATTACCCATGACGGCGTTCAAGTGCTGACATCCCCGATATCGAGGGAGGACCCTAGCGCGATCTCCCGAAAGGCCGTCGCCGCGGGGGACAAGGACTGAGCCCGCCGCGAATACAGGAAATAGCGACGCTGCAACGGCGCCCCGGAAAAACTGCGAAACACGACGCCGAAGACATCCGACAGAACAGCAGCATAAGAGGGTGCCGCAGTCAGCCCGTGACCCGCCCCGACCATCGCAAGCGCCGTGGTCAGTCCGCGGACCCGAAGGGCGGTCGCCGCAGGCCGATCCGATTGCGCCTGGATCATGGGGTCCAGCGCGATGCGGAACTCTTCGGAATAGTGGATCCAAGTCGCGCCCTTCAGCTTTGCAAGGTCGAACGCCCTTTCCGCATCGGGCTGGGCGTCGCCCTTCGGCGCAACAACCTGTATTTCCGCCGTCCAAAGCGCGGTCGCCGACACATCCGACGGCGGCTGCCGTTCCGGGCCCAACCCGATTTCCGCTTCGCCGCTGGCAACCGCCTCGATCACGCCATCGCCGGTCGTATCCACAAGGCTGATCGCAATATCCGGAAAGGCTGTCCGATACCGTGTCAGCATGTCCGGCAACCAGGTTGCCGCCAGGATCTGCGGCACGGCAAGCCGCAGATGCCCACGGCGCAAGGCCCGCAGGTCGGCCGCGCTGTCCGAAAGGTTTTGGAGATCCACCAGCATCCGCTCTGCCGTGGACCGTATCTCGCGCCCGAAGGGCGTCAGCGCGACACCACGCCCCGTCCGGTCGAACAGCGGCAGCCCCAGATCCGATTCCAGTTGCCGCACCAGCATGCTGACCGCAGATTGGGTCAGACACAGCCGCTCTGCCGCCGCGGTGAAACCGCCAGTGTCGGCCACCGCACAAAAGGCATGCAATTGACGAAGACTGATTGCCATAAGAAACCCTGATGCATTCAGAAGCTTTATTCGTTGGTATCATGAGATGACCCGCGCCACACTTGGTTTCATTCATCAGGAGCGCGTCGGGAATGCATATTGCCGTTGTTGGCACAGGGATAATCGGCGCCGCAACCGCGGCGTGGTTGCAGCGGGACGGACATCGCGTGACGTTTGTCGACCCCAAGGAGGCCGGTGAGGCATGTTCCTTCGGAAATGCCGGGTCGCTGTCGCCCAGCGCCGTCTTGCCCGTGGGAATGCCCGGCATGTGGAAGCGGGTGCCGCGCTGGCTGCTGGACCCGGACGGACCGCTGGTGATCCGGACCCACTACCTGCCCGTTGTCCTGCCTTGGCTGATGCGTTTTCTGCGCCATTCCTCCGAACGGGAAGTGACCCGCATCGCCACCGCCATGCGCGGACTGCTTGCACCTGTCTTCGATGCTTACACGCCGCTGGTGCAGCGCGCGGGTGCCTCCGGCCTCGTCCGACAGGACGGCTGCCTGTATGTATATTCCTCGCGCGCATCGGCGGACCGCTGGGCATGGGGGGCAGAGTTGCGCCGCAGTCTGGGGGTCGAAATGCAACCGCTGGAGGGTGAAGACCTGTTCGCCCTGGAACCGGATCTGCGTGGCAGTTTCAGCTTTGGCCAATTCGCGCCGGAGAACGGCTCTACCCCGGATCCATCCGCGCTGGTCAAGGCGATCCATGCCCAGGCGCTGCGCGACGGAGCAAAGCACATCCAAGCCCACGTTACAGGATTCCGGCGCCAAAACGGACAGGTGCGCGCCCTGCGGATCGAGGGGCAGCCGGATCTGGATGTTGACGGGGTGGTGATTGCCGCGGGCGCGTGGTCGGGCGTTCTTGCCCGGCAACTGGGCACGCGCGTCCCGTTGGAAACGCAGCGCGGCTATCATGTCACCGTTCAGGATCCGGGCATCAGCCTGAGCCGCAACGTCATGGCGGTGGAGCAGAACATCATGGTCAATCCGATGTCGATGGGCCTGCGTCTGGCCGGGACGGTCGAATTGGCGGGACTGGCGGCGCCGCCGAATTATGCGCGGGCAGAGGGGCTTCTGGCGCGCGGCAAGGAGCTTTTTCCGGCCTTGCAGACCGAACAGCGCACCGTCTGGATGGGGCACCGGCCCTGCATGCCGGATTCCATGCCGGTGATCGGGCGCGCGCCGAAGGCCGAGAACGTCTGGTTCGGCTTTGGCCATGGCCATGTCGGCATGTGCGGCGGCGCGACCACCGGCCGCGAGATCGCCAACCTGATCTCGGGACGTGCGCCCCAGATCGACCTTGATCCATTTCGCCCGGATCGTTTCTCGCGCAGGTCGGCGGCCTAGGCTCATGCCACATGCCGCGTGGGAAACAAGCCCGCAAGACCGAACAGACGGAAACCACGGCCAACAGGGGAAAAAGGAGAAGAACATGAAAAACTTGCTGACACGGCGGATGTTCGCGGCGGCGCTGTCGCTGGGACTCGCCGGAACTGCCGCACTGGCGCAGACCGATGGCTACCCGACCAAACCGATCACGCTGGTGGTGCCGTTCCCACCCGGCGGCTCCACCGACCTTCTTGCGCGCAAGATCGGCGAGACGATTTCCGGGCCGCTCGGCCAGCCAGTGGTGGTGGAAAACCGTGGCGGCGCCGGCGGCACGGTCGGGGCGAATTACGTCGCGCGATCCGACGCCGACGGCTATTCCCTGCTGATGGGCGTCACCGGATCCAACGCGATCAGCGCCGCGCTGCGCGACGATCTGCCCTACAGCCCGACAGAGGATTTCGACCCGGTCAGCATCGTGATCAGTTCGCCGCTGGTTCTGGTCGTCAATGCCGACAGCGATTTCCAGACCGCGTCGGATGTCGTCGCCTACGCCAAGGAGAATCCCGGCCGCTTTACGCACGGAACGCCCGGTGTCGGCACCTCAATGCACATGACCGGCGAGCTTTTCGCCCTCGAATCCGGCAGTGAACTGCTGCATGTGCCCTATTCGGGCAGCGCCGCCGCGGTTCAGGACCTCCTCGGCGGGCAGATCGATGCGATGTTCGGCGATATCCTCGTCACGTCGGAATACGTCAAGGCCGGGCGCCTGCGGCCTCTGGCCGTGACCGGCACGCAGGAACATTTCCTGTTGGAAGGCGTGCCCACGGTCGCCGACAGCGGGCTTGACGGTTTCGCCGCCTTCTCCTGGCAGGGCGTCTTTGCCCCGGCAGGCACGCCGCCGGACGTGCTGGACACCCTCTATGCGGCGATCTCCGACGCGCTGCAAAGCGAGGACATCAAGGCGCTCTTCGCGGAACGCGGATTTCTGGTCGAGGGGATGCCGCCCGCCGAGTCCAAGGCGTTCATCGCCGCCGAAGTCGAAAAATGGACCCGCGTGGTAGAAGCCGCCGGTCTGAAGCAATAGCATGACGCCATCGGGGCCGGATGCACCCGGCCCCGATGGACCCAATGTCGGAGAGACCATGCCCCTCGCGCCTCTTTCGCGCCATGTCCCCGCCGGGGTCATCGTTCTCCTGGGCGGCGCCATCGCGGCAATTGCCGCAACTTATCCGCTGGGGTCATTGCTGCGGCCCGGTCCGGGCTTCTTTCCGCTGGTGATCGGACTCTTGCTGGCGGCGCTTGGTCTGGCACTGATGATAGAGACGTGGCGCGGCGATCCGGACATGACCGAAGCCGATGACGACAGCGGTGCCGAGGCCGGCTTTGCCTGGCGCCCCCTGATCTGGACCTGTGCGGGGATCCTTGCCTTTTCGCAACTGCTGGAACGCGCCGGCCTGATCCCCGCAACTTTCGCGCTGATCCTGCTGGCCGCACTGGGAGAGGCGCAGCGCCGCTGGGGGCCGGTGCTGGCTGTTTGCATGTTCATGGCAGGTTTCGGCACCGCGCTTTTTGTGTGGGGTCTTGGCGTGCCCGTCGAAGCGATCGGACCTTCGTGATGCTCGACTTTCTGGGCAACCTGCGCCTCGGCCTCGAAACCGCGCTCAGCGGGGAGGCCCTGCTGTTCTGTCTTCTGGGCGTCACGGTGGGCACGGTCGTCGGGGTGCTGCCGGGGCTGGGGGCGCTGGCAGCGATTTCTCTGGCCCTGCCCCTGACATACTATATCGAACCGACGCTTGCACTGATCATGCTCGCGGGGATCTTCTACGGCGCGCAATACGGCGGGTCCACCGCCTCGATCCTGCTGAACCTGCCGGGCACCGCGACAGCCGCCGTCACCTGCCTGGACGGCTACCCACTGGCGCAGCAGGGCAAGGCGCTGCTGGCGCTGTTCGTGACCGCCGTCAATTCCTTTGTCGGATCGTCGATCGCGATCATCCTGCTGATGGGGTTTGCGCCGCTGATCGCGGAATTCGCCTTACGGTTCGGGTCTGCCGATTATTTCTCGGTGATACTGCTGGGCCTTGTGGCGGCCTCGACCCTCACGCTTGGGTCACCGATCAAGGCGCTGGCGATGGTGGTGCTGGGGCTGGCGCTGGGTCAGGTGGGAACGGATCTCAACACCGGACAGTTCCGCTATACCTTCGGGATCTGGGAACTGGCGGACGGCATCAGCCTCGTGGCGCTGGCCATGGGCCTGTTCGGCGTGGCCGAGATCATCGCCAACATCGGCAAACCACAGCCCGCCGCGCGGCAGATCGGCCGCATCCGGTTTCGTGACATGCTGCCGGACCGCAGCCAGTGGCGGCAGATCTGGCGGCCGACACTGCGCGGTTCGGTGATCGGCTCCTTCGTGGGGGCGTTGCCGGGCACCGGTCCGGGCATTGCCTCGCTGATGGCCTATGCGGCCGAAAAGCGCCTGTCCAAGACCCCCGAACGCTTTGGTCGCGGCGCGCTGGAGGGGCTGTCCGCCCCCGAGGCCGCAAACAACGCCAGCGTGCAGGCCGCGTTCATCCCGACACTCAGCCTGGGCATTCCGGGCGATGCTGTGGTGGCGGTGCTGCTGGGCGCGATGATCCTGCACGGGATCACGCCGGGGCCGAACCTGATCAACGATCAACCGGAGATGTTCTGGGGCCTGATCATGAGCTTCTGGGTCGGCAACATCATGCTGCTGTTCCTGAACATCCCGCTGATCGGCCTTTGGGTGCGGCTGCTGTCGATTCCTTATCACCTGCTCTATCCGGGCATCCTGATCTTTATCTGCATCGGGGTCTATTCGGCGGACAACAACGTGTTCGACATCTACGTGGTGCTCGGCTTTGGCATCATGGGCTACCTTATGCGGCGGTTCGGATTTCCAGCCACGCCGGTCTTGCTCGGTTTTGTTCTGGGTCCGCTGCTGGAGGAACATTTCCGCCGCGCCATGCTGCTGTCGCACGGGGATCTGACCGTGTTCCTGCAACGGCCGATCAGCGCGGTCTTCCTGTGCCTCAGCCTGATCATGCTGCTGTCGGTTTTCCTACCGGGCTTGCGGCGGCGATTCGGCAAATCCGCCCGATCCTGAGATCCCGCTACAGTCCGTCGGGGAACCGCGGGCACCGCGCCTTGCCGAAATTGCGGGACAGCAAAACCTGTCAGGGCGGTAGCGGGTAAGATTACGGATGGCGCGGGTTATTCCGCCCCTTGGGACAGACCGTATCCCGCGCCGCCGCAACTTTCGATCACAAGCCGGTCACCGGCGTTCAAGGTGACAGCGGACCGGGCGCCAAGCCGTTCGAGACGGCCATCGGCGCGCTGCACCATCGCAGCCGCAGGCTGTGGCGCGCCACCGCCATGCAGGCCTTGCGGCACAAGCTGAAACCGCTCGCCCCGGATGGAGACGGCGATGCCGTCGGCCAGTGCCTCGTAAAGACGCGTCACACCGTCCCCACCGCGATACCGACCGTCGCCCCCCGACCCCGCGCGCCTGTGCGCGGCCAGCAAGCGGATCGGCGCGACCGCCTCCAGCGCTTCGGCAGGCATGTTCATCGCATTGCCCACATCGGTCGAAATGGCGGCCGCCCCATCCGCATCGGGCCCTCCGCCCGAACCGCCCGCCACGATCTCCGTCGACAGGAAAGGGCTGCCATCCGCGTGCCGCCCCGAAAAGGCAATGACGTAGGACATGCCCGAATTCGGGGCCGGCATCCTGTCCGGATCGGCCTGCCCCACCGCCTGCAAAACGGCAGAAGTGATGCAACGGACCATGTTCGTACGGGCATTGACGGCGGCGGGTGGCGCGGCATTGACGATGCTCGCCTCTGGCAGTGTCAGGCGAATACGCCGCAACAGCCCACCGTTGCGAAGGATCCCGGGGCCGGCCAAAGCCACCAGCGCGTAAAACACCGCCGACAAGGGCCCCGAACGAACGCAATTGACCGGGGCCGCCACCTGCGGCGAGGATCCGGTGAAATCCGCGTCCAGCCGTCCAGCCGTCAACCGGATCTGCACGCGGACCTCGCAGGCGCCCAGCCCCGGCACGGGATCCAGCGCATCGGCGCCGGTGAACGGTCCTGGCGGAAGGGCGCGCAACCTTGCGTCGATATCGGCCTCTGTCCGATCCAGACAAGCGGCCACGGCCGCTGAGAACCCGGCCTGCCCCAATTCCCCGCAGATCGCCTGCACCCCCGCAGCCGCCGGCTGGCCCGCGGCAATCTGCGCGGCAAGGTCGCCCAGAACGATATCCGGCGTGCGCGAGGCGCAGCGGATCAGGCGGGCGATCTCTGGCAGCAAACGTCCTTCGCGTCCTGCCCGCATCGGCGGCAAACGCAGTCCTTCGTGGTGGATTTCAGTCGCGTCGGGTGGAACCGAACCGGGCCGTGTGCCGCCCACATCCTGATGGTGCAGCAGGCTTGCCGACAGCGCCACGACCTTCCCGTCGGCGAGGATCGGCTGGACGATGGCAATGTCCGGCAAATGCGTCCCGCCGCTGAAAGGGTCGTTGCACAGGAACAGATCCCCCTCTCCCATCGTGTCGACCGGATAGGCCCCGAGGATCGCGCGCACCACCCCGGGCAATGCGCCCAGCAGCAGCGGGATCGCCTCGGACAGCGCAATCACCTCGCCCTCCGGCGTGAACAGCCCGCAAGAGGCATCCGCCCCCTCTCGCACCACAGGCGAAACGGCTGTGCGAAAGATGCGATCCTGCATGGTCTGGGCCAATCCGTCGAGCCGCATCTGGAGAAGACGAAGATCCGGCATCAGGCGCTCCCTTCGGGCCGCATGTCCCATCCCTGCGGGTGCGCTGTCAGGCGCCAGCCGGGCCCGGTCCAAATGGTGCCCGCATCCGTGGTAACGCGCGCGCCGAACCTTCCGGCCGCGCTTTGGTCTCCCGCCGGCACCGTCGCCACAGGGACGGATCCCGGCCGCGCCTCACAGATCAGGGAAAGGCGGAAAAGATGACCGACGCCGGGAGGCGAAAGACCGTATTGCGTATCATAGGCCTCGGCAAAGAGGGCGGCGAGGTCTGCGCCGTCCACCGGAAACGCGTCCAGAGAAACGCGTATCGGATGCATCTGCGGACGCGCGGCCAGCCAAGCCAGAACCTGCGGAGGACCGGGCTGCACAGCCCCGGCCGCCGCGACCTGTCGCGACAGGTCCGCATGCAGTTTCGCGCGCAGATCAGCCATGCGGCCTTGCGTCAGGTCGGGAAGGGCGATGTCCGGCCTCACGGTCGCATCGAAGCGCATCGGAAGTTGCGCCAGTCCAAGCGCCCCGGCCACCGCCGGGAAAGACGGGATGCGAATGCGCGGCATGTTCAGGGCGCGGGCGATCCCCGACGCCAGCACGGGCCCCAACCCACCCATGGCCACCAGATCCGCCCGAGACGGATCGACGTTGCGGCGCGCCGCAAAGCGCATGATCTGGGCGGCGACCTCATCCTCTGCCGCCTTCACGATCGAGAGGGCAGCGGTCTCTGGCGTGCTGCCCGCGGAGCGGGCAAAGGCCGCGATCCGGTCCGCGGCATCCGTCGGCCCGCCGATCCTTTCCAGCGCGATCAGCGCATCCTGAAGGGTCGGCGCATCCGGCGCGGCAACGCCAAAGCAGGGACCCTCCGGGGTCAACCGCACTCTGCGACATCCGCCCATCGCAACGCTCTGGATATCCACCATCGCCTGGCGCAGCGGCACACCGGCCCAGACGGCCCCGTCCAGCACATCGACATTGCCGCCCCGCACCAGTGTCAGATCTGTGCTGACGGAGCCGATGTCGACGCCCAGCGCCACGCCGTCGGACGCAAGGCGCGCCGCCGCCGCCCCGGCCGCCGCCGGGCCCGCGCCAAGGATGGCAGCAGGATGCCCGAAGGCCACGCCATGCGACACGACGCCGGCGCGCCCGTCGCCGAACAGAAAACGCCCCGAGAACCCGTTTTTGGTGAGCCAATCCATGAGCCGCGTCAGCTCCGGCAGTGCCGTGCGGCGCAACCAGCTGTCCAACAGGGTAGAGACCGTCCTCTCATATTCCCGGGGTGCCGGATCGACCAGGTGTGACAGGCTGACAGGAACGCCGGGCCAGACTTCGGAAATCACCTTGGCCGCGTGGCATTCGTGATCGGGCGTCACATGGGAGAACAGGAAACAGATCGCGATGGCCTCGATCCCCTTGTCCCGCAAGGCGAGGGCCGCGTTCCGGACCGCCGTCTCATCCAGCGGCACCACCTCCTGCCCGCCCGCCGCGATGCGCCCCCCGATCTCATGGCAGGCGTCTTCGGCCAGCAGAAAACCGGGGGCGCCGGACCGGGCAACCGGATCGTAGAGGTCAAGGCGGTTCTGGCGCGCCAGTTGCAGGGTATCCCCGAATCCTGCCGTGGTCAGAAGCCCCACCCGGGCCGGGGTCCGAGACAGCAGCGCGTTCAACGGAGCGGTGCTGGCGATGCGGATCTCCTGAAGGTCTGCGGGCGTGCAACCCAGCTGACGCAGGCCATCGCCAAGGGCCTCCGCAGGACTCTGGATCAGCGGCGCCTTATGCACCTGCAAGGCATCATTCCCGATGAGGACCAGATCGATAAATGCCGATCCGATATCGATGGCCAGACGGGTCATGACCGGCACATCCGGCACCGCATCGTGCCGGAGATATGCAAGACCGGCTGGCGCATGGGCGCGTTCAATACAGACCGAAATATTCGGCCTGTTCCCACTCCGAAACGGCCTTGTGATACCGGAACCATTCCGCGCGCCGGATCCGGGCCAGATAGTCCACGAAGACGTCGCCCAAAGCCGCGCGGTAAAAGTCCGACCCCTCGAAAAGCTCGATCGCCGTCAGCAGGCTGTCGGGCAGCTGCGGCACATCCGCGTCATAGGGGGTTTCCACCGGGTCCGGCGCGCGCAATCCACGTTCAATCCCGTGGAGGCCGCAGAGAATCTGACTGGCGAAATAGTAATATGGGTTCGCCGTGGTCTCGGCCACGCGGTTCTCGATCCGGCTGGCCGGATCCCCCGGGTTCATCAGGCCACGCACCATGGCCCCCCGGTTGTCCCTGCCCCATTGGATCCGGTCCGGGGCCAGCTGATGCGGTTGATACCGCTTGTATCCGTTGATCGTGGGCGTGGTCAGCAAGCAGCTTTCGGCGGCATGCTCCAGCAGACCGGCAATCCATGCGCTGGCGGTATCGCTGATCTGGCCGGCGTCATCGGGGATCATCAGGTTGGCGCCGGAGGACAGATCACAGACGGATTGATGAAGATGCCATCCGCTGGCCGCCGCGTTTTCAAGGTTTGGCCGGCACATGAAGGTCGCATGCAGACCCTGTCGTGCGCAGACCTCCTTCACCATCGTGCGGAACATCATCATGTTGTCCGCGTGGCTCAACGGATCGGCCGGATCGAAGGTGAATTCGAACTGGCTTGGGCCCATCTCGACCTCCATGGACCGGATCGGCAGGCCCATCGCCTGACAGCTGCGGCGGAGATCGTCCATCACCGGTTCCAGTTCGGCGTAACGGGTTTCTGTCAGGAATTGGTAGCCCTGCGCAAGGTTGCGGGTCTGGATCGGCTGGCCCGGCATGGTGGCCGCGGAATGATCGTGGCGTGGATCGACAATTTCGAAGACCTGAAATTCCACCTCCAGCCCAACCGTCAGCGCCATCCCGCGGTCGGCAAGCCGTGCAATCGCGGATTTCAGCACGTCGCGCGGAGCAAATGGTATCGCCGCGCCGGAGCGGAAGCGCGTATCGCAGAAGATCCAGGCGGAATGCGGCGACCACGGCAACTTGCGGAACGTTGCCGGGTCCGGCACCATCAGGATGTCGCTTGCGCCGCTCATGCCGCCCTCGATGCCGGGATCGGCGGACCAGACGGGAAATACCGTGCGATGCGACGTATCCTTCAGGAAAAGGGTCGAGGGCGCGGCCATCCCGGCGGTGAAGATGGACGGCAAGGCACTCGCGACGATGGTCTTTCCGCGCAGGATGCCGTGCTGATCGGCAAAAAGGACGCGGACCGTCTCCGTGTCGCTGGATGCGATCTGCGCCAGCAGCGCGGCGCCAGCGTCGATGGCGGCCTCACTCAACAGCCCGGCCTGCGCAAGCGCCCCGGCCGCAATTCCGGGTCTGTGATCCGTCATCGCGCCTGCCTCCACAGGATCATCGCACCGGCCCGGGGACATGGCTCCGCCGCGCGCTTGCATTCAGCCGCGATCAAACCGTGGCGTCCCAATCTTCGCAAGCGGCGCGGCGGCTGCGATCGCTTTCGGCCGAGACCTCGCGCCACTTTTCCCGCTCCCCGATGGTATCGTTCGAGATCGGGCCGTGGATCTGACGCACATCCACCCCGTTAAGCATCGGAAGCGCGTCGTCGCGCCCTTCCTTCAGGGCGGCGATGGCCGCGCGCAACATCCGGCGATAGCGGATGATCGCGACATCGGTCTTGCCCAGATGTTCCCTTGTGCGGTCAAAGATCGGACCCGGGCTTTCCACGGCCCATTGATCGTGCACGTTGATGTCCAGCCCCATGCCGGTATAGGTTTCGCGCGCCTGCTCCTCCGGATCATAGCCGTAATTGTTGCGTGCATTGCGCAGCGGCGCATAGTCGGGCAACCGGTGTTCCTTCAACCGTTGTTCGCGCATCTTCTGCTTGTCGACCGGGGCGCCGAAGCTGGTGAACATCGAATACCAATAGCAGTGCTCGTCATCTATCGGGACGTGCCACTGGGTGATGATCATTTCGCGCGACATCGGGATACTGATGGCCTCCGGAAAGATCTGGTTGGTGATCCGCACATGGGTCTTGCCGTTGTCCAGATGGCGCAGCGCGATCAGCCGCATACCATAATCCGTCTCTTCGACCTTGATATCGGGCCGGGGATAGTCGCGCAGCAGCTTTGTCATCGGGATGTCTGTATCCGCGGCCTTGTCGCGGAACTGTTTGCCATACCCGTCAGCAGGATCCTCATCCTCCAGAAAGCGGTGCAGAAAGGAGGCATGGGCGGGATCTATGCCCACTTCCATCGCCTGCAACCAGTTGCATTCCCAAAGCCCCTTGAAGGCGAAAACATGGCTTTCCGGCGCCCGGAAACAATCAAAGTTGGGGAACGGCGGCGGGTCGCCCGGCCCCATGTAGGCAAAGACGATCCCGTTCTTCTCGACCACCGGGTAGGACGCGACGCGGATCTGCTCGTGCATGCGCGATCCTTCGGGTTCGCCCGGTTGTTCCACGCATTGCCCCGCGCGGTTGAAATGCCAGCCGTGGAACGGGCAGCGCAGCCCGTTGTCCTCCAACCGGCCGTAGCACAGGTCGGCGCCGCGATGCGGGCAGGCACGTTCGATCAGACCCAAACTGCCCTCGCTGTCGCGAAACAGGACAAGATCCTCGCCCAGCAGTCGGACAGGCACCACGGGGCGATTTCCAGCCAGTTCATCCGTCAGGGCCGCGGGCTGCCAGTACCGGCGCATCACCGCGCCGGCGTCGGTTCCCGGTCCGGTGCGGGTGATCAGATCATTCTGCTCCTTGCTGATCATTGACGGTCTCCCGATCTGCATGTGTTTCGTTGGCCGGCCAGCCAGTCCGGTAAGACATTTACGGCGAAACCTTCACGGCCAGTCATTCCATTCGCGCTTCGCCCAACTTTGATATGGTCATATAGCGCACAAAGAATACTATATATAACACGATTGCCAGATAACGCCCCTCTGTCAAGACGGTTACGCCCTGCAGCAGAAGCAAGGAAGCCACGCCATGACCGCCACGGACGCGACCAAACCGTATTCGGAACGCGACATTTCCTCGACCTTTGCCAAAGGGCTGAAGGTGCTGGCCGCCTTCGACGAGACGACGCGGCTATTGACCATGCCGGACCTTGCCGCGGCGACGAACCTTGATCGCGCCTCCGTTCGGCGGCTTGTGGTGACCCTCGTTCATCTTGGCTACTTGCGAAAATCGGGCCGTCATTTTTCGCTGACCCCAAAGGTTCTGGGTCTCGCCGGGGCCTATCTGCGCAGCAATCGCATAGGCGCCGTCGTTCAGCCCATCCTCAACCGGTTCTCCGCCGAACTTGGTCGAGAGATTTCGGTTGCCGCCGCCGACGGGGACGCCGCGATTTACGTGGCGCAATCCAGCTTGCGCGGGGCCGCGGTGTCCTTTGGCTTCACCGTGGGGAGCCGCCTGCCGGGCCTGCACACCGCGGTTGGCCGCATGTTGCTGGCCTGCGCCGATCCGGACCATGCAAGGTTTCTGATCGAAACGGCCGAAATCCGTCGCCACACCCGCCATTCATTGCTGGACCGGGAGCGGATCCATGCCGAGGTCCGTCAGATCGCGGAACAGGGGCATGCCTTTGTGCGAGAGGAGTTCGAAACCGGCGTTTCGGGCCTTTCCGTTCCGGTCGGCCCTTCGTTTTCGGCGTCTGTCGTGCTTGGAATGTCGGACATGACTGAACGGTTGCGCGACCCGGAGATCCGGACTCGGTCCCTTGCGCTGCTTCAGCAATGCGGCAACGAGATCGACCGGACCTTGGTCTTTGCCGAGGGTTGATGAGGGCGAAACCGGCGCTCCTCGGAAAATCCGTGCCCCTCCGATCTCTCCGTCCTTGCTGCCGTCAGGCGGATCTGCATTGGGCCGTCACCGATCTCAGGCGCAGCGCGGCCTCTTTGCCTTGCCGCATGTGGCCGGTTTCCTGCTGCCAAGATCGGATCGACCCGGACGGGTCAGCGTCGCACAGGCGCCCTGACCCTTTGCCTGCAAACATCCGGTCCCTACCGGGCGTGCTCCATGATCCTGCGCAGCGCCTCGGCATCCAACGGCACGGGATTTGCTTTCATCGAGGAGGAACTGGCCGCCATTTCGGCGGCCTGCGCGCGCTGCTCGCTGCTTATGCCCTGCGCGTCAAGGCCCGGCAGACCAGCCTGCCGCGACCAGGTGCCCAGCGCGGCAAATACCGCCCGCGGATTGCAGGACAGCGCCACCGCCAGATCCTGACGCACCATATCGAGACGCTCGGCGGTGTCTCCAGATGCTCTGGCCGCGTTGGCCTCCAGCACATGCGGCAGCAAGGCGCCACAGATCGCACCATGCGCAGCGCCTGACAGCCCGCCCAGCGGCCCGGCAAGACCATGCACCGCCCCCAGCCCGGCATTGGCGAGGGCCAGACCGCCGCAAAGGCTGGTCCAGGCCATCCGGTCGCGGGCCTCCGGACTATCGCCATCCATCAGGGAGACAAGCGCCGCAAGGCCCGTCACGATCGCAGGCCGACAGAGCGCGTCTGTCATCGGATTGGCCTTGGTGGATATGAAAGGCTCGATTACTTGCGTGACCGCATCCAGCCCGGAGGCAAGGGTCACAGCGCGCGGCACCCCGTCTGTGATTGATGGGTCGACAATCGCGATGCGCGGCAGCATCCGGCGATCTCTGAGGCTGACCTTGCGCTGCGCTTCGGGCACTGCGATCACCGCGTTCCGGGTCACTTCGGCACCGGTCCCCGCCGTGGTGGGCAAGGCGACGAAGGGCAGCGGATCCGTTTCAAGTGGCAACCCGTGGCCCACCACTTCAAGGTGATCCAGAATTTGCCGCGGGGAGGGAACAAGGGCGGCGATTGCCTTGCCCGCATCTATCACCGCGCCGCCCCCGATCGCGATGACCGATCGCGCCCCTGCGGCGCGGGCGGCGTCGACCCCGGCCTCGATCATGGCCACATCCGGCTCTTGCGGCACCGAAAACGCGGTCACACTGCACCCTTCTGCCTGCAAAGCGGCCAGAAGCCATTCGGCCCTTTCGGCCGTTCGGCCGTGCACCAGCAGGGCGCGCTGGCCGAGACAAGCCATGTCCGGCACGGCCCGCCGCGCCTCATTCCGGCCAAAGCGGATTTCGGTTGCCGTGGCAAAGGAAAAAACGGGCAGCATTCGGGATCATACCTCCATCAGCGTTACGATCATCACCGCATCCGCGGCAAATCGGCATGCTTCCACGAAACGATCACAGGGGAAACCGCTGGGCCGTCGCATGGACTGGCCCAGCGCCGGCGCGGTCAAATCAGGCTACAGGATCATCTCGTCGGTGATGCCTGCCAGATCCACATCGACAAAGGTGGCCGCCACACCCTGATCGGCAAAGACGACATTTTCGCCGGCTTGTGTCATGTTCGCCCTTGCCTCCGCGTCGCTGGAATACCCGAACCCGCGGAAGTCGACAGTATCCCAAGGCTCAAGATCCCAGATCTCATGGCTGCCGCCCTCTCCTGCGTCCAGCACGAAAGTATCGCTCAGCAAACCGCCCATCAGCGCATTGTTGCCCGCGCCACCGTCCAGCACATCGTCGTCACCCTGGCTCCGCACCCACGCCGCTAGCGGTGCCTCGGTCGCATTGACGAACTCGGGACTTTGCACGAAGTTTTCCACCACCTGCGCCCGGCTGGCGCCATTCGCCATGAAATCCAGCCAGTTCTGCTTGCCGCCCGGGTCCGACGCACGGTCGAGGACGTTCTGGTAGAGAAGTTCGACGAAATCACCGTTGCTCAGATCCGGGCCGTAGGTATTGGTAAACTCTGTCGAGGCGACAAAACCCTGCACCACGCCAAGAAACTCCGTGCCGCTGCCCAGTTGGCCGGTCCACGCCATGAACCCGCCAAGGTCGGGCGCCCGGTCAAGCGTTGCCTGATACAGCCGGAACACATCGTCGGACCAGACCTGCGCCGAATTGGATTCGGCGAACGCCTCTGCTTCGTCTGCGGTCGCGGCGATGAATTCCCTGCTGTCGGAAAAGCCCAGCACGACCTGCGCGCGGCTGGCACCATCGGCGATCACGGACAGCCAGGCCTGTTTGCCCCCCGGATCCGAGGCGCGGCCCAGCACATTCTGATAGAGCAATTCGACAAAAGCGTCATCGGTCAGGTTCGGGCTGTAGGTGTTGATGAACTCGGGCGAGCCGACAAAACCCGCCGCCACCGCAGGCAAGGTCGTGCGGTCCTCGAAGAGCTGTGTCACCCATGCCAGATGGCCGGCGCTGTCGGGATCGCGGCCAAGCGTTGCCTGATAGATCCGGAACACCTGTCCCGAAATCTCGGGAACATTGGCCACATACAGCTCCTCGCCATAAATGTAGTCGTCGCCACCGAACCCGCGCAGGGCATCTGCCCCGCCCAGCCCTGCGATGCGGTCATTCCGGTCACCGCCTTCCAGAAGGTCGCCCACAGGGGTGCCTGACAACACCTGCGGGGTGTCCGTCCCATCCAGAAGATCCGACAGCGCATAGACCTTGCCATCGGTGAGCGGCATCTGATCGCCGTCGGCTTCCAGCCGGAAGGGTCCCGGCGCCCCGATCAGGAACTCTGATGCGCCGTCATTGTCCAGATCCACGGCACCGCCGAGAAATGCGCCCGCCTGATCGTCGATATCCCCGTCGAGCCGGGTGATCGCGATCCTGCCATCGCCGGCGCCAACCGCGTCAAAGCGCAGGATATCGCCGAAGGGCGTGTAGTCCTCTGCGCCCGGCTGCCCCGGATCGGGTCGACCAAGCGCCACGTAAATGCTGCCGTTGCCGCCCGAGGCATTGGTAAAGCCGACGGCGAAATCGTCGATCCCGTCACCATCCACGTCGCCGACACCCGCGATATTGGCGGAGAAGAGACCGCCGGCCACCTGATCGGGCGTGTCGAGATCAAAAGCCGGATCGGCGGCATCCCCCTGCCGCGCACCGAAGATCCGGAAATCCGCCTGATCCGACAGGGCGCCGAACCCTGCGAGCGTCTGGAACATGTTGGGATCGCCCAGCAGGCCATAGACCGCGCCGGTGTTCGTCTCCGCCCCGTCATCCATGAGCGGCGCGGAAAGACCGACGTCCTCGATGCCATCGCCGTTGACATCGCCAAGGTTCGCCACTGAAAACCCGGTGAAGTTCAGGCCGCTTGTCTCCCCCTGAAGAAATATCTGGTCGCGCAGGATGACTTCTGTCGGGGTCGCCGTGGTGCGCTGACCGTCGATGATAAAGACCCCGCCGGGGGCGAATTCATTTCCCTCAATGCTGTCCGACAAGTTCTGGAGTTCCCCGCCGAACGGGGCACCGATCAGCAGTTCATCCCGGCCATCGCCATTCATGTCGGCCATGGCGAGGGTTTCGAAAAGCCCGATCGTCGCGACGAAGTCGGGCGTCTGGCCGCCCGCACCGTCATTCACCGTGGTGGCGTAGCCGTTGACGAAAAAGCCCTGCCCGCCATTCCCCTCGACGATGTCGCTTGTCAGGTCGATGGTGGCCGGCATGTTGCCGTCCCCGTAAAGCGCGTAAACGCGACCGTATTGCGTCGCGCCATTTTGCAGATCATCGGGAAAATTAAAGCCCGGAACACCCGGGATCACGGGAATTTCAATCAGCGATCCGTCTGGATTGTAGGCATAGCCCGGGGCCTGAAAGGTGCCGATTGCCAGATCGGCCAGACCGTCGCCATTGAGATCGCCACCCCCTGCAAGCGACAGACCTGTCCGCTGGGCAGAGGTTTCGCCGATGATCGTCGTGACCGCGGGCGAGCCGTCGCTTTGCCCCGGAACTGTTCCAAGGTCGATGCGCGGCAGACCGGACCCGTCATAAATGGGGCTGAGATCGGAGCTGCCGTAAAGGATGTAGCCGGTGCCGGGGCGATGATCGAACCCGGTCAGCGAGGTCGGATCCTCCACGAAACTGGGCGCGGCGAGGAAAACATCGGCCAAGCCGTCGCCGTTGACATCGCCCGCCGCGGTTCCGGTCAATCGATCGTTGGCGAGAGCGCCTTCGATCAGCACCCCGTTGCCCTGCAACTCTCCGATGCTGGTTCCGCCGCCCGATGGGGACGGATCGAAAACCTGACCGGAAGCGATGTCTGCCGCCAGTTCCGAACCGCCGAAAACGATGTAGACGCCACCGGCATCAGTGCGCGCGCCATTGTCGAGGCCAACCGCCGTGACCAGAAAATCCTCGCGTCCGTCGCCGTTGAAATCGCCGATACCGCCACCGCCACTGCCCAGACCGGCCTTCAGTCCGGTCTCGGGCCAGGTGCCTTCCACGGTGAACCCAAATGGCGTCGTTTGATCGGCGAGCGCTTGAATGTTTTCGGTCATGATTCCTCCGTTTCGAATGCAGAACGCCTTGCCTGCATTCAAAGACCAGCCTGAAGCGCTTGCGCCCTTCAGGCAAGGGACAGGGGCTCATCATTTCGAAAATTGAGGGGGCGATCCAACAGGTTCTTGACGCGCTCCATTTCAGGTCTGGGCCGAGAGGCGCTCACGGACCGGCCGATCCCAAGCTGCGGGGTTACGCAAGCCTGCGCGCCGGGCATGCAGAACCGTGGGTCCGGATTTCGCAGTGCATCGCCCTGCCCCCGGGCGGTTTGAGGAGCGCAAGTGTCACGCCGTAGAACCGCCCAACCGCCAAAGGCGCCACGCGCGGTTCGTCGGTTGAGGTCAGCTTGCGCCCCGCCCCGATCCCGGTCCGGTCAGGGATGGCACGGGCGCTGCCTGTCCGCTTTCTGATACCTGCCCCCTTGTTGATCGTGGCCGGGCCATCATTCCGTCAATCGTGCGGACCCATCGGCGATCTCCGGTTCAGCCAACCGGCGCACAAGCCCCAGATCATGCAGGATCGCGAAGGTCGCCGGTGTGACCAGCAGCGTCAGCAGGGTGGCGGATGTCAGGCCAAAGGCGAGGCTCACGACGATGGGACGCAGAAATTGCGCTTGGGTCGATTGCTCCAGCAACAGGGGGGTCAGCCCGATCACCGTGGTCAGCGCAGTCAGAAAGATCGCGCGAAACCGCTCGGAGATCGCCGCTTCGGCAGCGGCAAGCATCGGATCCCCGTCGCTGAAATGGCTCTTGGTGAACTCCACCAGAAGGATCGCATTGTTGACCACGACCCCCGCCAGCGTCGCCAGCCCCACGAAACTCGGTAGCGAAAGCTGCAAGCCGATCAGGGCATGACCCCACATGACCCCGACAAGACCCAGCGGGATCGCCACCAGCACGGCAACCGGCTGAACGAAGCTTCGGAACTGAAAGGCCAGGATCAGCACCACTCCGACCAGCCCCATGCCAAGATTGCGCGCAAGCGAGATGCCCGTGGTCGCGGCGTCCTCGGCCTCGCCCGCGACGATGACCTCCACGCCCGGATAGGTCTGCATCAGCCGTGGCAGAAGATCCTTGCGCATCGCCGCGATCAGCTCACGGGCATTTGCGATATCTGGGTTGATCGATCCGGTGACCCGCACGCTGCGCACCCCGTCGATCCGACGGATCGTTGCATAGCCGCGGGTCTGTTCGATTTGCGTGACCGCAGCCAACGGCACCTGCGCGCCATTGCCCGCGACGATGCGCAGACCTTCAAGGTCGGCGGTATCGTCGCGGTCTGCGGCGGCGACACGGGCGATCACGTCCAGCCTGCCAAAGCGGTCCTGCACCTCAAGGCCGGTGTCGCCCCGAAGTGCGCTGCGCAGAACGGTCGCCACGCCCTGCGCGTCCACACCCAGAGCAGAGGCCATCGCCGGATCCAGCCGCACGACCTGTTCCGGTTTGCCGGGCTTCAGATCGCTCTGCACGTCCCGGACACCCGGAAACCCCATGAAGAACCCTCGCATCTGCCGCGCTGCCAGATCGATCTGCCCGAGGTCTGGGCCTTGAAGCATGATGTCTATCGGCTTGCCCCCCGGCCCGCGTTCGCGGTCGGTGAAGCGCAGAGAGAGCATGTCGGGCAGGGGTCCGGTCAACTGGCGCCAACGGTCGACGATATGATCCAGTTCGGTGGCGCGCGTCCCGGCGGGCAGCAACTCGGCGCTGA
>CAZRZN010000006.1:41420-47710 GCA_964604565.1 uncultured Rhodobacterales bacterium
CTTGGAAAGCTCTGGAACTTCAGCCACCCCGCCGCCACCGGCACGAAGGACGAAATCAGAAGCGCGGCGGACAACCCAAGCGTCAGGTATCTGAACCGCAGGGCCGCGCGGGCGATCGGCATGACCACCCGGTCCAACACCGCATCGAACGCCCCGTTGGCCGCGCGCGTCACCGCGCTGTCGCGCATCGGGCGATGCAGTGCATGGGCAAGGTGATGCGGCAGGATCAGGAAGGCCTCCACGAGGCTGATGATCAGGGTGATGACCAGCACGATGGGCAGGAACTTGAGCACCGCGCCGATGTTGCCGGCCATGAAACCGAGCGGCCCGACGATCATGACCGTTGTCAGAAAGGAAGAGACAACACCCGGAAGCACTTGCCTCACGCCGTTCACGGCGGCGTCGACAGCGCCTTCGCCCTCACGTCGCCGCCGCACGATATTTTCAGAGATCACGATGGAATCGTCCATCAAGAGCCCGATCGCGACCAGCAGCGCGACCATTGTGATCATGTTGATCGTCAACCCCATGAGCTGCATGGCAAAGACCGTGCCGAGGAACGACACAGGCAGCGTCAGGGCGACCCAGAACGAAAAGCGCAATCCGAAGAAGACGCCCATAACGACCAGCACAAGGATGAGACCCTGCGCCCCGTTGGTGAAGATGATGTCGAGCCGTTCAACGATGTTGCGCGTGGTGTCCTGAGAAATCGTCAGCATGATTCCCTCGGGCGCTTCGGCGCGCGCCGCATCGAGACGGCTGCGCACGGCGTCCATCACGCGCAAGGCATCCTGTTCCGTGGTCTTGACGACGGTGACCAGTGCCGCCCTCCGGTCATCGTGCAGGGATTGCACCGAGGGGTCGGAAAAGACTGTCCGCACCTTCGCGATATCACCAAGGCGGACCTCCGCCCCCAACGATCCGGCGATCACCGGCAGGTCGGCCAGCGCGCGTGCGGTGCGTCGTTCGCCGACAAACCGTACGACGGTATCCGTGTCGCCCCCTTCGAGCGTCCCGGCCGGCCGGTCGAGGCTGTTGCGGCGCAGCGCGGCGGCGACATCCGTGATCGACAGCCCATAGGTTCTGAGGGCGATATTCGAGATCTCCACCTCTATCTGGCGGTCGGAAAAGCCGCCGACCGTGGCGCGCGCGATCATTGGATCGCGCATCAGCCGCTCTGCCAGCTCATCGGCGATGGCAAAGAGGACGTGGGGATCGTCCGGCCCGGTGACGGCGATGGTGGCCACGGTGGCGGTGCGTTCGACAACGCGGGTGACGGGCGCCTCGGCCTCGGCCGGGTAGCCGGTCACCCCGTCCACCGCGGCCTTCACGTCGTCGGCAAAATCGGGCATGTCGCCGCCTTCGACCATTTCGGCGGTCAGCACGGCCAGGTTGTCGCGGGCTTCGCAGGTCAGTTGGGCCAAATCCTCGATTGCGCGGACCGGATCCTCGACGATCATGCAGATACCGCGCTCTACCGCGGCCGGGCTGGCGCCGGGATAGGCCAGCCGCACTTCGACCTCGGAGGGGGGCACCACGGGGAACGTGTCACGTTGCAAGGCGGGAACCGCCGCGAGGCCCAGCACGATCACCGCCAGCATCAGGATGTTGGCCGCCGTCGGGTGGCGTATGAACAAGGCAATCACTGGTCGGATCCCACTGCGGCGCGGCGCGCGATGCTTGCGGCAAGGTCGGTGTCCTCGATCGGCGTCACCGTCATGCCGACCACGGCCAACGCCGGATCACTGACCACCAGCCTGTCGCCGGACGCCAGCCCGTCCCTGATCATGGCCAGTCCGTCGACCGCAAAGCCCACTTCAACGCTGCGCCGCGCAATCCTGTTCTCCGCATCCACCACTAACGCCTCGCCGCCCCAGACGGCTGCGGCCGGGACAACCAGTGCCTCGATCCTCGGTGCCGCAAGCACCACCTCGACAAACATGCCGCGACGCAGCGGCGGGCGGGTGCCCGGCACGGCCTGACCCATCGGATTGTCCACCGTGACGATGACGGCAACGCTCTGCGTGCGGGGGTCGATCCCCTCGCTGATCCGAGAGATTTCCGCCGGCCAGCGCACCGCTTCCCCGGCCATCGCAAGGACAACGGTGGCCGACAAGGTTTCGCGCGGGTCAAGGCCGCCCAATGTGCGGGCAAGCGGCCCGAGGCGCCCGATAGGCACCTGCGCAGCGATTTCGACCTGGTCCACCCCCTCTGCGGTCAGCAAGGTCTGTGCGCGTGCCACCACCTGCCCCTGATCGGCCGAGACCTCGCCGATCAGGATCTCGAAAGGGGCCCGAATCTCGGTAAAGATCAGGTTTCGTTCGGCGCTGTCCCGTTCTGCCCTCAGCACGTCCCGTTCGGCGGCGTTCAGCGCCAGTTGGTTTGCGATATCGGTCAGCCGAGATTGCGCGCTCAGTTCGGCACGTTCGGCCTGTTCGACGACCGTCTGGCTGACCGCGCCCTGTTCGCGCAAACCGGTCTTGCGGGCAAGGTCGGCCTCGGCAAGGTCATAGTCCCGCCGGGCAATCGCGCGGCTCGCCTCCAGCGTCCGGTCCCGAACATCGAGCGCGGCAAGCCGCGCGTCTATCTGGGCCAGTGCGAGACGCAGTTCGGTCCCGTCGATCCGGAAAAGCAAGGCATCCCGCGGCACCACGCGCCCATTTGACAGACCTTCGTGGGTTTCGAGGATCTCTCCGTCGATGCGCGCCACCGCGCGCCATTCCTTGGCCGGTTCGACCGGGCCATAGCCGGATACCCGCGGCGTGAAAGGCAAAGGTTGCAGCGTAAGCACGCGCACCGGACGCGGATTGGCCCCGCGTTCCACCGAATCGGGTTCAGATTTCAGAAACCCGGCCCAGACCAACAGCCCGAACGCGAACACCGCCGGAACTGCCACAGCCAGCAGCCGCCCGAGGATCAGCATGACAAGGGACATGAAGGATCGGTCAGTCATGGCGAACCGGTCCCGTTCGGCCTGCGCCCACCGGTTTCGGGGCAGGGCCGGAACTTGCCGGAGAGCCGAAGCGGAAACCGTGATGTCGCATTCGAATAGATGTCATCGTGGCAGGCTCCCGAATGCATTCATGCCGGTGGATACCGGCGTTCGGTCGCCACCTAACGCAATGGCATGTCCGGAACCTTGATCCAGATCACCACACATTCAAAGAGATAAATATTTACTTTGGGATTTTCCACGCCAGACGGCGGGCCACCCGGCAACGGATGACGGAAGGGCGGCGTCAGGAAAAGCCGATCCCGGGTGCGGGCAATCCGTGGAGGGATGCGTGCCGCGCAAGATCTGCGCGGCCTTTTCGGACAAGATCTTGTCCGAAGGACTTCACCGGAAAGACCCTTCTGGCGGACCATCCGCAGGTGCCTGACGCGGGTCACGAAAGACACGGGCCATGGCGAAGGGTTGAAACGGGTTCAACCGCAGTCGGCCTTTGGGGTTGCCACGGCACAGCAGGGTAGAGTGTTCTTGCGCGGGACGTTGACCTGCCGGCGCAGCCCCGTGGTCGCGTGGAACAGATCACCGGCCTGTCCGGGACATAGGTATTCAAGACACAGGGACAGGAATACCGCGGTCGCGCCAACCCCGCGCACGTTCGGAATGAACAGGAGGTAGGGTCACAGCCCAAGGGCGCCGAGCAACCCGTCTTTCAGTATATTCCTCAAGGTCGGAAAGGGCAGACCCAGAACAGGCAAGCCGCCCCGATGAGGGCGGCCTGCTGCGTTACTCCGTCAAGCGGCATGGCCGGGCGCGGATCCCCACGCCGTGAATGATCATTTGGCAGCCATGGAGTGCCGCGAAGGCCCGCCGTGACGCCCCTGGCCCCAGTTGTGCGACCTCGAATACTTCCAATGGCCAAGCGATCCCTGCTTGCTCCGGTCATAGCGGCGATCGGTGTGGGTCTTTTGGCGATAATCGTGTTTCCAATGACCGTTGCCGGCATGACGAGGTTTTGCGCGCTGGTCCTTGCGGTCATCCCGGTGATTTTCGATTGCGCGACCGAGGATGTATAGACCGACGGCGGCCCCCACGAATTTCTTCAGATTGTCGTTATTGCCCGCAGTCGCGGGCGACGCGGTGGACAATGTGGCGATCAGGGCGCCGGCGCTGAGCATGGCGATCATGAAACGTGCAGACATGAGAAAGATCCTTTCGGTATTATGTCTTTCGGGAAAGCCGCGGTCCGTGGCGCAGCCGAAATCATACCGTCGCGCTCTGAAACCCTGTGGCGCAATAACGGGCGACCGCTATCGGATAACCGGGGCCGCATGCCCCTATCGTTATTGAATTTCCGCGCGTCTCATCGCAAGTTGTCCGCATGTTCCACGCATCCCGCACGCTCATGTCCCGAACCGTCACAGCCATCTTGGCGCCCTTTGCGCTGCTGCTTGCGATGGCCCTGCCCGGTGCCGCCGCGGCAGACTGTTACGTGACCTACAAGGCCAAGCAGGACGATCCTCTGCGCCTGCATTTCGGTGTCCTGCTGATCGGTGGCGACTGCCCGGACGCGCGGGACGCGGGAAACATTGCGGCCAATCGGCTTGCCTCTGACGGCTGGACGCTCTTGAATGTGGTGCGAGTCGACTCCTCACCACCTTCCAGTTCCGAGCGAGCCAATGCCGGTCAATTCTATCTCCGTTACTGACAGCCGCCGTTCCGGCGCGCGCGTCGTCGCGCTGGGGACCGTCGCCATCGTGGCGCTGCTGGCAGTCGCCGGGGCGGTGCTGATGCTGACACTGCCGGACGCCAATGCCTTCAACGCGCGGGTGGAGCGGATCTTTGTCGAGAACGATACCCTTACCAGCCAGGCCGAGGTCAAGCTGCTGGAAATCCTCGCGCAAAGCGGGACGGCCTTTTCCGACACGCTGGCCAGCTACAGGATGGTGATCTTCGTCCTGCTGGTCTTTGCCGCGGCAATGCTGGTAGCGGCGCTCGTGTTTCTGATCCTGTTGGTTCTGCTGAACCGCCGGATGGCGCGGATCGAACGCTCCGGCATCGAAGTCAGTTCCCTGATCATCTCGCGCGCCGAAAACACGGTCTACCTGAACACCATGGGGTTCAAACTGACCGATGCGATGATGGAGACGCTTGCCGTGCTGGCAGAGGCCCGGCTGGACAACGAAATGCTGACCGGCGTGCAGATCGAAGCCGTAATCTCCGGCCGGTCAGAGGCCGATTGCGACGAGGCGGCGGGCGCGACGCGGATCAAGCGTCTGCGCGACGGTCTGGGCAACCAGATCGTCAGCGAGTTGCTGGTCAAGAATATCGCCCGGCGCGGCTATGTCCTTGCCATAGACAAGGGCGTGATAGAGGTAGTCTGATCCGGGCACGGGCGCCTCGGACCGCAGGGCCACCTGGGTCGGAACCCAAAATTCCCGCGATCCTTTCGCTTTTTGCTGCAACGCATCCATTGGAACATGTGTTTTGTCCCCGGGCGTGCCGAACGTCCGTCGATCGCCGTCGGGTTGCACCCGCATTGTGGCAATGGCAGGTAACACAGCTTTACGCAGCCCGAAGGAGACCATCCCGTGAGCGATCTCAAGCTTCGTATGAACGCGCCTTTCGACCTTGTTCCCCTGTCGCGCATGCTGACCGACCCGGAGGATCTGTCGGTGGTGAACCCCAACGCCAAGCATCCGTTCGACCCGCTGGAATGGCAGGAAAAATGGCTTGCGGAACCCGATGACGCGTCCTTCTACATCGTGGATCAGGCAGACCGGGACGTCGGTTTCTTTGCTCTGCGCGTCGGCGTCGGCCCGGAGGTGCGCCACCTCACCTACCTGTATCTGGATCCGGACCTGCGCGGTGGCGCCGGCGCGAGGATGGCCGCCCTCGTGGAGGATGCCGCCCGCAGCCTTCAGGCCCTGACCGTCACGCTGAAATGCGAATTGGACAATGCGCCAGCGCTGAACGCCTACAGAGCAGCCGGATATGAGGAACTCTCACAGCGCGGCGGCATGGCGACGATGCGTCTGGATTTGGATTGACCGGGAAAGAGTCCGCACGGCTCCCTGAACTGATGCGGTGGATGCCCTCACGCGAAGGCATCGAATGTGCCGTAACGGTTTCGTAGGAACCGGAGCGCGAGGGAGGCGTCCTTGTAAGAGATTGGCATATTGGCAATTGATCTTGCCAATGGCAGTTTTCAGGTTTGCGGCGTCACTGCGGACGCAGCTGTTCTTTTCAACAGGTCGGTAACGCGTCCACGTCTATATCCGAGCGGCGTTGATGATGTGACCGCCCCCCGACGGCATCAGTGTGCCAAGGTGGGTCTGCAATG
>CAZRZN010000007.1:0-43366 GCA_964604565.1 uncultured Rhodobacterales bacterium
TGTTTACAAGGTGACGCGTTGCGCCGATCCGTCCTCGACGGCGAGGCGTGCCGCGACAGAGGCCACGGCGAGATCCTGAAGACCGACGCCGGTGCCGTCGAATAGCGTGATCTCCGCCTCGCTGCTCCGGCCCGGATGATCCCCGTTTATGACGGCCCCAAGGGGGGTGATCCGGTCTTCGGTCAGGCTGCCGTCGGCGATGGCATGCTGGGTCTCGCCCAGCGTGATGGACTGGGCGATTTCATCGGTGAAGACCGTGGCGGCGGCGACGAGCGCCGCATCCACCTCCTGCTTGCCCCTGGTGTCGGTGCCCATGCAGGCGATATGTGTCCCGGGCTTGATCCAGTCCTTCATCAGGAGCGGCTCGAACGCCGAGGTGATGGTGATGATCACATCCGCCTGCGCGCACAGGTCTTCCTGCGAGACCGCCTCGAAGGGCAGGCCCAGATCTTCGGCCACGGCGCCGAGGCGCGGCAGCATCTCGGGGTGCGGGTTCCAAGCCACGACCTTTTCGAAATCACGCTGTTCCGCGGCGGCGCGGAGTTGGAACTGCGACTGGTGTCCGGCGCCGACCATGCCCAGAACCTTGGCGTTCTTGCGGGCCAGATGCGCGATGGAAACGGAAGAGGAGGCCGCCGTGCGCACCGCTGTCAGATAGTTGCCGCCCACCAGTGCCGCCAGTTGTCCGGTGTCCGGGTCGAACAGGAACACTGTCGACTGGTGGTTGGTGAGGCCCTTGTCGGCGTTGCCCGGCCAGTAACCGCCGGATTTGAGGCCGAGCACCTTGCCCGCGCGGTCAAAGCCCGACTTGAAGCCATAGAGCGCGTCGGCATAGCCAATGGCCTCACGGATGACAGGAAAATTATAGGCATCCCCCTTTGCCATCGCCGCAAACACCGCCTCGATCGCCTCGAAGGCGTCCTTGCGGCCAACCAGCCGGGCGCAGTCCGCCTCACCTACGATCACGAGACCTTCGCTTGCCTGGGGCATGTCTTTCATCTTTCCTGTCGTTGATTTGCGCGGCATGCGGGGCGCCGCACGGGCGCCCCGATGCGATCTCAGTAGGCCTTGCCGCGGGCCGACACCGGCCAGAGCGTTTCGACCTTGCCGTTGCGCACGCCCACATACCAGTCGTGCACGTTGCAGGTGGGGTCGCAGTGGCCCGGCACCAGCTTCAGCTTGTCGTTGACCTTCAGCACGCCGTCGGGATCCGCGACCACGCCATGCTCATCCGAGCATTTCACGTATTTCACATCCGTGCGGCCGTAGATCACCGGCAGGCCGCTGTCGACGGACTGCGCCTTGAGCCCGGCGTCGACGATGGCCTTGTCCGCCTTGGCGTGGCTCATGACCGACGTCAGGATAAACAGCGCGTTTTCCCATTCTCCGTGGTCGATGCGGTTGCCGTCCTTGTCCAGAATGCGGCCGTAGTCCGCATCCATGAAGGCGTAGGAGCCGCACTGGAGTTCGTTGAAGACGCCGGAGTTCGACTCGAAATAGTAGGATCCGGTGCCGCCACCGCCGACGATATCGCACTCAAGCCCTTCGGCCTTGAGACCATCGACCGCATCCCGGACCATCGCGATGGCGATATCTGTCTTGCCCTTGCGCTCTTCATAGCTGTCGAGGTGCTGCATCGCGCCTTGATAGGCCTGGATCCCCGCGAATTTCAGCCCGGGGGCCGCATCGATCGCCTTGGCAATCTCGATCACGGCGGGCGTGGTCGTCACGCCGCAGCGACCGGCGCCGCAATCGATCTCCACGAGACATTCTATTTCGGTGCCGTGCTTTTGCGCCGCTGCGGACAGATCGGCGACATTGGCCACCTCGTCGACGCAGCAGATCGTGCGAGCGCCGAGCTTTGGCATACGCGCCAGACGGTCGATCTTGGCCGGGTCGCGCACCTGGTTGGACACCAGAACGTCCTTGATGCCGCCGCGGGCAAAGACCTCGGCCTCGGACACTTTCTGGCAGCAGACGCCCACGGCGCCGCCCAGTTCGACCTGCAACAGGGCGACATCCACTGATTTGTGCATCTTGCCATGCACCCGGTGGCGCATCCCGTGCGCCTTGGCATAATCGCCCATCTTCTTGATGTTGCGCTCCAGCGCGTCGAGATCGAGCGTCAGGCAGGGGGTCTGGATTTCGGATTCGTCCATGCCGATGGCGGCCGGAATGTCGAAGCCGACCTCGAAATCGTCCAGATTGGTCACGTCTTTCATTTCTTCGCTCCTTGTGTGGGTCCCTGGGCAGAAGATCCGCCCATGGGTCAATACGTCGTGCTGCGGGTCAGCCCGCCAGCCAGGGCAGCCTGTCGAGATCGACGTTCCCGCCGGTCACGATCACGCCCACGCGCTTGCCGCGATAAAAGTCGGGGTTCTTCAGGATGACTGCAAGGGGCACCGCGCAGGAGGGCTCCATCACGATACGCAGATGTTTCCAGGTGATCTTCATCGCGTCGATGATTTCCTGCTCCGAGGCCGTCTGGATATCGGTCACGAAATGCGACACGAAATGCCAGGTGTTCTCCTTCAGCGGCACTTTCAGACCGTCGGCGATGGTTTCGGGCGCGTCATCGGCGATGATATGCCCCGCCTTGAAGCTGCGGTAGGCGTCATCTGCCTGTTCGGGCTCCGCCGCGACGATCTTGATGTCGGGGGCAAGGTTCGAAAGCGTCAGGCAGGTGCCCGAGATCATGCCGCCACCGCCGATGGGGGCCACCATCATCTCCAGCCCGTCGGTCTGTTCGATGAATTCGGCCGAACAGGTCGCCTGCCCGCAGATCACGCGCGGGTCGTTGTAGGGGTGGACGAATTCGCCGCCCGTCGCCGCCTGCACCTCGGCAAACACCGCCTCACGCGAGGTGGTCGAGGGCTCGCATTCGGTGATGATCCCGCCGTAGTGGCGCACCGCGTCCTTCTTGGCCTGCGGGGCGGTGCGGGGCATCACCACATTACACGGAATGCCGCGGCGGCCTGCCGCGTAGGACAGGGACAGCGCGTGGTTGCC
The DNA here is from genome assembly GCA_964604565.1 of uncultured Rhodobacterales bacterium. Classification (GTDB taxonomy): domain Bacteria; phylum Pseudomonadota; class Alphaproteobacteria; order Rhodobacterales; family Rhodobacteraceae; genus CAZRZN01. Next base: position 3,010 of record CAZRZN010000007.1, read on the forward strand.
CGAGGAATGCGTGCAGACGCCGCGTTCCGCCGCCGCGTCGTCCAGTCCGAAAACCGCGTTGCAGGCACCGCGCACCTTGAAGGCGCCGGCCTCTTGGAAATTCTCGCACTTGAAGAAAAGCTGCGCGCCGGTCAGGTCATCCAGATACTGGGACCGAAGCACCGGCGTGCGGTTGATGTGGGGCTTGATGCGCTCATGCGCCGCGCGCATGTCCTCGATGGTGAGCGCCTCTGCCAAGGTCATCGCGTCGAGCATGTCTTTCCCTTCCTCAGGCCGCGGACTTCAGCGCAACCGCACTGCTGGTCCGGAAATATTCCTGTGCCGCGGCAACCCCGCTGCCAAGCGTGATCGGATAGTTCTGATCGGCCATGGCCATCTCTATCGTGGCCAGACCGGACAGCACCATGACATCCGTCAGACTACCAAGATGGCCGATGCGGAACGCCCTGCCGTTCAATTCGCCCAGACCCACGCCAAAGGAGACCTTGTAAGCGCGGTAAGCGTGGTCCGTCAGCGCGTTGCTGTCGAACCCTTGGGGCACATAAACGGCACTCACAGTATCTGAATACAGGTCGGGCGACTGGGCGACAAGGCTCAATCCCCACGCGGAAACGGCCTGACGCACCCCCTCTGCAAGGCGGTGATGACGCGCATAGACATTATCCAAGCCCTCTTCGAACAGCATGTGCAGGCTTTCCCGCATGCCGAAGATCAACTGCAAGGGTGGCGTATAGGGAAAGCCGCCGGTGGCGTTGGCCTTCATCATGTCGCGGAAATCAAAGAAGGTGCGCGGCAGCTTGGCCGTTTCCATCGCCTCCATCGCCTTGGGGCTGACGCAAAGAATGGCCATGCCCGTCGGCAGCATGAAACCTTTTTGCGATCCGGACACGGCAATGTCCACGCCCCATGCGTCGAACTGAAAATCCATGGAGGCCAGCGAACTGACGCAATCGACAAACAGCATCGCGGGGTGATCGGCCGCATCCATCGCCCGGCGGACCGCCGCGATGTCAGACCGGACACCGGTCGCGGTTTCGTTGTGCGTGGCAAGGATCGCGCGGATCTCATGGCCCTTGTCGGCGGCAAGGATCTCTGCAAAGCGATCTGCCGGCGCGCCGGCCCCCCACGGACAGTCAACGATCTGAACGTCGAGGCCGTGGCGCTGGCACAGGTCGATCCACTTGTGGCTGAACACGCCGTAGCGGCCCACCAGCACCTTGTCACCCGGGCTGAGCGTATTGCAGACCGCAGCCTCCCAGCCGCCCGTGCCGCTGGCCGGGAAGGTCACAACCTGACCCTGCGTGCTGGCAAAGACCTTCTTCGTGTCTTCCAACACCGGCGCAAAGGTCTCGATGAAATCGGGGGCCCGGTGATCCTGCGTCTGCACCTGCATGGCACGGCGCAGCCTGTCGGGCATGTTGGTCGGGCCGGGAATGAAAACCGGGTTCTGGTCAGTCATGGGCTTGTCTCCTTGCTGCAATCCTTATCCCTTAGAGACACCCACGGAGCAATTTTCTTGAAAACCATTTCCATTCCCCTCAAAAACCTTGCAACCATCTGAATAAATTTGCCTTTCAGTTTCTCACTTCCTACATTCATCAACAAAGCGAAAAACTTTTTCAAAGAGGCCTGCGCCATGACGACCGCCAAACGCCCCCGGGGGCGGCCCAAGTCCCAGTTCAAGGAAAGTTCAGCCGGGACGCTGCAATCCCTCGACCGGGCGCTGGCCGTCCTGACGGTGCTGGCACGACAGGAAAGCACCACGCTCAGCGATCTTTCCCGCGAGGTCGAGATCCCGACCGCAACCACGCATCGCATCCTGACCACGCTGCAAAACCACCGCTTTGTCAATTTCGACGAGGAACGGCAGGAATGGGCTGTCGGTCTGGAAGCCTATCGCACGGGTGCCGCCTATCTCAAACGCAACAGCGTGATCGAGGTCGGACGGCCGGTGATGCGCCGCCTGATGCAGGAGACCGGCGAGACCGCCAACCTCGCCGTGCCCGATGGGGCCGAAGTGGTCTTTGTCGGTCAGGTGGAGACACCGAACCCGATCCGTGCCTTTTTCCCGCCCGGCACGCGCACGTCCATGCACGCCTCGGGCACCGGCAAGGCGATTCTTGCCGCGCTGCGTCCCCAGGCCCTTCGGACACAGCTTGGAAACATGACGCTCACCCCGTTCACCGCCAGCACGCATGTAACGCTGTCCGGGCTGGCCAGCGATCTGCACACCATCGCGGAACGTGGATGGTCACACGACTGCGAGGAACGCTATGCCGGAATGTCCTGCGTCGGGGCGGCAATCCTGAACGAACGTGGGGAGCCCTGCGCCGGGATCTCTGTCTCCGGTCCCACGGGACGTTTCGACGACGCGCGGATCGCGGATCTGGGCCAAAGGGTGGCCGCAGCGGCCCGCGAGATCAGCGAACTCTCGGGCGGCGTGGTCTTGCCGGAACCGGCACGGGATGCCGGATAGCGGGGCACAGCGTCAGCGCGGGCGGCAGGACAGGACAGATTTGCCCCCGTCCGGACGTTGTCCGCCCATGATGCGCCGGAACCCTGCCCCGCCGGATGAACGACGCAGGTCGGCCTTGCGACAGGATGGCCCCCGGGCTGCCGACAAGTGCACGGATCCGCAGGACGCAGCCTCCAGCGAACCGCCGCCACGCAGACGCCTTGAACAGCCCCAGCGCTGGCGCGGGCCGCCGTTCGGCATATCGCCCGGCGGTTTGGGTCAGGTCACGCGGGACTGCGTCTGATAAGCCGGATCGCGCCACAGCTCCTGCCCGATCACCTTTTCCAGAATCTCCGCGGCGGCCACGACATCGCCCTCATCCAGATACAGCGGGGTAAAGCCGAACCGCATGATGTCCGGCGACCGGAAATCCCCGATCACGCCCCGGTCGATCAGTGCGCGCATCGCGGCATAGCCGTGGTCGAACGCAAAGGACACCTGAGAGCCGCGCAGCGCGGGATCCCGTGGCGAGGCCAGCCGCAGCGCCGGGCAGCGTGTCTCGACCTCGGCGATGAATCTTTCGCACAGCGCGACAGAGGCGGCGCGCAGATCCGCCATGTCCACCCCATCCCAGGCATCCAGCGCCACATCGAGCACCGCCAATTGCAGAATCGGCGGCGTGCCGACGCGCAGACGTTCCGTGGACATCGCGGGACGATAGGTCGGCTCCATCGCAAAAGGCGCCTCATGACCCAGCCAGCCTGCCAGCGCGGGTTCCACCTGCGCCACCAGATCGGGCCGGGCGTAGATGAAGGCCGGCGCGCCGGGGCCACCATTGAGGTATTTATACGTGCAGCCCACGGCAAATTCGGCATTGCAGGCGGTCATGTCCACCGGGACCGCCCCAGCGCTATGGGCCAGATCCCAGATCATGACAGCCCCCATTTCATGGGCCTTTTCGGTGATCGCCTGCATGTCATGCATGCGCCCGGTGCGAAAATCGACCTGCGTCAGCATGACAACGGCCACGTCCTCGGTGATGTGATCCGCGACATCCTCGGGGGCGGGCGTGTGTAGCGCATAGCCCTTGTCGATTGTTCCGATCAGCCCCTGCGCCATGTAGAGGTCAGAGGGAAAATTACCGGCGTCCGACAGGATCACGCGCCGCTCCGGACGCATCTTCAGTCCCGCGGCCAAGGCCTGATAGACCTTCACCGACAGCGTGTCCCCCGTGGCGACCGATCCTGCGGGCGCACCGATCAAGCCCGCCAGCCGGTCCCCCACCATTGCAGGCAGCGCCATCCAACCCGCTGTGTTCCAGGCGCGGATCAGATCGCCCCCCCACTCCCGGGTCATGACGTCCTGCGCACGGGCCACCGCCCCCTTGGGCAGCGGGCCCAGCGAATTGCCGTCCAGGTAGATCACCCCGTCGGGCAGTTCGAACAGATGCTTTTTCGGCAGTTGGGTCATGGCTCTCCCCTCAGGTGCCGTGGGCTGTTGCGCTGACTTGGCGGTCCGGCCGGGCGCCTGTCTGGCCAAACCGACCCCGGACCACCCATCGGGAGGATAGCGCCGCGCCCGACAGCGGCGCCCCACCGCTGCGGCGGCACAGCGCCCTCAGCATGGCCGGCCGGCGCAGGCAGCACAGCCCGGCCTCCGGATGTTTTGCAACACCGTGAACCGCAAACTGCGCATCACCCTGCTCCTCGGTCCATGACCTGCGTCGGCGCGGTTCCGGCGCGGCACTCACGATCCCGTCTTTCGCGTCAGTGCCGCGGCGCGCATCTGGCTGAGGGTCTGCCTTGGCGTCAGAGCCTCATCCGAAATCACCAGATCCAGCACCGCCCCGGTGTCCGACGCGAGCGCCCGCGCGAAGGCGGCGGGGAAATCACTGGTGTCCTCCACACGCTCACCGTAAAACCCGTAGGCTTGCGCCAGCGTCGTGAAATCCGGGCTTTCCATCGAGGTTCCCGAGACGCGCGCCGGGTAGTGCCGTTCCTGATGGGCGCGGATCGTGCCGTAGATGCCGTTGTTCAGCACCAGAACGATCGGCTGCGCCCCGGCCTGTTTCGCCGTTGCCAGTTCCTGCAACGTCATCTGGAAATCGCCGTCCCCGGCAAAGCAGACAACGCGGCGCTCCGGGTGGGCGACCCGCGCCGCGATCGCGGCGGGAAAGCCGTAGCCCATGGCACCCGACTGAGGCGCCAGCAGCCGCGCCTTGGGGCCGAAACGGAAAAACTTGTTCGGCCAGACGGCAAAGTTTCCCGCGCCGTTGGTCAGAATCACGTCCTCCGGCAGCACCTCGGCCAGATGCGCCATCACCGCGACCATATCCACCGGGGATGGCTGCGCCGGCGCGTCGAAACTGGCATCATAATCCGCGCGCGCCTGAGCGCGCCACGCGCCCCAACCGCCCGCGACCGGGCTGAGCGCGGCGCAAAAGGCATTCGGCCCGGCCTGCACACCCAGCACCGGGGTGTAGATCTTGCCGATTTCCCCGTCAGAGGCATGCACATGGATCAGCTTTTGCGCTGGTTCGGGCACCGACAGCAGACTGTAGGCATCGGTTGTCATCTCTCCGAACCGGATGTTCACGGCCAAGATGGTGTCGGCCTCGCTCAGAAGGCGGCGCACATGCGGCGGCATTCCCACCCCCGCCTCGCCCGCGAAAACCGGGGAGAAATTGTCAAACTGGTCCTGATACCGAAAGGCCACGATCACCGGAATGTCGGAGGATTCCGCAAAGGCCTGAAGCGCGGCGCGGCCCTCAGCGGTCCAGTTGCAGCCGCCCATGACGATCAGCGGGCGCTGCGCGGACCGCATATGCACGGCCACCGCCTGCATCGTGGCCGCATCGGGCGCGGGTTCGCGAATGTCGGCAGGACCGGAGACGGGCAAGGCCTCCGTCAGCGACGTGAGCATATCCTCCGGCAGCGCGATCACCACCGGACCGGGACGCCCCGTCAGCGCGGTCTTCCACGCGCGGGCAAGGATTTCCGGGATGCGGTCCACCTGATCAATCTCCACGGCCCATTTCGCCATGCTGCCAAAGACCGCGCGGTAATCGATTTCCTGAAAAGCCTCGCGCCCTTTCATGTCGGTGCCGACCTGTCCCACGAAAATCAACATGGGTGCGCTGTCCTGCATCGCCGTGTGGATCCCGATGGAGGCATTGGTCACGCCGGGGCCGCGCGTGACGAAACAGATGCCGGGGCTGCGCATCAGCTTGCCCCAGGCGGCCGCCATGAACGCCGCGCCGCCCTCGTTGCGGCATAGCACGAAATCCAGCTTGCCGCCGGTGTCATGCAACGCGTCCAGCACGGCAAGATAGCTCTCGCCCGGGACGCCAAAGCTTTTGGTGGCGCCCAGCGCCAGAAGGCAGTCGACCAGAAGCTGTCCGCCGTTGCGTGTCATGTTCAAGGTCCTCGAATTGCCGGCGCAGCCCTGCACCGCGATTGTTTCTGGTCTTTTAACCGCCTTGGAGCGCCAAGGAAACCGGGGCAGGACGCTTTGCCTTGATCCGGTCGGGGCGCGCCGGATCGGTGGTGGACAATCAGGTCGGCGTGGCTTTTGACCGAGCCCGGCACTGGGTCGCGCCCTGCCCCTGTTTATGGCGAAACCGGCCGCCTGCCATCCTGCGCAAGCGCCGACGCAGAGCCGATCTCTGCCAGAGTCTGTTCCGCGGCGGCAAGCGCCCCTTCGAGAAACCCTCCATCCTCTGCCGCAGTCTCCGAGCCGGAAAGCAAGAGGCGCCCGGCCCAGGCTGTGCCCCGCACAGGCACCGGACGATAGACTGGATGTTCGGTCGGGGCGGCACGGTCGTCGGATGTTGCGGTCAAAGGGTCCTCTGACCAAAGCTTGACATGGACAGACTGCGGGGATGCGGCATCTTTGCCAAAATACCGCCCGAGCTGTTCCAGCGCCGCCGCGATCAGGTCCGGCTCGGTCAGACCGGCGCGCAGGACATCGGGATGGACAAAGCCAAAGAGCGCGCCCACCTCTGGCTCGGCCATGGGGGACGCGTCGTGGATCTCGGCCAGCGGCCCGCGATGGCTGATCGCATCTCCGGACAACCCCGCCGTGCGCCAGAACGGCCGCCCGTAGACCGCCACGAGCTTGCCCTGCCCGGCCATCCAGGTTGGAACGGCCTTCAATGACCGCTGCGTCGCGTCCTCCAGCCTCGGCGAAAAGATCAGCTCCGTCGCCGCCAGCCGCGGTGGCAGCGCAAGCACCACCTGCTGCGTCATCACGTCAAAGGCCCCTCTTTCCGACGTTCCCGACAGCCGGACGCCTTCCCCCTCAGCGGACAGATGCGTGACGCGGTGCCCCAGATGCAGGATGCCGTCGGGCAGGCCATCTGCGATTGCCTCGGGCAGACGGGCAAGGCCGTCCTGGACCCGCAGGGCGCCTGCCATGGTCGCGATATCGAGGTTGCGCTGAACCCCTCCCTGCCGATCCTCGAAGATCAATTTGCCCGTGGCATGCTGTTCCATCAGCGGAAGGTGGAGGCGCGTCACAAGCTCCAACATTCGATGATTGTGCGGCCAGATCCAGGCCGGTCCCGTGTCGTAGCGATGCGATCCCTCGGCCCAAGATTCCACGCGCCCGCCAACCCGTGACCGCGCCTCCAGAAGCGTGACGCTGTGGCCTTGTGCGCTCAGCGCATCGCAAAGCGCCAGTCCACACACGCCGGCTCCGACAACGGCAATCCCGGTTTCCAATGTGCGCATACCCTTGTCTCCCGCAGGCGTTTCACCTCTGCCGTGATCGCATGGCAGACCGCCCGCGTCCTGTCGACAGACCACTGTTGCGCCGGGCGCGGGCTGCCGCACCAAAGCGCCAAAATGGCCCACGGACAACGCATAAAGCCCCGGAACGGCGCCCAAACCGCCATGGGAGGCGCCGTGAGCCTTGTCATCCCGGGCGAAATCGCCCAAGCGGAATGGACGAAAGGCTGTGCCAGAAGGGGGCCGTATGGCCGAGGACCGACCAACCCTGATACTGCGGCTCTGGCGCAGGGCGCCGGTGCTGACGCTTGCCCTCGTGGCGGCATTGGCCTTTACGGCTTTCTTCGCCGCGCGCCTGACGCTGGACACGCTTTACTGGACCGATCCAGAACGCGCGGACGTCCCGATCCAAGGCTGGATGACGCCACGGTTTGTCGCGCATTCCTGGACCGTGCCGCCGGACCTCGTGGCCGCGACGCTGGGTCTGGAGCGTGACGGAGAAGGCCGCCGCGTCACACTGGCAAAACTGGCCAAGGAACGCGGCGTTCCGGTGGACATGCTGATCACGGACCTTGAGACGGCCATTGCCATCTACCGCGGGGCCAATGAATGACCGATACCCTGTTCGGTCTCGTTTCAAACTACGGGCTGCTGATGATCGCGGCCTCGGCCTATCTGTCCTGTCTTGCGGTGCCTATCCCGACCGCGGTGGTCATGCTGGCCGCCGGTGCCTTTGCCGCGGCGGGGGATCTTGTGTTCTGGCAGGTCCTGCTCACCGCATGGGCCGCCGCGATCGCGGGCGATCAGACCGGATACCATATCGGCCGCTGGGGCGGGGCGCCGCTGATCGACGCCATTGCCCGGCGCACCCGACGCGAGGCGCTGGTTGAACGGGCGCGCGCCATGGTGCACCGATGGGGCGGCCTTGCCGTGTTCTTCACCACATGGCTTGTGGTGCCCCTCGGGCCGTGGGTCAATCTGATCGCCGGAGCGGGGCGGTTGGAACGGTGGCGATTCACCCTCTGGGACGTGGCCGGTGAGACGATCTGGGTCACGACCTATGTCATGCTGGGATATTATTTCGGCACGCGGCTGGACGAACTGACCCGCATCGTCACCGACTGGTCCGGGCTTCTGGCGTCGATCGCCGTGGCGATCGCCCTTGGCGCCGCCATCTTTCTCCGGCTGAACCAGCGGCGGCGGCGCGACGCCGAAAAGCTGGATTAGACGCTGTTACGCGCCGTCGCGCACGCATGTTCAGGCGAAACCGCTGAAACATTTCAACAAGACGGCTCGATAGCAGCGCGCGCGGCACGGCGTTCCAGCGCATCTCCGTTGGAATGGACGCATACAAGTCGAAGGCCGACCCGGTGTCGCCCCCCTTTTCCAGCCGGGTTCGCGGGGGCGAGGAACCACACCGTCTCCGGCCCCCCCGAGGCAGGAACAGGTCACGCATCGCGATGACCCGGCTCATTAGTATAAATCTTTAATATCATTCGACAAAAGCGGCGCATTTTCGCCCCTATTCCAACACCCGCCAGCCCGGATCCCTTGGTGATCTCGGAGGTGCTCATGACGTGGCCCAAAACACCTGAAACCTGCCGGAAAGACACCTGTCAAACGGATCAGGCGCCAAACCTGCCCAAGATCGGAGGGATCGCTATGACATATCAGACGAACGTTGAACCCTCTGACGCCTCCGTGCACTTCGGGGATGGCCTGCCGCCGGGCACCGACCTGTGCAATGGCCAGTATCATGTTGAGCAATACATCAATTCCGGCGGCTTCGGGATCACCTACCTCGCGCGCGACAGCCTGGGCCGCAAGGTCGTCATCAAGGAATGCTATCCCAACGCGATCTGTTGCCGCGCAGGCGAGGCCGTGCGCCTGCGGTCGCAGAACTATGACATAGATTTCACCCGCGCGGTCGAGCTGTTCCAGAAGGAGGCGCGCGCCCTCGCGCAGTTGCAGCATCACAACATCGTCGGCGTCCACCAGATCTTCGAGGCCAATGGCACCGCTTACATGGCGCTCGATTTCGTGGAGGGCATGGATCTTTTCGACCTCATGGACACCAACCCCGGCGCGCTTGACCCCGCAGCCATACAGGAGCTTGCGGTGGTTCTGTTGCAGGCACTTAGCTACGTGCATCAAAACGGTATCCTGCACCGCGACATCTCACCCGACAACATCCTGCTGGACACGGCCGGGACGCCGGTCCTGATCGACTTTGGCGCCGCAAGGCAAAGCGCGACGCAGGCAAGCCGCGTATTGTCGAGGGTCCATACGGTCAAGGACGGCTATTCGCCACAGGAATTCTACATCGCCGGCAGCCCGCAGTCGCCCTCCAGCGATCTCTATGCACTGGCGGCCACCTTTGTGCATCTGATTACCGGATATCCGCCGCCCAACAGCAGCCTGCGCCTCGCCGCGGTGGCAGAACAGAAAACCGATCCCTATCAACCTCTGGCAGGTCGCTTCCCGGCCTATGACCCCAGGCTTCTGGGATCGATCGACCGATGTCTGAGCCTGTTCGCGAAGGATCGCCTGCAAAGCGCGCAGCAGTGGCTGGAGGTGCTGACCGGCCGATCCCAAGCCACCGCGACCGCCACACCGGTCGATCCGGAGATCGACCTGAAGATCGCCGAGCTTGTCGCCAGCAATCACCTCGCCATCGCCGAAGACGCCGAAAACGGCAGCGACCGCCCCGCCTACATACGCCGCAAGGACCGGGAAATGGAAAAGCTGGAGGCGCAGCGCGCCGCGGAACGGGAATATTGGGCCATCCTGAACGAAGACCCTGCGCAATGGCGCCGAGACTCCAAGGAAAAGCTTGCGGAAAAGACCGACGCGGGACCGGACGCCGCCACGGCGGACGACCTGCCGTCCGCGCCGCGGACCAGACGCTTTTCACTGACGGCCCTCCTGCCTTGGACAGGACGCAGCACACGGCAGGCCATTCAGTCCAACTCCTGACAGAAGGTGACAAGACAATGCGGGGCTTCAAGGACATCATCGCACGCAGGCGACCGAGCTCGGGAAGCATCGGCGAGGACATGCCAAATCAATCGCCGCAGGATCCCGACGCCGGACCGGAGGCATCTTTCGATCCTGCGGCAGGTCACAGGGATCCGCCGCCATTGGCGCGGGCCACAGACTACGACATTGAAAATGCGCGCGCCGCGCGCAACCACGTCCCCAGGCCAGAGCGCCCGCAACCACATCCCAGACGCGAATGGAATTCGCGGGAGGTCCGCGTCCTCCCTTCAACGGAGCCACAGGCCACCGCGCCCAGTGCGCCCTCTGCGCCACCGAAGGTCTGGGATATCGATCTACCTGCCACGCCGGGCGTCGCGGGGGCGCATCCGCGCCCTGCTCCGGACATCCCGCCGCCCGCGCCGGATCGACCCGCCCCCCCGATGACGGCCGCACCGATGGAGGGGTCCACCGGTCTTGCGAAGCCCGCCGCGCCAGAACGGCCTCCGTCCTCCCAGCGGGTAAAGACCCGGCTTCTGGGGTTTCATGCCGATGAGGTCGCACCCGACGTCTTCGCCACGCCCCCCGCTGCCGCCGCAACGAACGATCCCCGTTTTCCAATCGGCTGGATCGTGGTGATCGAGGGACCGGGGCGCGGTGCGTCCTTTACCCTGACTGCCGGACTGTCCACCGTTGGACGCGACGCGGATCAAACCGTTTCTCTCGACTTTGGCGACACCAGCATATCGCGTGAGCGGCATGTGGCCATCGCCTATGACGACGAGGAAAACCGCGCCTATGTGGGCCACGGTGGCAAGACGAACATCGTCCGCCACAACGACAAGCCGCTGCTCACCACAGAAGAGTTGACCGACGGGGACACGATCAAGATCGGCAAGACCGTCCTGCGTTTCGTCGCCTTCTGCACGGGTTCGTTTTCATGGGCAGACAATTCAGGACCAGAGCGCCACAATGGCTGAACTGATCGCAGAAGGGACGTCCGCGCAGGACATCGGGGACCGGCTCCGACAGGAAGACGCCGTGATCGCCCAATTTCCCCAGGGGGGTCCGGGCCTCGCGGTATTGTCGGACGGCATGGGCGGCCATGACGACGGCGATCTTGCCAGCCGCATTCTCGTCAGCGAAATGTTCGGAGAGGTTTTCCTTGCCGCCGCGCGGCCGGAAGGTGATCCATCGGCCGCGCAGAAAACATTTCTGGGCGCGCTCGACAGTGCCAACAGGCGTCTGCAACAGCATATCGGCGCAGGCTGGATCAGCGACGACACCGGCGGCACATTGCTGACGGTCACGGTGACGGATGGTCAGCTGCGCTGGATCTCGGTCGGGGACAGCCCGCTTTATCTGTGCCGCGGCGATGAGTTGCACCGCCTGAACGAAATCCACTCAATGGCGATGCAGCTGGACCTGATGGTGCGCAACGGCGCCATGGACCCGGCCGCCGCCCGCGCCCATCCGCACCGGCATTGCCTGACTTCGGCCGTGACAGGTCAGAAAATCGGGCGCATCGACTGCCCCGAGGAGGCGGTGCCGCTGCTGCCGGGCGACGTCATCCTTCTGGCCAGCGACGGGCTCAACGTGCTTGACGACGGCCGGATCGGCGCGCTGACGCGCAAGGCCCGCGACAAGGGCTGCGATGCCGTCGCGCGCGCCCTGCTCGCCGAGGTGCGCCGCGAAAACCTGCCCGATCAGGACAATGTCTCGATTGTCGTGATCCGCATGGCAGAGGCGCGCCCCGCGCCCGGCCGGGTCCCGCCGGTCCCTCAGACAATCGGTCCCGGCATCGCGGCACTCCTTCGGCGCCTTTGGCCGCTCGGGATGTCCCCGGCGGGAAAGGCCCGGCTATGACCGGCACGGCGAACCTGAAAGCCGCTACCATCGGCAGACTGGACAGCCTGCTGGAGGCAGGCGGCCTTGCCGCCAAGGCGCAGGCGCAGTGTCAGACCCTGCTGGACAAGTTGCGCGCCCCGGTCCGGATTGGCTTGTTCGGCCTGCCGGGCAGTGGAAAGCGGCGCCTTCTCAACGCCTTGTGTGACACCATGGTCGTTGATCCACAAGGCGCATGGCCCACCATGGAAGTGTCACAGGGGACGTCTGCGCAAACCCATGCGATGCTGGCGGATGGCTCTTTCGTGCAAATCGCGGGCCTGCCGCAGCAGACCCTGTTGAGCCAACAGCCCGCGTTTTTGCGGATTGCGACCCCGAACCCGGCGCTCGCGGGACGGGTGTTGCTGATGCTCGCGTCGGACGCCAATGCCGACGACCTGCGGGCCTGCATGGCCTGGGCTGCGCCGCGCGTGGATCTTATCCTTTGGTGTTCACAGGGCTGGACCCCGTTCGAGCAGAAGGTCTGGCACGAAGCGCCGGACTCGTTGCGCAACCACGCCATATTGGTCTTCACCGACACAATGAACCACCCACCTGCCCCGGAAGACGGTTTCGAAACATCCTTTGGCGTTGGACTGAACCGGGACAATCTCACGGGGTTTTCCGAGTTTGAGCATCATCTTGCCGCGGTCATCGACGAGGCCACGACGCATGACATTCATGCGGCGCAACTTTTCCTGCGGCACCACGACAGTGCGGCCAGACCGGACCGTGCGCCCCCCCCCGGAGAACCTGAAGGCGCCGCCGTCCCTGACGTGACGCCACCTGCCGTTTCACCCAGCGCGCCCCCGGATCGGGCCCCTTCGCATGTGACACGTGCCCCCTGCCCGGCGACGTCCGAACTTGCCCGCTTGTTTCAGACGGTGCGCCAGGATGCAGAGAGCCTTCGTCAGGACTTGGCGGACAGCGCATCGGAACCAGACAGCCAGTTGATCGCCTTCGAGCAGATCTTTGAACGGCTCGCCGAGCGCGCCTGCGATCTGAGCCATCTGGAAGAAACATGGCCGGATCTTGTTGCGCAGATTTCAGAGGCCCGCGATCTGGCGCTCCTGCTGCGTTTCGAGGGCGGGCCGGCACAAGTGACCGATGCGGCCCGACTGCTGTTGCAACTGCGCGAAGACATGGAGGAGCGGCTCGCCGCATGACCCAAGCATGGGCAACTTTACGACGATAACAAAAAAAGACCGAGGCATGACAAGATGAAACCGGAAAAGATACGACACGGAGAAGGTGCAACGCCATCCGGCGACGCGGCCCCATTGTCGGCCTTTGAGGGGCTGGCGCCCCTGGCCGAGCGGCTGGATCATATCGACCGCGACTTGCAGGACATCAGCCGATCCGAAGCAAGCTCGATCGCTCATCAGGCCCGCGACCTGCGCCGTCAGATACGAGAATTCGAGCCGGGCGTGACCATGATCGGACAGGTGAAAGCGGGCAAGACCACGTTGGTCAACGCCATGGTCGGCTGGCCCGACCTGCTGCCCGCGGACGTCAATCCATGGACCTCGGTGGTCACGTCGCTGCATCTGCAACCACATCTGAAACCCGGGGACCGGCGGGCCGCTTTCCGGTTCTTCACCAACGAGGAATGGGATCATCTGATCCGTCAGGGCGGCCGCGTGGGAGAGATCGCCGCGCGCGCCGGGGCCGAGGACGAGCTGGAAAGGGTCCGCCAGCAGCTTGATGAAATGCGCGAGAAATCCAAGGCGCGCTTGGGGCGCAAGTTCCAGATGCTGCTTGGACAAACGCATGACTACGAGACTTTCGACGAGAAACTGATTCAGCGCTATGTCTGCCTCGGCGACGATTTCTGGGAAGAAACCGGCGGCAATCCGGACCAGGGCCGGTTTGCCGACATCACCAAATCCGCGGATCTGTGGTTCCCCGGCCCGGACCTGCCGCTGGGCTTGTGCATCCGCGACACGCCGGGGGTGAACGACACCTTCATGATCCGCGAACAAATCACCATCAACGCGCTGCGCGGCAGTCGTCTGTGCGTCGTGGTGCTATCGGCACAACAGGCCTTGTCCTCGGTTGACCTTGGCCTGATCCGGTTGATCTCCAACGTCAAGAGCCGCGACGTCCTCATCTTCGTGAACCGGATCGACGACCTTGCGGACCCGGTGCGCGCCGTGCCGGAAATCCGGGAGAGCATTCTCAAGACGCTGGCAAAATTCGATGGCCCGCAAGACGCAGAGATCCTGTTCGGCAGCGGCTACTGGGCGCATCACGCGACCGGCGGCTCACTGGACAATCTGGGCGATGCCAGCGCGCGGGCGCTTGTGTCCTGGGCAGAGACGCATGTGGATGGCGACCTCGCTCAGCTTCCCCCGCGTGAGATTATCTGGCGCCTTTCCGGCGTTCCCGCATTGGGAGAGGCGATCGCGGCCCGCATCACCCAAGGTCCGGGCCAACGGCTCGAAGACACTCTGGCGACCGCCCTTGGCAACCTGCGTGCGGGCCTCGCCGCGCAGACCTCCGCGCGAAAGCCTGACCGGATCGACCTGAAGGCCGCGCGCCTTGCGCCGGAAGAGATCGCCCAGCGGTTCGACCAGATCGAGGACAAGGCCTGCACGGCGCTGGAAGCGAAGCTCGCGAAGGTTCACGAAGCCTTTGGTTCACGCACCGACAATGCCCGCCGTGCCTTTCTTGGACGGGCGACGGGATCGCTCGTCAAGCATCTTGAGCAATACGGGGAAGGAGAGGTCTGGACCTATGATCCCTCCGGGCTTCGGATGCTGCTGCGCACCGCCTACAAGGTTTTTGCCCAAGGCGCCGGAAAGGCCGGCAACGAGGCCCTGCAGTCCGCCGCACAGGATATCGACGCGCTTTATCGCCATACCTTTGGCCTGCCGGCAGAGGCCCCCGGCATCCTGCCGCCGCCGATTCCCGCGGCGCCCGTGCCTGTGGGTCTGGGCCAGACCATCGCACTGGACCTGCGAGGCAGTTGGTGGGTGCGATTCTGGCGTCGTCAGCGGGGCTATCAGGCCTTTTCCGAGGATTTCGCCCATCTGATCCATGAAGAGACCCTGCCCATCGTGGAAACGCTTCAAACCGATTGCGCGCTGCCCTTTTCAACCGCCTTGCGCGCGGCCCTCGCCGAATTTGTCCAGAACCAGCGCGACATCGTTCTCGGCCTCGCGACGGCCCCAGACAATCCGCGCGCCCGCAGCACCGACCGCCGTCCCGACCAAACAACCGCAACCCTGAGGTCCTCAGCATGATGCATGATGATGTTACCCACGACCCCGACGACCGAAAACCCTGCATCGCCCTGATGGGTGAATTCAGCGCGGGCAAAAGCACGCTGGCCAATCTGCTTCTGGGACAGGACAGCTCTCCGGTGCAAGTCACGGCCACGCAACTTCCTCCGGTCTGGTACAGGCTGGGCCCCCCGGCCGCCCAGCGTATAGCGGCGGATGGGGCAACGGATCCGTTGCCCCTCGATGACTGGCGCGCGGCCCGCCCCGAGAACAGCCGCATGATTTCCGTCAGCCTCGAAGCGGATTTTCTGCATGCCTGCGACCTGATCGACATGCCCGGAACCTCCGACCCGAACATGGTCCCGGATTTCTGGCAGGCCTTCTTGTCGCAAACCGACCTCGTGATCTGGTGCACACCCGCCAATCAAGCCTGGCGCCAATCCGAAGCGGCGTTGTGGGAGCAGGTCCCGCCACAGCTCTGGACCAAAAGCCTTTTGCTGGTCACCCGTATGGACATGATGCAAAGCGACCGGGACCGCGCACGCGTCCTGGCGAGGGTTCGGGCGGAGGCCGGCCCATTGTTCCGAGAGGTTCTGCCGATTTCACTCCCCGCAGCGATCGCCGGGCGCGAAGATGAGGAAGTGCTCGAAGAGACCGGCGCCGCGGCACTGGTGCGATTTCTTTGTGCCGCCCTGGAGGGGGGCAAAATCTGCGAGGTGCATCCGACGGCACCCGCGGCCTCCGGCAAGGCCGCCGCCCCCCCTCCCCCGACAAGGTATGAACCCGAAACCTTTCCGGGAAAGATCGTGCCGCGGCGCATTATCCGCGGCAAGGAGGGCAGCCCGAGGGCACGACGCGAAGTGCGCACAACGTAGAATCCGGATCGGGCGGGCCTCGGGATATCCGGAACTGAAGTCTTCGGCCCGATCGAGCAAGGCCGCCGTCCGCGGGTCTGCGCCCGTCTCCTTCGGCCGGAGTCGTCCACAAACGCCCGCGATGCGGGATGCTCGGGCTCAGCGCGCGTTGCGTCCCAAGAAAGGCTGTGCAAATCACGCGCGTTCCGCGTCGACCATAACATCAAATTAACCCGACCATGATCATGAAAGAGGGTGGAAAACCTATCTCATGACTCATGACGCTCTTGCCCATTTCCGTGCCGGTTTCGCATCATGCGAACTGGCGGCGCTTGTCGACCTCTCGACAGGCACCGTCCTGATGACCGATAGCGCCATCAAGCTGGGGCAAGAGCACCTCGATGATCTTTGCAGGATTGCGCGTGATCTCTTTGCCGACAGCGCCGGCCGCTGGCCCGGTTCGGCGATCCTGACCGGGGCCACCGGCAGCCGCGTGTTCCTGAGATCGACGCAGGATCCGACCGAAGTGCTGTGCTGCCTTTTCGGGCCGAGGGCGGATCTCGCGCCAATCGACGAGGCGGCGCAGATTTTCTTTACCGCAAGCATGGAAAACTGACCATGTCGGAGGTTGCGGCCCGCGCGGAACTGAAGGCGCTTCTGGCGCGAACCGCCGCCTTTGGCGTGTCGCCCCGACGCCATCACGCCGCGTCCCCCGAAGCGGCGTTGGGCGTGGTGCTCGAAACGATCCGAACCTGCATTCTGCCGCGTTCGCTCACCGTAAAGGTCGACGACTGCCCCTGCTTGCGGATCGCGGCGGCAGGCGGCGGCCTGCTGCGCATCCTCGACCTCCCTGTGGCCCTTCCGGATCGGAACGTAGCCAATTTGTTGCGACGCCCCCTCCGGACTACCGATGCGGAGGATGTCAACGCGGTCGCCGATCTGCTGCGCCATGTCTTTCCGGGCGGGCAGGAAATCTCGTTCGACGTGGGTCCGCCCGAGGGTCCGCAGGATCCGACGGACACCGGGATCTCCGGTGACCAGCTCATGCGCACATTGCGGCTTGCACCCATGGCAAGTGCGGTTCCCGACAGGCTGGCCGGTTTCATGGAGGCGGCAGAAGACGTTCTGCTGGCATGTATGTCCGAAAATGAGGAACCGCGCCTGCTTCAACCCGAAGTCATCCTGTCAACGCAGGTAACGGATCGCGTTCAGGCACTTTTGTCACGGTCCCCGAACCTGCGCGACGAAATCACCGAGGACGACGCGCTGTTTCTCCGCTCCGAAGCCCCGGGCGATCCGGCCATCTGCCTGACCCGCAGTGACAAGGGTCTCCTGGCGCTGCTACTCGACCCCGATGCCTGCACGGACATGGCCACTCTCTGGTCGGACCTGCACCACGGCCTCGGCATGCGATCAGATTGATCGTCTGCCAAGGCGATCCGGGCATTCAATACTCCGTTCAGATCAGACACACACCCGCACCGGCAACCGTCAAGGCAAGGACCGGCGCTTCTTCTTTCCATAAATACTCCGGGGGAGACGCGCGGAACGCGCGGCGGGGGCAGAGCCCCGACCGCGATATCCGCCAAGCGTGGCGGCCCATGATAGGCACCCTAGGCCGCAACCCGCCTTGCGAAATGCGGGAGAAGATTCCACGACCCGGATCGCGGCCGAGTTTACCAAGCGCGGTCGCGGACCCGTCATGAAAATCGACAACTCTCCGCTCACATCTTCTTCGGTCCCGCACTGATCCCCACGGAGATTTTAGCGCCTGCGTGGTGTCAGCGGGCTGCGGTGCGGCCCGCGGTCGGAAAGGTGCGGGGCGCCTCATATCCTGCAAAGCTGGACAGCCGCTGCGCGTTGCATTCGTGCTGCCACGACGACCCCGGCATCACAGCGGTTACCACATGATGGTCTTGCCGGAACAGGTCGGTCTTCTCGTTGCGTTCCATCGCAATGGCGACAATCCCTGCAACCCTGCCCTCCTGACGCTCCACCAGACGGATAGCCCCGTCCATCGTGCCACCAGTTTCGACCCATTGATCCACCAGCAGCACACGGGTGCCGGGCGCAAAGGCCGGGAGACGCATCTCCATGTCCTGCGTGCGGCCGGAATAGTTGGAGAAACTCACCTTGTCGGTGTCGACGCAAAGCTTGCCAGCCTTGCGGATGGGCAGGAAGCCGCGCTTCATGCGCGCGCCAAGCGCCGCCGCCAGAACAAAACCCATCGCATCCAGCCCGGCCACGACATCGATCTCCGCCGGTTCCAGTTCCGCACAGAGATCGTCCAGCAGATCATTGAACGCGGCCGCGTTGATATAGATGGAGGTCGGGTCGAGCCACGCAAACTGCGGCCCCTTGGTGTTGGGCGACATCAGCGAAAGATACCAACGATCGGTACGAGGCCCCTTGGGATCGGTCATGCGTTTTCTCCATATGAGCGGGTGACGGTCAGCAACGCGTCAAGACGCGCGGGATCGATGTTGTAGAAGTCCCCTGTCCGGTTGATCCCGGTGGCGACAAGAAAGACATCGACAAGGCCACAGTAGCGATCGGCATTGTCGGGCGTGATACCGGATGCCAATGCAAGCGGGGCCGTGCCCAGCGCCTTGCGAAAAGCTTCGATCTTGGCCAAATCCGCCTCTTGCCCGGTGGCGATGCCCGAGGTGGTCACCACATCCATGAAAGGCGCAGCCCGTTCGGCCGCCCGGCGGTAATCCGCCTTGGCCACGGGGCGTTGTTTCTTGAAGGCGACCCCGCCGAAATACAACCCGGACCAGCCGGATCCGGCGCGGATTCCGGCCATTTCCTCAGCCTCTGCCTGATGGCGGGCGCTTTCGTCGATGCGCGCGTCATCCGCCCAATAGGCATCGATGCGGCATCCGCCGCGCGCAAGCTCTGCCAAGATGGGAAAGGCGACCGTCCCCGGTTCACCAAGGAAATTCACCCCGAGCCAGATGTAGGGGCGCGCTGCCCGCACCTGTTCGAGAATGGGCAGGAAAGCGTCTCTGGGAAAGTCGTGGTTGATCAGAAATGCGCCCGGACATCCCGCCGCTGCCACGATGTCCAGGTTGGCCAGCGCCTGACGGACGTCCAGAACATGAATCACCGGGGTGACAACCGGTGCGCCGGAAGCAAAGTTCTGTCTAAATTTTAGGCGGTTCATTCGATTTCCCTGATATTTTGATCAAGGCTACAAAATTGCCGCTCATCATGGAAATTTATATTTCCAATGCTTTCATAATGAAAAAATATATCACATGGCTACGAACATCCCCACCGATCTCTTGCGCAGCTTCGTCACGGTCGTAGATCTTGGCGGCTTCACCCGTGCGGCCCACGCCCTTGGCCGGACGCAGCCCGCCATCAGCCTGCAAATCCGTCGGCTGGAGGATCTTTTGCAGACCAAGCTGATCCTCACTTCGGGGCGGCAATTCGCCCTGACCGATGCCGGTGTGGCCCTGGGTCCCTACGCGCGTCAGATGCTGCGCCTGAATGACGATGTCGTTGCGCATTTCAGCGATGCGGCCCTGTCCGGACGGATCAGGATCGGCGTGCCCACGGATTTCTCCCACAGCTTTCTGCTGGAGGCGATCACGGAATTCGCCCTGACCCATACCGATGTAAAGATCGAAATCGAAAGCCTTTTGTCTCAAGATCTTCGCGATGCATTGAGCCGTGAGAAACTGGACATTTGCGTGGCCATCGTCCCCGAGGGCGACGTTCCCTATCTTGTCGACAGCGCGCTTGTCGTGCCGTTCTGGGCGGTCCGGGACAGCTTTCGCGCCGATCCGCGGGCACCCTTGCCGCTTTTGCGGCACCCGGATCCCTGCGAATACGGGAACCGGATGCGCAGCGCCCTGCGGCTGGCCGGGCGCAGCTGGCGCACGGCCCTGATTTCGCGCGACATCGCCGGATTGCAGACCGGCGTCCGGGCCGGGCTGGGCGCCACGGCCCTGACCCCGGCGACCCTGCTGCCGGGGATGCGCATCGGCCGGCAGGACGAGGGATTTCCACCGCTGGCACCGCTTCGGATCGGACTTTTTTACAAACACGCCGCCCTGAGCGATGCCGGGCATGGATTGGCACAGCATCTCCTGGATCATATTCGAAAAGCAGAGATTCCACCTATCCCATAAAATTTGGAAATATGACCATACAAACTGGAAATTTCCCAGCCTTGTCGATCTGCCAATAAACTGTGCGCCAGACCGCAGTCACGGCATCGCGCCGCGCACCTGCGGTATATAAAACCAACACGGAGCTTCCATGAAAAAGTCCTCTCTCCCCCTGACCAGACGGAACCTGCTGGCAGGCGCCGCGGGTGTCGCGCTGACGACCCCGATGATCAACCGCGCCTGGGCGCAGGAACCGGTGACGATCAACATGCTGGCTTGGTATGGCCATGCAGAGCCAGACATGGTCGAAGAATTCGAGGCAGAGAACAACGTCAAGTTCGTGCCGAAATACTACGCGGGCGGCGACAACATGCTGGGCCTCATCGCGCAGTCGCCCCCGGGCACCTATGACCTGATCCTGTCGGACGGCGAATTCGTGCAGCAACTGAACGCCGCCGGCTACATCGAAGAGATGGACCCGAGCCTGTTCCCCTTCGATGATTTCTACGCAGAGTATCAGAACTTTCCCGGTCACTGGACCGGAGATCAGCTCTGGTCGGTCATGGTGCGCTTTGGTCTGCTGGGCGTGTCCTACAACTCTGACGTGCTGACGCGCGAAGAAGCGATGAGCTACAATGCTTTCTGGAATCCGAAGGTGACCGGCAAGGTGGGGCATTTCGACTGGCACCTGCCCAGCCTCGGGCAGATTTCCCTGCTCAACGGCAATCGTAATCCGTCGCCCTTCGACATTTCGGAGGCGGAGTGGGACGCGGTGATGGAAAAGACGCTTACTCTGAAACCGCAGGTCGGCGGGTATTTCGACTATGGCGGCACATTTGCCGCGCTCAAGAACGGCGAGATGCAGGCCATGGCGGGCATCGGCGACTGGATCACCGGCGTGTTGCAAAAGGACGGCGCGCCCGTTGCCTCCGTCATCCCCGAAGAGGGCGGCATCCAGTGGACCGAAAGCTATTCGATCGGCAAAGGCACGACCAAGCATGAGATCATCAACAAGTTCATCCAATACATGCTCAGCCCGCGCGGACAGGTGCGTTCGATCCAGATGGCGGCCTATCCCGGCCTGTCGCCCACAAAATCCGGCTGGAAGGCGATCCAGGAGGCCAATCCGGCCGAGGCGGAGCGCTCGGGCCTGATCGAGGGCCATGCGCAAAGCCCGGTCAAGCTGCTGCAAGACAAGCGCATCTTCTTGCGCGACATCCCGCGCCAGCAGAACCTTGAGGACTGGAACGACTTCTGGTCGGAATACAAGACCGCCTGAGACACGACACGGACGGACCGCGCCGCCTGAATGGCGCGGTCCCACAATCGAAAGACCCCGCATGGCAAAGCGTTTCTCGGCCTATCCTTATGTCTGGCGCCTGCCCTTGCTGCTCTGGCAAGGGTTGTTTTTCGTCGGACCCTTGTTGCTGATGGTGGCAATGTCGTTCTGGCTTGTGCGCAACTACCGGATGACGCCGGACTTCGTCTTCGACAACTGGGAGCGGATGCTGGGCCGGGGCTATTTCTGGGACGCCTACAGGGTGACCTTCATCCGCGCGAGCATTGCCGCCAGCCTTGCCAGCCTGATCGCCTTTCCGGCCTCTTACGCGCTGGCCTTCCGGGTGTCGGAGACGGTGCGCCGCTGGGCCATCTTCTTCCTGATCGTGCCGTTCTTTACCTCCTACCTCGTGCGGATCTATGCGTGGCAGGTATTGCTGGCCGAAAGCGGGCCGATCAATTCGGTCATCGGGTTTGGCGGCCTGGGTCCGTTCACCATGCTGAACTCGGGCTTTGGCGCGATGGTCGGCTACATGACGCTGGTCTTGCCGCTGGTGATCATCCTGCAAACCTTCAGCCTCGCCGCGATCGACCGCAACCTGATCGAGGCGGCCTGGAACCTTGGTGCGCGACCACGCGACACGCTGTTTCGCGTGATCCTGCCTGCGGCAAAGGTGGGTCTGATCATCGGCGCGGTCTTTGCGTTCATCCTGTCCTTCGGTGACTTCGTCAGCCCATTTTATCTGGGTGGGTCAAGACCGCCGACCTTGTCGATCCTGATCATCGACACCACGAAATCGGGCCAGCAATGGCCGCGGGCGGCAGTGGTGGCCATCATGATGATCGTGACCCTGTTCGCCGCCGCCTTTGCCGCGGTGGGCGCGGCCTACCGGCAAAGGAAATAGATCGTGAAACCCTCTGATCTCGTGTTCCGCGTCTATCTTGCGGCTATCTTCGTCTTTGTCTTTGCACCGATCGTCACCTCGATGATCTTTTCCTTCAATTCGGACCGGTTCCCGACCGTGCCGCTCGGCTCCTTCACGACCCATTGGTATCAGACCGCCTTTTCCCGCCCGGAGGTCTGGACCGCCTTCGGCAATTCGCTGATCATCGCGGTCTGCGCGGCGGCCCTGTCGACGAGCCTTGGCTTTGTCACCGCCTACACGGATTTTCGCTACGGGTTCCGGTTCAAGACCGCCTATCTGGCCCTCGCGCTGCTGCCGCCGACCATTCCGCTGGTCATCATGGGACTGGCGATGTTGGCGTGGCTGCGGCAGTTGGGTCTGTCGGGCACACTGACCGGTATCGTGATCGCCCATACCGTGATGGGGGCGCCCTTTGCCATGGCGATCTGCCGGTTGCGCCTGCAACAGATGGACAGCGCGCTGGAGGCGGCCGCCTGGAACCTCGGCGCCTCGCCATGGCGGGCGATGCGCGTGGTCGTCATCCCGTTTTGCCTGCCGGCCCTGATCTCGGCTTATTGCCTGACGGCGGCGGTCAGCTTCGACGAATTTCTCGTCGCCTGGTTCGTCTCCGGCCTGAACAAGACGGTGCCGGTGATGATCCTCGAAATCCTGCAAGGCAATGTCGACCCGCAGATCAATGCCATCGGCACCGTGGTCTTTCTGACCTCCATGGTGCTGGTGATCATCGCCCAGTTGCTTATCCTCAGAAAGACCGCACGATGACCGACCAAGATCCGCTTGTCCGCTTTGCCGGCGTCCGCAAATCCTATGGCACCTTCGAGGCGGTCAAGGGGATCGACCTCGACATCGGGCGGGGCGAATTCGTTGCCATCATGGGGCCTTCGGGCTGCGGCAAGACGACTACACTGCGGATGCTCGCCGGGCTGGAGGCGCCCAGCGCGGGTGACATCACGCTGGATGGCCGCGTGATGAACGACGTGCCCGCGCATGAGCGCGACACCCCCCTTGTCTGGCAATCTCTGGCGCTCTTTCCCTTTCTCAACGTCCGGGAAAACGTGGAGTTCGGGCTGAAGATGCGCGGCGTCAGCAAGATGGACAGCCACGGCAGGGCGATGATGTGGCTGGAACGGCTGGGCCTCAAGGGGTTCGAGAACCGGCGCATCGACCAGCTATCTGGGGGGCAGAGGCAACGCGTGGCGCTGGCGCGGTCGCTGGTGACCGAACCGCAGATGCTGCTGCTGGATGAGCCGCTGTCGGCGCTGGACGCCCATCTGGTGATCCGGATGCAGGGCGTTCTGACCCGATTACAGCGCGAGCTGGGCATCACCTTTGTCTACGTCACCCATTCGCAGTCAGAGGCCTTTGCCATGGCCGACCGCGTGGTGATCATGGGTCAGGGCGAAATCGCCCAGATCGGCAAACCCAAGGAGATCTTTCGCGCGCCCAAAACCCGGTTTGTTGCGGAATTCGTGGGCCGCAACAACATCCTGCCGGGCGACAAGGCCGGACAGGAGATCGTTGTCGCAGCCGACAGAATGCAGGTCAGCGCGGATCAACCGGACGCGGCCGCGCTTCCCGCGGAGTTCCTGTCAGAGGAGTTCGCCGGCACCAGCATCATCTGCTATTTCGAGGGGGCCAATGGTGAGGAACTCAAGGCGCAGGTGACGGAGGAGGAACTGGAGGCGCTCGATCCGGCACCGGGACAGCGGTTCTGGCTGACTTGGGCGCCCGAGGCATCGCACGTGATTACCGTCTGAAGGAGCAGGAAAATGGGCATGGATCTTTTGGTCAAGGGCGGTGTGCTGCCGGATGGCCGACAGGCGGACATCGCGATCGAGGGCGGCAGGATCACGGCGGTGGAACCGGGAATCAATGCCGAGGCCGCCGAGATCATCGACGCCACCGGCAAGCTGGTCTCACCGCCGTTCATCGACGCGCATTTCCACATGGACGCGACGCTCAGCTACGGACGCCCGCGCGTGAACCAGTCCGGCACGCTGCTGGAGGGGATCGGGCTGTGGGGCGAACTGAAACTCCTCCAGACCCGTGAAGAGATTGTCGAGCGCGCCGTGACCTACTGCCGGCAGGCGGTGGGCAAGGGGATCCTTGCGATCCGCAGCCATGTGGACGTGACCGACCCCGGCTTTCGCACGGTGGAGGCACTGCTTGAAGTGCGCGACCTGTTGCGCGGCGTGCTGGACCTGCAACTGGTCGCCTTTCCGCAGGATGGCTGGTATCGGGCAGAGGGCGCAGAGAAACAGGTGATCCGCGCGCTGGATGCCGGTGTGGACATCGTGGGCGGTATCCCGCATTTCGAGCGCACGATGGGCGATGGCGCGGCCTCTGTCCGGGCGGCCTGCGAACTGGCGGCAGCGCGCGGCCTGCGCGTCGATCTGCACTGCGACGAAAGCGACGATCCCCTCAGCCGCCATATCGAGACGCTCGCCGCCGAAACGATCCGCTGCGGATTGCAGGGCCGCGTCGCGGGTTCGCATCTGACGTCCATGCACTCGATGGACAACTACTATGTGGCCAAGCTTCTGCCGCTGATCGCGGAGGCGCAGGTGGCCGCCATCCCCAATCCGCTGATCAACATCACGCTACAGGGCCGTATGGACAGCTACCCCAAGCGTCGGGGACAGACCCGCGTCCCCGAATTGCGCGCGGCGGGCGTTACGGTCGCCTTCGGTCAGGACTGCGTGCGCGATCCATGGTATCCGCTGGGATCCGGTGACATGCTGGACGTGGCGCACATGGGCCTGCATGTGGGGCATATGACGGCGCCGGATCAGATGCGCGCCGCCTTCGACATGGTCACACAGACCCCGGCCCGGATCCTAGGTCTCGAATTCGGCCTTGAATCCGGCCAGCGCGGCAGCCTTGTCGTGCTGGACGCGCCAGATCCGATCGAGGCACTTCGCCTGCGGCCCGCCCGGCTGTGCGTCGTGTCGAACGGACGCGTGGTGGCGCGCACGGATCCGGCCGTCACCACGCTTTCGGCAGGGATTTGACCTCATCCAAGCCCCAGCCTGTCCCGAACCAGAGGCACTCCTTCCTGGCCGCACGAGAAAGAAACTGCGCTGATCGCCGCAAAATGGCAAAAGTCCCCGGCAGATCACGCGCCTGCAACCCCGGCGCCACGTCCTCCCGGGGAGGCTTCGGGTGCGCAGGGCGGTCGACGCGACCGCGTTCGAAGCCCATTGCGCAGGGTCGGATCCATGCGCGCGCACAGGGGTCCACGACCGTGTTTGCGCCGCAGCGCCTGTTCGAAGTGCTGGATGGCCCAAGCGTTGCAAGGGATGCGCTGATCCGCCGTTCTGCAAAGAGGACTGGCCCCTTCCTCCGGATCGGGACATTGTCCCGCCAGATACCCCCCAAGCAGGAGCCCGCATGACAGCCCGATACTATGCCCCTCACGGCGGCCACCCCGGTCAGGATCAACTTCTGACCGACCGCGCCGTCTTCACCGAAGCATATGCCGTGATCCCAAAAGGCACGATGCGGGACATTGTGACCAGCCTTCTGCCGTTCTGGGACAAGACCCGGCTTTGGGTTTTGTCCCGTCCGCTGAGCGGTTTTGCCGAAACCTTTTCGCAATACATCATGGAGGTTTCGCCGGGCGGCGGATCGAACAGTCCGGAGACCGAAGCAGGCGCCGAGGCCGTGCTTTTCGTGGTCGAAGGGACAGCCACGTTGACGATCGGGGGGCAAACCCACCTCCTTGAACCCGGCGGCTATGCCTATTTGCCCCCCGGGACGGACTGGACCCTGCACAACCACGGCACAGAGACGCTGCGTTTTCACTGGATCCGCAAGCTATACGAGGCCGTCGAAGGCGTCCCGCTGCCGGATGTCCTTATCCTCAACGAACAGTCCGTGGCACCCACACCAATGCCCGGCACCGATGGTAAATGGGCCACCACGCGCTTTGTCGATCCGGCAGATCTGCGCCATGACATGCATGTGACCATTGTCACCCTCCAGCCCGGCGCTGTGATCCCCTTTGCCGAGACCCATGTGATGGAACACGGTCTCTACGTGCTGGAAGGCAAGGCGGTCTATCGTCTAAATCAAGATTGGGTGGAGGTCGAGGCAGGCCATTACATGTGGCTGCGCGCCTTCTGTCCCCAGGCCTGCTATGCCGGAGGGCCGGACCCCTTTCGCTATCTGCTCTATAAGGACGTCAACCGGCACATGCCGTTACGCCGCTGACGCGGTGTCGGGACATCTGCCCCGCGTTCCGTATTGCCGCGGCCCATCTTGGCCTTTCGGAATAGTGCAGCGGCTGCATTCGGGCGCGAATGACGAAACGAGGGGGCGCCGCAGGTCGGCGCCCGCAGGCGCAGGTTGCGATCATCTCAGCAACCGTCGCGCCCCAGAACCAACACCCAGATCCCCCCTTGCGCGCGCGCCAAACCGTAGTTGGCCAAGTCTGCCCGCAGCAGGTTCCGGCGGTGCCCCGGCGAATTCATCCAGTCGCGCATCACTTTGACAAGGTCACGTCTGCTCCTCGCGATGTTCTCGGCGATAAAGCAGGCGTGGTAACCCTGTCGTCGCACACGCACCAGCAGATCGCTGCCGTCGGACCCGGTATGCCCGAAGAACCCGTTGCGCAGCATGTCAGATGCATGCGCCATGGCAGCCTGTTCAAGCTGATCCGACAGCATAACCGGGCCTTTTCCGTGGTCCGCGCGAATTTCGTTCAAGACCTGCTGAACTTGCTGGGCTTCGACAGGACCGGCCATGGTCAGGCACAGCGCCAGCCAGAAAACCGCCCGTTTCAAGTGACACCCATCTACATCTTTTCCGCCAGCCTGCGGGCCAGCCCCTTTTGCCGTAAGATCGCCTGATCGAGGTCGAAACTTACCATTCGACCATCCTCGACCACCAGCCGGCCGTCGACCAGAACGTGGCGTGCCCGAAGCGGCCCCGCCAGTAACAGCGCCGCAGGATCCCAGCTGCCGGCGCTCTCGATCCCCGAAACATCCCATAGGGCAAGATCGGCCCTCTTGCCAATTGCGATCTGCCCGCAATCCTCCCGACCCAGCAGGTCGGCGCCGCCACGGGTTGCGAGGCGCAGCGCCTCGCGTGCGGACATGGCGTCCGCGCCACGCGTGACCCGTTGCAGCAGCATGGCCTGCCTCGCCTCACCGATCAGATTGCCGGTGTCGTTGCTGGCCGATCCATCGACGCCAAGACCGACCGGCACGCCCGCATCAAGCATCGCGCGCACAGGGGCAATGCCACTGCCAAGACGGCAGTTGGAACAGGGGCAATGTGCGACGCCGGTGCGGCTTTTGGCAAAAAGATCAATCTCCTGCCCGTCCAGTTTCACGCAATGGGCATGCCAGACGTCATCGCCCGTCCATCCGAGATCCTCGGCATATTGACCGGGGCGACAGCCGAATTTCGCCAGCGAATAGGCGACATCCTCCTCGTTCTCTGCCAGATGGGTGTGCAGACGCACGCCCTTGTCACGGGCCAGAATGGCCGCGTCCCGCATCAGCGCCCGACTGACGGAAAACGGCGAACAAGGCGCCACACCCACCCGGACCATCGCCCCCTCCCGTGGATCATGGAAGGCGTCGATCACGCGAATGCAATCGTCCAGAATCGCCGCCTCGCCTTCCACCAGAGTGTCGGGCGGCAAGCCACCGTCGCTTTCGCCGATGCTCATGGCGCCACGCGTGGGATGGAACCGCAAACCCACCTCGGCCGCGGCAAAAATCGTATCTTCGAGCCGCGCCCCGTTCGGAAAGACATAAAGATGGTCCGACGACATCGTGCAGCCCGACAAAGCCAGTTCCGCCAGACCGATCTGCGTGGCGGAGAAGATCTCTTCGGGACCAAAGCACGCCCAGATCGGATAGAGGGTCTTGAGCCAGCCAAAAAGCAAGGCGTCCTGCCCGCCGGGCACAGCGCGGGTCAAAGATTGGAAAAGATGGTGATGCGTGTTCACGAGGCCCGGCGTCACCACGCAGGATGCCGCGTCGACGATACGGCCCTGCGTGGTCAGTCCTGTGCCGAGCGCGGCGATGACACCGTCCCGGAGCAAGATATCCGTGTCCTGCAGTTCGTCATCCGCGTCGTTCATCAGCAGCACATGCGCCGCCTTGCGGATCAGGACCTCTTTCACGCGCGCGCCCCGAGCCGTTCCAGCGCCGCCGCATGGAGTGCGGGGGTCGCCGCCGCCACCGCACGTCCGCCGTTATGGACCGGACCGCCCTCCCAGTTTGTGACAACTCCGCCCGCCGCCTCGATGACGGCGATGGGCGCAAGAATGTCATAGGCGTTTAGACCTGCCTCGATCACAAGATCGATGTGCCCCGCCGCAAGAAGCGCGTAGGCATAGCAATCCATTCCATAGCGGACCAGCCGCACGCGGTCTGCCACCCGCTCAAATCCGGCCCGGTCGTCGGGCGTTCCGATCTCCGGGAAGGTGCTGAAAAGGATGGCGTCCTGCAAAAGCTCAGTCGCACGCACCGCAAGCGAGCGACTGCCATGCGGACCTGAACAAGTCGCAAGGCCAAACCCACCGCGGAACCGCTCTTGGGTGTAGGGCTGATCGATGACCCCGTATAGTGGTCCCGACCTGTCCCGCAAGGCGATCAACACGCCCCAGGTCGGGGTGCCGGACAGAAAGCCCCGCGTTCCGTCAATCGGGTCCAACACCCATGTCAGATCGCTGGTGCCTTCAACCCGGCCATATTCTTCCCCCAGAACGGCGTCTTGCGGGCGCCGGTCAAGCAGGATTTCCCGCATCGCGCGTTCCGCGGCGCGATCCGCCTCTGTCACCGGATCGAAGGCGCCCTTGAGCCCCTTGTTCTCGCTTACAAGCCCGGGTTTCCGGAAATAGGGAAGGATCGCCTGACCGGCGGCATCCGCAAGCAATTCGGCGGTGTCGATCAACTCTTGCATGAGCGACGTCGAGATCTTGTCCATGCCTTCCCTCCTGTGCCGTTGTCACGGGCTACAGCAGGGAGGGGACACGCTCAAGCGACGTCGGACAGGACCCGGGCCAGTTCGAACAGGCGGCGACGCTGATTTTCCGGAATCGCGTAGTAGGACCGGACGAGATCCAGCGCCTCCTTGTCCCCCATGATGTCCGCGGGCACGTTCTCGGCGGCTGAGGTCTCTGTGCTCTCCGTCTCGATACCTTCGAAGAAAAAGCTGACCGGGACTTCCAATGTGTCCGCGATATCCCAGAGCCGCGAGGCACTTACACGGTTTGCACCGGTTTCATACTTCTGAATCTGCTGGAACTTGATACCGACACGCTCAGCAAGTTGCTGTTGGGTCATTCCAACAAGCCAGCGCCGGTGTCGAATACGCTTGCCGACATGAACATCAACGGGATGCGCCATCTGTGTCTTCCTGTATAATTGGGTGTGACCAGATGAGCTGAGTTCCGTACCCCATTACCCCAGAACCCACTTCATCCTGCACGTCTATGGACAAATGTGGTACATCATAACGAATGCAAAAATCAAGACATACAACCCGCCATTACCGATCAATCGCACCCATGAAACACGACAAAGTTGAATCGCGATGGTAAGGAATTGGTCAGATTTCTCCGATCGGCCACACTCGCGACCTTTGCCTTGAACGGGATCTTCGCTACTCAAGCGCCAAAGCCAAGCCGGAGGATCGCATGCGCGCTTTCTACCTGACCGATCATGACGCACCGCCGCGCGTTGCGAATATCGCTGTGCCCGAGCCTGCGGAGGGCGAAGTTCGCGTGCGAATCGCCGCCTGTGGACTGAACTTTGCCGATCTTCTCATGCAGAAAGGCACCTATCAGGACACGCCTGCGCTGCCCTTCGTGCTGGGCATGGAGGTCGCCGGCTTGGTCGAGGCGCTCGGACCCGGGGTCGCGGGCCTGTCCATCGGCGACAGGGTCGCGGTCTTTGGCGGGCATGGCGGTCTTGCGGAGCACGGGTGCTTTGACGCATCGCGGGCCGTCAAACTGCCCGACAGCATGGGATGGATAGATGCCGCGGCTTTTCAGATCGCCTATGGCACCAGCCATCTTGCCCTCGATCACCGGGCAAGACTGCAACCGGGAGAAACCCTGCTGGTCCTTGGCGCGGCGGGCGGTGTCGGCCTCACCGCCGTGGAAATCGGCAAACTCATGGGCGCGCGCGTCGTCGCCTGCGCGCGAGGACGCGACAAGCTCGAAGCCGCGCGCGCCGCGGGCGCGGATCATCTGATCGACGCCACAGACGGTGACATCCGCGCCGAGATGAAGGCGCTTGGCGGGGCGGATGTGGTCTTCGATCCGGTTGGCGGAGAGCAGTTCACAGCCGCGTTCCGGTCGTGTCGGCCAGAAGGGCGCATCCTGACGATCGGTTTCGCCAGCGGCAATATCCCGCAAATCAAGGCCAACCACCTTCTGGTCAAGAACCTTTCCGTCCTCGGGCTTTACTGGGGCGGCTATCTTGCGTTTCGACCTGAGATCCTGACCCGTTCCCTGCATCAATTGATGGAGTGGCACGCCGCCGCTCGAATCAAGCCGCACGTCAGCCACGTCCTGCCATTGGAACAGGCGGCGGAAGGCATGGACCTTCTGCGCAGGCGAAAATCAACCGGCAAAGTCGTGATATCCATAGGGGATGGCGGCTGAACATCTTGTCGCTGCGCCGCCGGGGACGGTGGGCGGGGCGCCTTTTGCCGCAGGCAAAACAGCGCCGACCGCCGTCCCGGTCGCAAATCAGGTCAGCGTGCAGCCCGTTCCCTTGCCCAGACCATATCGATCATCGCCTGCGTCCCGCGACTGAACTCAAGCGAACAGGGATAGGGCGTCCCATCCAAAACGCTTGCGTTGAAGGCCGCAACCTGCCGTTCATAGTGATTGGCTGCGGGAAACCGCTCTTCGACAACCGTCTTGTCGGGACGGTGCAACTCAATCCGCGCGGGTCCATAGACCTGCGGATTGAACGGCGCCGTCAGACGCATCACTCCCGCCTCACCGTGGAAAGTCATGTCCTGCCAAGGGGCCATCCGCATCGACACGACACCCGTGTAATGGAACGACGGGAACCGCGCAGTGATATGCGACCAGACATCCACGCCGTTCTCTCGCTGGATCTCTGCGGACAGGATTTCCTCCGGCTCCTCGCCGGTTACGAAGCGGGTCGCTCCGTAGATGTAGACACCGATGTCGGGTACCGCGCCGCCGCCTGTCTCCGCACGATTCCGAATGTTGTCCATGTCAGAGCGGTTGTCGTAGGAAAATGCGCCGGACACCCTCACCAGTTTGCCGATCGCCCCATCCTCGAACAACGCCTTGGCGCGCTGCCACTGCGGATGGTGGACGATCATGTAGGCTTCGGCCGCCAGCAATCCCGTCTCGTTCCGCTTTGCGATCACCGGGTCAAAGCCACCGACCTCCATCGCCAAAGGCTTTTCAACCAAGACATGCTTGCCGGCCGCCAAGACCTTCTGCGCCCATTCCACGTGCATGTGGTTGGGCAAGGGCAGGTAGACAGCGTCGATGTCCGGGTCGGCAATCAGCGCGTCGTAACTGTCATGCACCTTCAATCCCGGGACCATCTCGACAAAGGGCGCGGCCTTTTCCGCCGAGGATGTCGCCAGCGCCGCCAATCGTCCGCGTCCCGCCATGTGGATTGCCGGTCCCATGTGTTGGCGCGCAAAGTTTGCAGCGCCAAGAATTCCCCAGTTCACATGATCGCGCATAAATCCACCCCTTGGCCGCACCCGGTTCAATTCCGAATGTCTATCCTATCTGCCTCTTTCGCAGGCACAAGATGCATGATGATCTGCATCACCTGTTGGCAGAGAGGTCACCGGCAAGAGCTTGGCCTGTCGACGGGATGCCCTGTGCCTGCCAAGGACCGCATTTCTCACGGGGCTCCCGTATCCGGTGACTGGTCCGGCTCCGAACCCCTCGTGCAATGGCGCGACCCTTGGGACTGGTTGTCTCCCATCAGCCCGATCCGGTATTGCCGACAGCGCCCGTGACGTCTCCCGAGTGTTCCGCAAGTGTCTAGAATGAGTGACCCGACGCCTGCCGAGGACCTGCATGGCTCATGCTTGGGCCATCATGCCCTGTTCCTGCGCCAATTCGCGCATCCGTTTTTGCAGCTTTTCAAAGGCACGCACCTCGATCTGACGGATCCGCTCGCGCGAGACGTCATACTGCCCTGACAGATCTTCCAGCGTCACGGCCTGCTCTGCGAGGCGGCGTTGGGTCAGGATATCCTTTTCGCGGTCGTTCAACACGTCCATGGCCTCGGCCAACAGCGCCCGGCGCGCGTCAAGTTCGTCGCGCTCCGCATAATCGCCAGCCTGATCGGCGCCCTCGTCTTCGAGCCAGTCCTGCCATTGCATCGTGCCTTCGCCTTCAGAGCCGACGGTGGCATTCAACGAGGCGTCGCCCCCCGACAACCGCCGGTTCATCGAGATGACCTCGTCCTCGGTCACGCCCAGATCGGTCGCGATCTTGAGGACATGCTCGGGACGCAGATCGCCGTCCTCCAGTGCGCCGATACGGCTTTTCGCCTTGCGCAGATTGAAAAACAGCTTTTTCTGGGCGCTGGTCGTGCCCAGCTTCACAAGGCTCCATGAGCGCAGGATGTATTCCTGGATCGAGGCCCGGATCCACCACATCGCATAGGTGGCAAGGCGGAACCCTTTCTCCGGGTCGAAGCGCTTGACCGCCTGCATCAGACCCACATTCGCCTCGGAGATCACCTCCGCCTGCGGCAGGCCATACCCGCGGTAGCCCATGGCGATCTTGGCCGCGAGACGGAGGTGCGATGTCACCATCTGGTGGGCCGCTTCGGTATCTTCATTCTCGACCCACCGCTTGGCCAGCATGTATTCTTCTTCCGGTTCCAGCAGAGGGAATTTCCGGATCTCCTGCAAATAGCGGCTCAGCCCCGCTTCCGGTGACGGCGCCGGCAGATTTGCGTAATTCGTCATGATATTCCCTCCGGTTGGACCCCATGTTACGAGGCTTAACATCACTTGGGGATCACCCCGACTCAAGTCAAGACCCGCCTCTCACTGAGACGACGCAGAGATCTTACCATTTGTTCCAAAAACGTCAGCCTTACCGTCGCCTTGTAACGAAGACGTTAGCGGCGCGAGATCACGTATTTGATGTGCTCTTGCATACAGCATTTCGCTTTCCCTGCATTTATGATGACTTACGCTTGTAATCGCGCTGTTTCCCGGGGATCGTCAGGAAGGGCAATACGTCAAGACGTCCTTCTCCCGCGCTTATTCGCACGACGGGCGCACTGTATCTTGTCATCGTTGTCCTCGGCCTGCCGGCGGCGCTTGCGCTGTGCCGTCCGCGGTTGATGAACCCGCCCGTTCAGATTTTCGCGGCCCCGCTTTTTGTATCTGGTTGCTGATCCCCGCGGATCTGCGCACCGGAGGTCGGTTCTATCCCGGCTGCGGCGCGATCCGAACTACAAAAAATGTGCCCGAACGAAGTCAGGCTCATTGTCGATGCGCGTGGAAGAACCGGCCGTGCGCTGCCTTCTGCCCAGAGGAGCGTCTTCGAGCAACGGATAACCGGCGGTCCAAACCACGGGCATGCAAGAGCCGTCCCAGCAACACTCCCTGATTTCAGATGGCCTGCAACGCGGCCAGAAGCGTTGCCATGTCGTCCGGAAAATCGCTTTGGAAAAGCAATGGCGCGCCCGTCACCGGATGATCGAAGCCCAGTTCGGCAGCATGCAGCGCCTGCCGGTCAAAGCCCCTTGCAACGTCATACGCCGGTCCCAGCGCCTTTTCGGACAGTTTGCGCCGCCCGCCATACGTCGGATCCCCCAAGAGCGCATGACCCGCATGGGCCATATGCACGCGAATCTGATGCGTGCGCCCCGTCTCAAGCCGACATTCCACCAATGACAGGCAGGGTGGCGCGCCAAACCGCTCCAGCAGGCGCACATGGGTTATGGCATGGCGGCCCTGCCCGTCAAAGAAAACCGCTTGCCGCTGCCGTTCGGTCCGGTGCCGGGCCAACCCGCTGGTGATGGTCAGCACGCCATCCGGTCCGGCCATCACGCCACGCGTGCCCAGCAACCTTGGATCTCCCAGATCCGGAACCCCGTGCGCAACCGCCCGGTAGGCCCTGCGGGCGCTGTGTCTTTCAAACTGGACCGCAAGTCCATGATGCGCCCGATCGGATTTTGCCACGACCAACAGGCCGCTGGTCTCCTTGTCGATCCGGTGGACAATGCCCGGGCGCTTTTCGCCGCCAACCCCGGACAACGCGCCACCGAAATGATGCAACAGCGCATTCACAAGCGTCCCGTCCGGCGTGCCCGGTGCGGGATGCACCACCATTCCGGCGGGCTTGTCCACCACCACGAGGTCCTCGTCCTCGAACAGGATCGTCAGCGGGATATCCTGCGCAACGACATCGTAATCCTCGGCTTCTGGAACGACGATCTCCAGCACGTCCCCCTCGGACACCCGCGCCTTGGGGTCTTGCATCATGGCGCCGTCACGCGAAACCGCGCCTTCGGCGATCAGCCGCATCAAACGGGTCCGCGAAAGCGCAGCTTCTTCTGGCACATCCCGTGCCAGCGCCTTATCAAGGCGCGGCGGCGGATCGGCCGCTATCGTGATGCGAAGGATATCCATGCCCTCTCCCGATCCAAAGGATGATCTGCCCGAACCGTCGGGCCTGCGCCTGCTGCGCGTGCTGGTGACCGTGCTCACAGCGGTGATGATTGCCGGGATCATCGGCATCGTCGGGCTGATCTGGCATCGCTATAGCAACGCCCGTGCCCCTCTGCCAGAGGAGATCACGCTGCCCGATGGCACCACTGCGACGGCCTATACGCAAGGCGCCGACTGGTATGCCATCGTGACCGCGGACCAACGGATCATGATCTTTGATCGGGCGACGCACAAGCTGCGCCAGACGATCACGGTCGAAAGCGACTAGGGCGTTTCGGCGCTGAGCGCACGCGCCCGCGGGCGTCACGCGCAATGCGACAGACCGGCTGCTCTATTCAGGTTTTTCCGGCGCCCTTGAAGGTCCACACCTGCTTCCGTTTCAGACACTGGATGCGGATCACACAGCCATTGCCTCGGCTTCGGTCGGCGAAGGCGCCTTGATGAGATGCGGCGGGAGGCGTGACCGGCCCCCCTTTCGGACGGCTGCGTCCACTTGCGGCGCGACCACCCTCTCATCCAGGTGGGCTCTCGGGCGCCCCACCTCTGTTGGCGGCCCGTTGAACCGCCCGTGCCCGCGGGGTCAGGCGCCCCGCCTTGCGACTTGCGTGATCGTGTCGAACGCCATGTCCACGTCAGCCTGCGTGACCCCGAAGGCGCCAGCCTGAAAGCGGATCACTGCCCGCCCGTCCAGCCGCGTCTGTGTCAGGTAGATGCGTCCGTCGCTGTTGATCGCCTCTACCAAAGCAAGGTTGTGCGCATCGTCTCCCTCGTGCCGGAAGGTGAACAACGAAAGCACAGGCCTGCTCACAATCTCGAAATCCGGTTCTGAGGCCAATCTGTCCGCCAATCCTTCTGCCCAGCGCACGTGGTTCCGGATCATCTCCCGCAGCCCGTCCAACCCGTAGCTTCGGATCAGGAACCACAGCTTCAGCGCACGGAACCGCCGCCCCAGAGGGATCGACCATTCACTGAAATCCGTCACGTCCGAGGCACCCAGCGTCTTCAGGTATTCCGGGCGGATTGCCAGCGTCTGGCGCAACGCGTCAGGACTGCGAATGAAATGCGCCGAACAGTCGAACTGCGCCCCCAGCCACTTGTGCGGATTGAAGACCATGGAATCCGCGCGGGCCACGCCCTCCCAGAGATCTCGATATTCCGGGCAGATCATCGCCGCCCCGGCCCATGCCGCATCCACGTGCAGATACAGATCCTCCGACTCCGCCACATCGGCAAGGTCGTTGAGACGGTCGCAGGCGCCCATGCCAGTGGCGCCTGTCACCCCGATGATACCGGCGGGCAAGTGCCCCGCAGCCCGGTCCGCCGCGATCGCCGCCTTCAATGCAGAGACGTCCATCGACCGCAAAGGATCCTCCTGCGCGACCGGCAGCTTGACCAGATTGTCCTGCCCTATCCCCGAAATCCAGGCGGCCCGGTCAATCGAAGAATGCACCTGATCCGAGCAATAGATCCGCACGGCTGGCTGCCCCGTCAGCCCGGACAGGTTACCGGCCCAGTTCAGCGCACGTTCGCGCATCACCAGCACCGCCGCCAGCGTGGCCGAGGATGCGCTGTCCTGAATCACTCCGGCGAAACCTTCTGGCAAGCCAACGGCCTGGCGGAGCCAGTCCAGCATGACCTCTTCCATCTCCGTCGCCGCCGGAGAGGTCTGCCACAACATGCATTGCGGTGCGATCATCGTCACCAGCATCTCTGCAAGCATCGACGGCGGCGCGGCGTTGGCAGGAAAATAGGCAAAGAAGCGCGGATGCTGCCAATGGGTCAGGCCCGGCATTACGATCCGCTGAAAATCCTCCATGATCTGCGCCATGCCTTCGCCCGTCTCGGGCGGAAGGGCCGGCAGTTGCGCCTTGATCTCTCCCGGCGTCACCTGCGCCCGCACGGGGCGTTCCCGCAAACCCGTGTGATAGGCGGCGCCCCATCGCGTGATTTCCTCGCCCCAGCGGGCGAATTCGTCCCAGTCCATCCGTTCCTCCCTTTGGCGGCGCCCCACGAAGGTTTCCGTTACACGATCCCGCAGACCCGCGCCATCGGTCACCCGCGGCATCGGGGGCGGGCTGCTTTGGAGCACCCGATCCAAACCCATCAGATCGAAGGTGAGGGCACGCCCTCCGCCATCCATTCCGACCTGCCGATGCTCCATGTGCTCAAGGAGACAGGTCGGCGCCGTGATGGCCTCCGTCATGGTCGCTATATGCCCCACATGAACCCACGGGATGAATTTCAGTCTTTACCGATTCCCAAGGGGGCATCCATCAGGCGGCCGCTGAAAGGGAAAGGGCGCAGAAACGCCCGTGAAAAATGCCGCACGTGTTAATGGACAAAAGCTATGTCACACGCATGATCATCGCACCATGCTCTGGCAACACAGTGCGAGGGTCCGTGCCTGAACCGGCCTAGAAACCAACCTGTGGGAGAGAATGGTACCGCCTCCCCGGCTTGAACGGGGGACCTCTAGATCCACAATCTAGCGCTCTAACCTACTGAGCTAAGGCGGCACTGGATGTTCGGATACAAACTGCTTTGCGCGATTGCAAGAGCGAATCCGGGATAGGCGTCGCCTACAGGTCCACTTCCCAGCCTTGCTCGACCACATCCACGCCAAAGCTGCGCTTGCGGTCCGACCGGACAAGCCGCCAGCCCGTTTTCTCATAGAGCGCGCAGGCGGCACGGTGGCTTTCATGCGTCCACAACACCATGCGCCGATACCCGCAGTCCCGCGCGAACCCCATGCATTCCATCAAAAGCCGCTTGCCCAGCCCCTTGCCACGCGCCTCTGGCATCAGGAAAAACAGCCGCAGTTTGGCCGTGTCGCGGTCCTGCCGCGCGCAGAATATGCTCCCCAACCGCTGCTGGCCTTCCCATGCGATGAAGGCCCGTTCCAACGCCGGATCGTGTTCTGCCTCAAAAGCTTCGAGGATCTCACGCACCAACAGGGGAAAGCTGTCGTCGAATCCTTCGTCCCGCGCATAAAGCCGCCCATGTTCCGCCACCAACCAGTCCACATCCCCGGGACAAAGCGATTTCATCATGATTGCCATGTCGACATCAAAGACCTCTGTGGCTTGCAAATCAAGAGCGCCCCGGATAACTCACGACGATCTTCGGCAGATCGGACAGACGGCACCGGCATCATGGGCATCAACGACGAACGCAACATCGAGGCGAACCTCCAGATCGGCCCGACCGATCAAGGCATGGTCAGGCTTTTTGTCCTCGCTGACGGGATCGAGATTCCGATGGATTTCGATCCGCAGGAAGCCGAAGAAATCGCCGAAGAACTCCGCGCCGCCGCTGCGGCCGCGAAAAAGGTCAAGACCAAACGCTGACGACGCTCATTCCGGCAATCTGCCAAGCCACGTCGCCCCCGGATCCCGCAGGCCCTGCAATCGGCGCGCGGCATGAAACCCGAACTTGCGGATCAGCTTGTTGCGGCGCGCGGCGGGCAGCTTGTCCTCAGGTGCCATACGCAAGATCTCGGCATCATAGCCGTCGGCGATCATGAGTCCCGTGCCTTCAGGCAGCAGATCCGTTGGAAAGGCCTGATCCACTGCCCAGAAATAGCGGTCGCACCACGGCAGATACCCCTGCCATTTTGCATCGCTCATGTAGTCGCTGCGGGAGGATTTGCATTCCACGACCCAGATCTCCCCCTTCGGACCCAGCGCCATGACATCGACCCGCAGACCGCGTTCGGGCACGAATTCCTCCACCACGGCAAACCCGTGGCCGGACAGATGGCGGCACACGCCCCGCGCCAAAAGCTGGCCGGGCATCAGATCGGACGTGACAGGCAACTCCATGCGCAATTTATCGAACAATTCGTGAACGTATGCAAGTGTAAGCGCCCACGCCTTTCTTCTGCCCGTGGATGGATTAGGGTGGGTGCGATCCGTGTCTGCTGCAAGAGAGCCCATGACCGAAGATGACCGCCCCGCCGCCCGTCTGAGCCGTGCCGAAGCGCGAGGTGTCCGCGCCGCCCGCGAGCTTGAGGGGCATCTCACATGGCTCGATTCCTTTTCCGGCACCGCCCTTGGCGTGCTGTCGGTGGCCTCCGGCATCTATACCTATCTTGGCGTCTCCTCTCTCTTGGACGAAAACGGCGCAATGTCGGTCTTTGCCGCGATCGCCTATTCCACCGCGGTTTCGGTCGGGATCTTCGTGTTCTGGTCCTACATGATGCGTCTTTTCCCGGCGGTGCGGACTGCAAAGGCGCGCGTCGGATTGATGGCCACCATGGCCTTGGGCAGCCTTGCGATCGTGGCCATGTCCTCCTGGCTCAATGCCGCCGCCCTTGCGGGACCGGCCGCCGTCGAACAGCATCTTGCCAAGACCGTGCAGGATTATCAGACGGCGCTGGAACGCGCCCATGAAACCGCCCTGACCGGGCAGGCGCTGGAACGAGACGTCGCCCGGGTGCGCCAATCCTTTGAAGATCTGTCGGAACAGGAAGCCGCAGGCTCGCTTTCGGGGCTGGCAGGGCGCGGCGCGGTCTTCCGCGTGCTGCGCCAGAAATCGGCCGAGCTGAGCGCGCTGGAAACCCAGATCGCGGCGCAGACGCCGCTTGTCGAATCCGCCTTTACCGAGGGTAACACCATCCTGTCACGGATGCGGGCGCTGACGGTCGAACCCGGCTCTGTCGAACTACGTTCGATCGAATTCTCCGAGGCGGCGGTGCGCCTGCAAGGTCTGATCACCCAGCTGCGCCAGCTGTCGGTCGCGCCTTTGGTGGAACGCGCCGCACAGGATCTTGCCGCTTCGGTTGTGCTACCCGAACTGGACAGCTCGACCGCGCAGGGCCGTGCGGACCAGTCCGCAACCATCACATCGGTCCTCGAGGTGCTGGCGCAACGCGCCACGACACTGGAAAAGGCGGCGCAGAACGTTCAGGCGCTCCAGACGACCACCGATGTCAGCTACACACCTTTGTCAGCGGCCGACGCAGTCATCCTCTACGCGCGCAACTTCGTGCCGTCCTGGGCGGGGGCCATCGCAATCGACCTGCTTCCTGCCGTGCTGGTGTTCATCCTCGCGATCACCCATTCCGCGATCCGGGCCGGGCGCGAGGGCGCCGGCGTCGAGGATACGCTGACGCTGGCCGAACTTCGCGCCGCCGTCACCGCGCTGCGCGAGGTCGAGGCGGTGGCCGGGCCTCCGACCTATCAGAGTGCCCCGCCGGATGCGGCAGCAGCCCACCCGGAAGCAACGCCTGCGCCCGAAGAGATCACACCGTT
>CAZRZN010000008.1:0-29495 GCA_964604565.1 uncultured Rhodobacterales bacterium
GTTGTTGCGGAATTTGCACAGGATCGCTCCCTCGACGGCGGCATCCAGATCGGCGTCGTCAAACACGATGAAGGGCGCATTGCCGCCCAACTCCATCGAACATTTCAGAACGTTGTCTGCGGCCTGACGCAACAGGATGCGGCCGACTTCGGTCGACCCGGTGAAGGTCAGCTTGCGCACCTTCGGGTTCTCGCAGAACTCCTTGCCGATTTCCGATGACCGGGAAGAGGTCACAATGTTGAAGACCCCCGCGGGGATGCCGGCACGCTCTGCCAGAACCGCCAGCGCCAGCGCAGAAAGGGGCGTCTCGGCGGCCGGGCGCCCGACAAAGGCGCAGCCGGCTGCCAACGCCGGACCTGCCTTGCGGGTGATCATGGCGATGGGGAAATTCCACGGTGTGATGGAAGCCGCGACGCCAATTGGCTGCTTCATCACCGTGATGCGCTTGTCACGCTGGTGGCCGGGAATGGTCTCGCCGTAGACGCGCTTGGCCTCTTCGCCGAAAAATTCGATGAAGGAAGCGCCATAGGCGACTTCGCCTTTCGCTTCGGCCAGCGGCTTGCCCTGTTCGGCCGTCATGATGCGCCCCAGATCCTCTTGGTTTTCCATCATCAGGTCGAACCACCGGCGCAGGACTACCGCGCGCTCTTTGCCGGTCCAACGCGCCCAGTCTTTCTGTGCGCTGTGAGCACCTGAGATGGCATCAGCCACCTGTGCCCTCGTCAGGTCGGCAACCTCGACGATCACATCGCCCCGCGCGGGGTTGGTCACGTCGAAGCGTGCCTCCCCTTCCAGCCAATGCCCATTCACATAGGCCCGGCTTTCCAGAAGATCCGGATCGTCGAGAAGGCTCTTTAGATTGGTGGCCTTGTCACGCATCAAATTCTCCTTTCTGCTCAGGACGAGCCAGAGCACCGCTCAGCCAAGATGTATAGGCCAAAACGGAGATGCCGATGAACCTCGATGACGCCTACGCGAACGGAGCCCATATCCCCGGAGCAGAGACCTACCCCCAACGCTGGGCGACCGCCGCCGAGGCCTATCGAAAGCGGCTTTCGGTGGCGGGACGGGCGCGGCTTGGCCTGATGTATGGACCAGGAACGCGCCATGTCATGGATCTGTTCCTGCCGGATGGCGGGATGCGCGGTCTGGTGGTGTTTCTGCATGGCGGCTACTGGCTGCGATTTGACCGTGAAAGCTGGTCACATCTGGCCGAAGGCGCGCGGGCGCAGGGGTGGGCGGTGGCAATGCCATCCTATGATCTTTGCCCCGAGGTGCGGATTTCAGATATCACGCGACAGGTGGCCAAGGCGATCAGCGCCGCCGCCGCCGAGGTGCCGGGACCAATCCGGCTGGCAGGACATTCGGCAGGCGGGCATCTTGCCGCCCGAATGGCAGCGAAGGACATGCTCCCGTCCGAGGTTTCCGAACGCATCGAGACACTAATGCTGATTTCTCCGTTGGTGGATCTGGAGCCGTTGATGCGGACATCCATGAATGCCGATCTGCGTATCGATGCAGCGGAGGCGCGGCGCGAGAGTCCGATAAACATGCCGGCCCCAAAGCCATCCGTCTGTGTCTGGGTGGGAGGGGACGAACGCCCGGCTTTCCTGGAGCAGGCGTCAAAGCTGGAGGCCGCCTGGTCCGCACAGCTTGTGGTTGACCCGCACAAGCATCATTTCGATGTGATTGAAGGTCTTGCAGATCCACAAAGCCCGATGGTGGCGCGATTACTGTCGCGGCAACGCCCGGTCTGACCTTGGGCCATGAGTATTTGTGGAGAGAAGAAACCGCGCAATGGTGCTTCTTTTCTCAATAAATACTCAAAACGCGCCGGTGAAGGCATGCCTGTCGTCGAGAAAAACGACCAAGCCGGGTAAGGAATCCAAGGATTGTGCGAACCAGTGCGTCTCACTCTTGTGATGCGCATGGATCTAAGCGACGAATTCCTTGCCCGCGCGGCGGCAGATGGTGACCGGCAGGCCTTTGCGACGCTGGTGGGCCGGGTCTATGATCGGGTGCATGGCTATGCGATGCGCCTGACCGGCAACCGTGCCGAGGCGGAAGATCTGGCACAGGATATCTGCGCCGCCCTGCCCGCCAAGCTCAAGAGCTTTCGTGGCGATGCCAAGCTGACGACATGGCTGTATCGCATCACGGTGAATGCCGCCCGCGACCGTTTTCGCAGGGCAAGCAGCCATGCTCGTGCGGCGGATGGCTGGGGTGACTGGGAGCTGGCTCGGCAAGCGGATATTGCCGAAACATCGGAACGGACGATTTGGCTGATAAGTGCCATGCGGGATCTTTCGGTCGATTTGCGTGAGACTCTTGCCCTCGTGCTGGATGGGATGACCCATGCGGAGGCCGCGCAGATCCTCGAGGTGTCCGAAGGCACCGTCAGCTGGCGGATTTCGGAGGCAAAGAAGAAGCTGAAGGCGATGAAGGAGGCGGAGGCATGAGCGACGATCTGGAAGATCTTAGGCGCGCGTTCGATGCTGGTCTGGCCAAGCCCGATGCCCGGGCGCGCGCCGATGCCATCGCGCTGGCGATGAAAAATTTCGACCGGCTCCAAGAAACCGAGGAGCAGGCCCGTCAGACCTCCGAGCGCCCCGAAGAAAGGGGCGTGTTCAAAGGAGCAAGAAAAATGATTTCAAATCTTTCCAGCCGCGGAATTCTGACCGCGACCACCGCTCTGGCGGCCGTGGGCCTCGTTGCCCTGATCCCTGTCCTGAGGGACAGCCAACCCCCGCAGGTCGTTCCATTGCCAGTGAGCGGGCCCGCGACACTGTATTCCGGAGGGGCGCAGCCTGTGCCCGAAGGCTTGCCCGAGGTGGGGCCGCTGCTGTCCCGCGACGCTCCTCAGGTGTTGATGGAAAGCGCGCCATCGCCTGTCCCGCAAGGTCCTGCCCAGAAGTCGATCCCTGCGCCCGCATCGCCCGGTGGCGGGATCTACAGCAACATGGAAAGCCGCGGGTTGAGCGCCCGGACGGTGCCACGTCCGCAACCCTTACTGTTTCCCGACCCGGTCATGGTCGCCCCGCAGACCGATACCGAGGCCTTTCCCGAGGCCGATGACAACCCGCTCAAGGTCACGGCCCAAGACCCGGTATCGACCTTTTCGATCGATGTCGACACGGCCTCCTGGGCGTTGATCCGCGATTCCCTTTCGCGGGGCCAGTTGCCGCCGCAGGGCGCTGTGCGAATCGAGGAGATGGTAAATTACTTCTCCTATGACTACCCGGCGCCGGATCCGGATGCACCCTTTGCCACCCATGTGGGGGTCGCTGGCACCCCTTGGCGGGAGGGTACGCAAATCGTCCACATCGGCCTGCAGGGCATGATGCCGGTGGAGCGTCCGCCGATGAACCTTGTTTTCCTGATCGACACGTCCGGGTCGATGAGCCAGCCCGACAAGCTGCCGTTGCTGCAACAGAGCTTTCGCCTGATGCTTGGACAGTTGAGCGCGCAGGACAGCATTGCCATCGTGACCTATGCCGGGAGCGCGGGTCTTGCGCTGGCGCCGACGCCTGCAAGCGACCGGGCCACGATTCTGACCGCGCTGGAAGGGCTTCAGGCCGGTGGCAGCACCGCTGGACAGGCC
Organism: uncultured Rhodobacterales bacterium; assembly: GCA_964604565.1. GTDB lineage: Bacteria > Pseudomonadota > Alphaproteobacteria > Rhodobacterales > Rhodobacteraceae > CAZRZN01. The sequence goes on from CAZRZN010000008.1 coordinate 3,602, forward strand.
GGTTTGCAGCAGGCTTATGCCACTGCCGCCGAGATGACGCAGGACGGTGAGGTCAGCCGCGTGATTCTGGCCACGGACGGCGATTTCAACGTCGGAATCAGCGACCCGGACGCTCTGAAGGATTACATTGAAACAGAGCGTGAGAGTGGCATCTATCTGTCGGTTCTGGGCTTTGGCCGCGGCAATCTGGACGATGCGACCATGCAGGCGCTGGCGCAGACCGGCAACGGCATTGCCAGTTATATCGACACATTGGCAGAAGCCCAGAAGGTGCTTGTCGACCAGTTGACAGGCGCACTGGTCCCCATCGCTGATGACGTCAAGATACAGGTCGAATGGAATCCGGCCCTTGTCGCCGAATACCGGCTGATCGGCTATGAAACGCGCACCTTGAAGCGTGAGGATTTCAACAATGACCGTGTGGACGCGGGCGAGATCGGCGCTGGCACGCAGGTGACGGCGATATATGAAATCACGCCCGAAGGATCCCCGGCCCGCATGACAGACCCGTTGCGTTACAGCGATGCCCCATCGGTCGTCGACGAGAGTGGCGAACTGGGCTTTCTGCGCTTGCGCTACAAGGATCCGGGCGCGGACGATAGCAAGTTGATCGAGACGCCGATCCGCGCCGATGCAGAACCGCTGGCAGAGGCGGATTGGGCGCTGGCCATCGCGGGCTTTGGGCAGATCCTGCGCGGCTCCGACCTTATTGGCGACTGGAGCATGGGGGATGCCATTGCACTGGCGCAGGGCGCACGTGGCAATGACCCCTTTGGATACAGGCAGGAGGCGATCACGCTGATGCGGCTTGCCGACAGCCTTATGCAATGAGATGGAGCGTCCCGGAGCCTGTCTCCGGGGCGTGCATCCCCTTGGTCCCGTGGCGCCCGGGGGGCCGACGCATGCAGGCCGCATTGTTGCGTTGACCGGGAAGGCGGTAGCTTCGGCTCCTTCAGCCATCGTCACAGGATTACTTGCCCTGAATATGCCACAGGTGTCGCGGACATGGGGGCCTTACCTGACCCTGTCGATAGAGAAGACACCGACGTGGCGCGTTCACATCAAGGGCCGATCATGCAGGATCTTCCGATCGAAGAAGCCCCGGCACCATCTCCGCCAGAAGTTCCCAGACCACTCTGACCCGTGGACTCGTCCGGAGTTCGCGGTGGGCGACCAGCCATACCGGATAGGTGAAATTCAGGTTTGGCAGGACCTTTTGCATGGACTTGTCGCTGTCGCCCAATCCGCAGGGCACTGACCCGATGCCGACACCTGCCCTCGCCATTTCCCAATGCACAAGATGCGATGAGGTCACGACTGGAAACTGTGCCGGCGTGACCGGGATACCCTGTGACAGCAGGGCGGCAATGAAAGCGTCGTTCTGCGCAAAGCCCAGAAAGGCCGCATTCGCAAGATCGGCGGGTTCTGCGACAGGACCTATTCCGGCCAGATATTCCGGCGTGGCGTAGAAACTTCCCCGGTCTTCACCCACCAGTTTTCCGATCAGGTCGGGTTCGTCCGGCCGTGCGTTGCGGATCGCGATATCAGCCTCGCGCCGCTTGAGGTCTCGGATCTCGTTGGAGGCTACCACCTCCAGTGTGATGCCTGGAGCAGCCTCGCGCAGGCGGCGGGCTATACGTGGGAGCAGCCAGCTTGAATAGATTTCAGAAGCGGTTACCGACACATGGCCGATCGCCGCCTGGGTCTGTCCTGACGCCGCAAGCGAGACACCCACGGCGGCCTCACCCATCGCGCGCACGTGCCCCATCAGTTGTGTGCCCGCCTGAGTCAGGACGAGTCCACGCCCAACACGTTCGAACAGGGTCAGACCCAGTTCCTCTTCCAGCGCGGCGACCTGCCGGCCCAGCGTGGGCTGTGTCATGCCGAGCGCGCGGGCCGCGGCGGAGAGGGAGCCCTCTTCGGCGGTGACCAGAAAGGCCCGCGCGCGGTTCCAGTCGAAAGTCACAGCGCGCCAATCCATGCAATGATGCATGGACAACGAGAGATATTTGTCAATCTCAAACGAAAAAGGGCCCCGGAATGATCCGGAACCCCTCGCGTTTTATCCATGTTCAGTCTTGTCGGTAAAAGTCGCGTCGCACGTCTGCCCAGATGTCGGGCGTTACCTTCCGCGCCCCGGGCGGCGCTGTTACCGACAACATCCAAGGCCGACCGACCACATTGGATGGTGCGCGCGGTTCAGTTTACCGTTTCTGCGTCCAGCACATCTTTCTTGGTGGCTGCACCGCCTGCCTTGGCAATCTCGATCCGGCGCGGTTTCAGCGCTTCGGGGATCTCGCGTTTGAGGTCGATGTGCAGCATGCCGTTCTCATGCTCTGCACCGAGGACCCGGACATGATCCGCCAGATGGAAGCGACGCTCAAACGCGCGGGTGGCGATGCCGCGATGCAAGTAGGTCTTGCCGTCCTCGCTGTCCGCCTTGCGGGCGGAGACGACCAGCGCCTGCTCCTTCACGTCGACTGACAGATCCTCGTCTGAGAAGCCGGCAACCGCGATCGAGATGCGGTATGTGTCGTCTGCCGTCTTTTCAATGTTGTAGGGGGGGTAGCCCGGCTGTGCCGTTTCATTGGCCAGAACCCGGTCCATCATGTCGGCGATCTGGTCGAAACCGACAGTGGCACGGTAGAGCGGGGCAAGATCGAAATGTCGCATGGAATCCTCCGTTGAGCGATACCTGTTTTTCGGGGCGCCTTCCTTATTCTGGACAGGCACCCGATCCCCGGAACCCTGTTACAGGCGTCCCGGTGGCGAATATTTGGGAAAGCCGCGTGGCGGTTTCAAGTCCGCATGATGCGTTCTGTGACGCATATCCCGCGCCGGACTTGCGCCACGGAAAACTGCGTCCCCCATCGGGTCGCGTTCGATCTCTCGGGCCGCATGCCATTTGCACGAAAGCCGGATCGGGGCCGCGGTTAGGGGCGAATGAATTTCGCGCCAGTGTCGCGGCGGCTACCGGCGGTCAGTCTCTCCAGTCCCGCACCGGGATTCTGCTTTTCGCGCAAGGCTTCCATGACCTGTTGCAAGGGGCCGTCCAGACCGGTTCCCAGCGCCACGGCCTTGCCGTCCGCCTCCGCCTTGGAGGATACCACCGACACGATGCGCGGCATTCCCGTGCCATCCATGCGAAACACCGGTGAACCGGAAGCCCCGAAATCCACCGCGCAGGACAGGACCAGCATTCCCTTCTGCCGTGCCAGCACCTTGCAGAGTTCCTGAAGCGACGGCGCCTCGGACCGGTTGTGCGCATAGGAGACAACGCCGACACGCCCACCGACCCCGGGTTCGTGACCCGTTTCAAAGGGGGTGATCGTCGTGTTGCGGATCGGATGCTGAAGCTCGATCAGGGCCAAGTCATTGCGCACCCGTTCGGCATTCGGCGGGCCGGAGTAGACGTAATCAGGATGCGCCACTGTTCGGTGCACACGGCGATAGGCGGCCGCCCGTCCATTGCGCCATCCGGCAAGAAACTGAATATCTTCGGCGGGCACTTGCGCGCCCGTCGCCGGATCAAAAAGGCAATGTGCTGCTGTCAGAACCACTTGTGGCGCGATGAGCGCCCCGGTGCAAAAGGCGTCACCGCCGATTTCCAGACGTCCGACAGCCTCCCAGCGGCGTCCGTCCTCGGCCGATTCCATCGAAAAGAGGCTCTGGGCGCTCGCGACCGCCCCGATCATACAAAAACACAGGATCAAAAGATGCCGCACACGCCGTTCCCATTTTTCTCGCAGGCTACACAACATCCCGGCAAAATTACGGCAAAATACACGGGAGTTGCGCGTTTTTTCAAGTCAGGGCGCGCGGTTTCGGTCCTCCCGTGGCCCAATCCAGCAATTCGACCGTATGCACCACGGGCACGTCTGTGCCGCCGCCAATCTGCATCATGCAGCCGATGTTACCTGCCGCGATAACGTCCGGTGTTTTGGCCTCCAGGGTCTGGATCTTGCGTGATTTCAACTGCTTAGAGATTTCTGGCTGCATCAGATTATAGGTTCCCGCAGATCCGCAGCACAGGTGGCTGTCCGCCGGTTCGACCACCTCAAAGCCGGCCTTCTTCAGCAGATCCTTCGGGGCGCTCTTGATCTGCTGCCCGTGTTGCAGCGAACAGGCCGCGTGATAAGCCACGCGAAGCGGCTGAGTGTCACCTTCGGGCAAGTCCAGCTTGCCAAGCACCTCACTGACGTCCAGCGCGATGCCGGCAACACTAGCCGCCTGGTCGGCCAGATCGGTCTGGGCAAACATATGCCCATAATCCTTCACGGTCGTCCCGCAGCCGGATGTGTTGATCACGATGGCATCCAGCCCGCCATTGTCCATTTCGCGCGACCAGGCGCGAATGTTCTTGGCGGCGGTGGCGTGGCTTTCGTCGGCCTTGCCCATGTGATGGGTCAGCGCCCCGCAACATCCGGCGCCCTCTGCCACGACCACCTCACATCCCAGCCTTGTCAGCAGACGGATCGTAGCGTCGTTGATGTCGGTGTTCAGCGCCTTCTGCGCGCATCCCGTCATCAGCGCGACGCGCATCTTGCGCTCCGTCGCCGGAGCAAAGCTTTGCGGGTCGTCATTCCGGCTGACGGGTGGGATGGTCTTGGGCGCCATATCCAGCATCGCGCGCAGCCGCGCATCCGGGATCAGCCCGCGAAACGGCCGTCCGATCTTCGCCGCCAGCAGCGCGACCCGGAACCGTGTTGGGTAAGGCAGGATGCGCGCCAGCATCCAGCGCAAGGCCTTGTCATGCCACGGGCGGTCGTAATGCGTCTCGATATATTCTCGAGCGTGATCCACCAGATGCATGTAGTGCACGCCCGATGGACAGGTGGTCATGCAGGCAAGGCAGGAAAGGCAGCGGTCGATATGCTTGACCGTCTTTTCGTCCGGCACCCGCTCGTTTTCGAGCATGTCCTTGATCAGGTAGATGCGTCCGCGCGGGCTGTCCAATTCGTCGCCCAGAACCTGGTAGGTGGGGCAGGTCGCCGTGCAGAATCCGCAATGCACGCAGGTCCGCAGAATCTGGTTTGCCCGTGCCGTGCCCGGGTCTTTCAGTTGGTCTTCGGTAAAGGTCGTTTGCATGTCACACCATCATTTGAGCCGTGGCACGGCCGAACCAGGGAATTGGCCGTGACGAGCAGGGCCGCCACTTTCGTCCAGCGGGGGACCCCGCGCCGCGCAGTCGGCGTCGGATCGCCAGCGGGATCGTGACCACGGCCGGAACCCTGCCAAGCCACAGTAGTAAAAGAGACCCCAAGAAGTTGCGCCACTGAAGAACAATCGCGATCCCCGTGACCTTGATCACCGTCAGCGAACACCCGATGAGCAGGCGGGCCGGGAGCCGAAGAAGAACCGATGCCAGGATCGGCCCCGCGACGAAGGCCACAAGAAAGGCGGTGATGCCGGGATCGATCATCCGGCCATGATCCCGGGGTTGAGAATACCCTTGGGGTCGAACCGCGCGCGAATGCCGCGCGTCAATGCCGCTACTGCCGGGGTTTCCGGCTGGAACATCGGCACGGAGCGGCGTGTCGCCTCGGATGCGCGTACCAGGGTCGCGTGGCCATTGAGGGTGTCAGGTCTCAGATCCGCACCGGATGGTGCCTCGACCCAGATGAGGCCACCGCCCCAGTCATACATCACCCGCGTCAGTTCATGGCGCTTGCGCATGTCCGCCACAAGGTCGGGCGCATCGCCCGGCCGGACGGAGATCCGCCAGACATCGCCGGAGGTGCCTTGCATCATTTCCACATCGCGGACCCAGGCCCAAATTGCCAGCACGCGATCCGGATCTGTCTCCAGCCGCGTGTCATGCCCGGAAAACAGGTCCTTCAGCTTGTCGGCACGATAGGCGACTGATCCCGCGAACCCCTCCAGCCGAAGCATGGTGACCGAATGGCCATCCATGCCGACCGGGGCATGCGCCGCGCCAGTCACCTCGAAGGGCGAGGTGAGCGCCTTGCTCATCGCCGTGACCGCCTCGCTCTCCGACAGACTGTCAATCATCACGCAGGCGGCCGACTCGGGGCGTGGCAAGACCTTGAGACTGACCTCCGTCAAGACACCCAACGTGCCCCAACTGCCGCACATCAGCTTCACCAGGTCGTAGCCGGTCACGTTCTTCATCACCCGTCCGCCGTTCTTGATCACCGTGCCGCCCCCGTCGACAAAGCGCACGCCCAGCATGAAATCCCGGCAGGCCCCGGCCTGGATCCGCCGCGGACCGCTGACGTTTCCGGCCACGACACCGCCGATGGTCGGCGCGCCGTCGGTGTCCAGCAGACCACGGTGATCCATCGGTTCGAAAGCCAGCCGCTGTCCCTCCGACGCCAGCGCCGCCTCGATGTCCGCCAAGGGAGTGCCGGACTGGGCCACCAATGTCAGCGCCCCCGGATCGTAAAGCGTGATACCGCTCAGCCCGCCGGTTTCCAGCACCTCGCCCAAGGCCGCCACGCCGCGCGTGCCGCCCCCCCGGATCGACAGCGGTCCAGAAGCCCCCCGGATCGTCGCCGCCAGATCTTCTTCACTCTCAGGTTTCATGCGCAGGTATTCTTTCCGCTCGTTTCTTCTCTCTGAAAATACTCCGGGGGGCGCGGCTTGCCGCGGCCGGGGGCAGCGCCCCCTCCCGCCCGATGGGTCGCTCAGGCGGTGGCGCGGCGCGCCTCGCTCGCCGCCAACGGAAAGACCTTGGCGGGGTTCAGCAACCAGGCTGGATCAAAGACATCCTTGATCCGCATCTGTGCCTCCAGATCTTCGGGGGCGAATTGATCGACCATCAGATCGCGTTTCTCGATCCCGACGCCATGTTCGCCCGTCAGGCAGCCACCCACCTCGACGCACAGCTTCAGTATTTCCGCACCGAAGGCTTCGCAGGTTTCCAGATCGCCGGGCTTGTTGGCATCGAACAGGATCAGCGGGTGCATGTTGCCATCGCCGGCGTGGAACACATTCGCCACATCCAGACCGAACTCTTTCGACATTTCCCCGATCCGCCGCAGGACATAGGGCAATTCCGACACCGGGATCGTCCCGTCGAGGCACATGTAGTCGTTGATGTTGCCCATCGCGCCGAAGGCCGATTTGCGGCCCAGCCAGATGCGGGCCGCCTCGTCGGCGCTCTGCGCTTCGCGCAGTTCCACCGGGTTGTGGCGCCGGGCGATTTGCAGGATCAGCCCAAGCTGTTCATCAATCTCCGCCTCGCTGCCCTCGACCTCCACGATCAGCAGAGCCTCGCAGTCGGGGTAGCCCGCCTTGGCAAAGGCCTCTGTGGCGCGGATACAGGGGCGATCCATGAATTCGATCGCAACAGGCAGCAGGCCGGCCTTGATGATGTCGGATACGCAGGCTCCGGCAACCTCGTTTGAATCAAACCCCATCAGCACGGGCCGTGCGCCTTCGGGCTTGCGCAGGATGCGCAGTGTCGCCTCGGTCACGACGCCCAGTTGCCCTTCGGACCCGCAAATGATTCCCAGCAGGTCCAGCCCGCCGGCGTCCAGATGCGCTCCGCCGATCTCGACCACGGTGCCATCCATCTGAACCATCGTCACACCCAGCAGGTTGTTCGTGGTCACGCCGTATTTGAGGCAATGCGCACCGCCGGAATTCATCGCGATGTTCCCGGCGATCGCGCAGGCCAGTTGCGAGGATGGATCGGGCGCGTAGAAGAAATCCCGCTCCTCGACCGCGCCGGTGACCGACAGGTTCGTGCGGCCCGTCTGCACCCGGATCACCCGGTTGTCATAGTCGGTTTCCAGAACCTCGTTCATGCGCGCCACACCAAGGATCACGCTGTCCGCCGTGGGCAACGCGCCCCCGGCCAGCGAGGTGCCGGAGCCGCGTGGCACCACCGGCACACCCTCTTCATGGCAAATCCGCAGCACGGCGGCGACTTCCTCTGTCGATGCGGGCAAGACCGCCGCCATCGGGGCACAGCGATAGGCGGTGAGCGCGTCGCATTCGTAGGCGCGGGTTTCCATCTCGTCCTCGATCACCGCGTCGGCGGGCAGCACCTTTCGCAGACGTTCGACCAGCCGCGCCTTTCGTTTCAGGATGTCGGGGTTCGGCTCTGGCATCTGCATGGGTCGTCCTCCTCTGGGCCGGGTGGTCGGGCAAGCCTACCCTGCGCAATTGGTAAGAAGATATAACCAAAATGGCCCAAAAGCCAATCCCAAACTGACTGCGTCGGTGCGGCATCTTGCACTTTGGCCTGTGCGCGGGTCATCTGCCCGCGCGGAAAAGAGGAAATTCATGGCCTGGGTCAAGATCATTCATATTTTGTGCGTCATGGGTTGGATGACGTCCATCTTTGCGGTGCCCCGCGCGCTGATCTACTGGAAGCGTGACTTCGACAAACGCGGAGAAAACGGCCCGCTCGGGGATTTGACCTTTCGCCTCTACAGGTTTTCCGCCGGACTTGCGGTGATCGCGGTGATTACCGGCCTGTGGCTGGCATGGACGTGGGGTTTTCCGGTCTGGACACTGGTCAAGCTGGCGCTCGTGGCGCTGCTGGCTGCCCATTATGTCTGGACCGGCCGGCTGGTGCGGCGCGCGCAAAAAGGCATCTTCACCGAAAGCGACACATGGCTGCGCGTTTTCAACGAAACCAGCGTGATAGGCGCCATTGCGATCCTGTGGGTCGTCGTCGTCCAACCGTTCTGACATGGTCTTGGCGGAGCTTCTTCTTCCTTTTTCGACCTGGGACCTCGGGGCATTTGCGCTTTTGATCTTCTCATGGCTGTTTTCCAGCTGGATTGTCGAGCATCCGCCACGGTCGCGCCCGTCGACATCGCTGTTGATGTCCGAATACCGGCGCCGTTGGATGGCGGTCTTTGTCACACGCGATCCTCGGATCTTTGATTCGCAGATCATCACCAGCCTAAGGCGCGAGACGGCGTTTTTCGCCTCTGCCAGCATGATCGCGATCGGTGGTGCCGTTGCGCTGCTTGGCAATGCTGAACGTTTGCGCGTCGTCGCCGAAGATCTGACCCAAACCACCTCCCCCGTGATCGTCTGGGAAATCAAGCTGATGGTCATGGTCATTTTCGCAATCAACGCCTTTCTGAAATTTGTCTGGTCGCATCGCCTGTTCGGCTATGCTGCCGTTCTGATGGCCGCTGTGCCAAACGATCCGGAAGATCCGGCCGCGCTGCCGCGCGCCATGAAAGCGGGAGAGATCAACATCGCTGCGGCGCGCGGGTTCAACCGCGGGCTTCGGTCGGTTTACTTCGGGGTCGGCGCCTCGGCCTGGTTGATCGGCGCCTGGGCGCTGATCGCCGCGGTGCTTCTGACCCTCGCGGTGATTCTGCGGCGCGAATTCGGCTCCTATTCCCGGGCCGTTCTGCTGGAGGATACCGACGGCACAAGCGACCCGCCGCGCCCGCTGAAAGCCGATTGATCGTCTGAGGCCATTCCCGCGGAAATGGCTGCGGCCCGAGCCTGCGACCCGCGAGCTCTAGACCGCGGCGCTTTGCAACGGCGCCAGCCCCGGATTCCATGAGGCCTGCCAATGACGCATGCCACATCTGGCCAGTCCGCGCGGAACGTGGCAAACCGTTCCGTGCAACCAGCGACCTGACGGGAGAACCAACATGGCCAGCACTTTCGGCAAGGGATGCCACCTGCACCTGATCGACGGCTCGGCCTATATCTTTCGTGCGTTCCATGCGCTGCCGCCGTTGACGCGGAAATCCGACGGCCTGCCCATCGGCGCTGTAAGCGGCTTTTGCAACATGCTGCATCGCTATGTCGAAGGGAACACCGGGCCGGATGCACCGACCCATGTGGTCGTCGTCTTTGACAAGGGCAGTCATACCTTCCGCAACGACATGTATGACCTGTACAAGGCCAACCGGGAGGAAATGCCTGAGGATCTGCGCCCGCAGATCCCGCTGACCCGGCAGGCGACCGAGGCCTTCAACATCGCCTGCAAGGAGATCGAGGGCTTCGAGGCGGATGATATCATGGCCACGCTGGCCTGCCGTGCCCGCGAAGCCGGCGGGCGGGTGACGATCCTCAGCTCTGACAAGGACCTGATGCAGTTGGTGGGCGACGGGGTCGAGATGCTGGACCCGATGAAGAACCAGCTGATCGACCGTGAGGGCGTAGAGGCCAAGTTCGGCGTTGGACCTGAACGGGTGGTGGATGTGCAGGCGCTTGCAGGGGATTCGGTCGACAACGTGCCCGGTGCGCCGGGCATCGGGATCAAGACGGCGGCTCTGCTGATCAATGAATTCGGCTCTCTTGAAGAGCTGTTGGACCGTGCGGCGGAAATAAAGCAACCCAAGCGCCGACAGACCCTGATCGAAAAACGCGAACAGATCGAATTGTCCAAGAAGCTGGTGCAACTGGACGAAGACATGGACCTGCCCTTCACGCTGGAAGATCTGGAGGTCCGAGAGCCTGACCCGGAGGTCCTGCTTGGGTTCCTGAAGGAGATGGAATTCCGCACGCTGAGCAAACGGATCGCCGAGGGTCTGGGCGTCGAGGCTCCGGTGATTCCGGATGTTGCGCCGGAGGGCGCCAATCCCAAGGATGACGGCCCGGATTGGCCCGCCATCGACCCCGCGGGCTATGAGATGGTCAGCGACATGGCGGCTTTGCAGCGTTGGATCGCGCGGGCGCAGGATCGGGGCGCCGTCGCGGTCGATACCGAAACGACCGGCCTGAACGAAATGCTGTGCGATCTGGTGGGCGTGTCGCTCTGCGTCGATCCTGGCACGGCCTGTTACGTGCCGCTGGCGCATCGTGCCGAAGGGGGCGAAGGGTTGTTCGGATCGGATGACCTGGCCGAAGGGCAGATCCCGATGCAGGCGGCGCTGGACGCGCTCAAACCCCTGTTGGAAGATCCGGCCGTGATGAAGATCGGTCAGAACATGAAATACGATGCCAAAGTGCTGGCGCGCTATGGCATTCAGATCTCTCCGATCGACGATACGATGCTGATGTCCTACGCGATGAACGCCGGCATGCACGGGCACGGGATGGACACGCTGTCGGAACGCTACCTGTCGCACACACCCATTCCGATCAAGGAGATGATCGGCAGCGGCAAGAGCCAGATCACATTCGACCGCGTGCCCATAGACAAGGCCACGGGCTATGCGGCTGAGGATGCGGATATCACGCTGCGGCTGGCCCGGACGTTCAAGCCGCAGTTGCACCGGGTCAAGGTGACACGCGTATATGAAGGTCTTGAGCGGCCCATGGTGCCGGTCCTCACGCGGATGGAAATGACCGGCATCAAGGTGGACCGGGAGGTACTGCGCAGCATGTCGAGCGCCTTTGCGCAAAAAATGGTGCAACTCGAGGAAGAGATTCACGGTCTGGCCGGGGAACGGTTCAACGTGGGATCCCCCGCGCAACTGGGCGAGATCCTGTTCGAAAAGATGGGGCTGGAGGGTGGCAAGCGCGGCAAGGCCGGAAAGTATTCAACCGGTGCCGATGTGCTGGAGGATCTGGCAACGGAGCATGATCTGGCACGACGCGTGTTGGACTGGCGCCAGATTTCAAAGCTGAAATCGACCTATACGGACGCCTTGCAGGAACATATCAACCCGGACACCGGACGGGTGCACACGTCTTATTCGATCGCGGGGGCCAACACCGGGCGGTTGGCCTCGAACGAGCCGAACCTGCAAAACATCCCCGTTCGCAGCGAGGAAGGGCGCCGCATCCGCACTGCCTTTGTCGCGCCGGAGGGGCAGGTGCTGGTCTCGCTTGACTATTCCCAGATCGAATTGCGGATTCTGGCGCATATGGCCGACCTTCCGGCGCTCAAGGAGGCCTTCCAAGAGGGGCATGACATTCACGCGATGACCGCGTCAGAGATGTTCAATGTCCCGATGGACCAGATGACGCCGGACATCCGCCGGCAGGCCAAGGCGATCAATTTCGGCGTGATCTATGGGATTTCAGGCTTTGGTCTGGCGCGGAACCTGCGGATCCCACGGTCGGAGGCCCAAGGCTTCATCGATCGGTATTTCGAACGCTTCCCCGGGATCCGGACCTATATGGACGCCACCATCGAATTTGCGAAGGAACACAAGCGGGTGGAGACCCTGTTTGGCCGTCAGATTCACACGCCCGAAATCGTCGCCAAAGGACCAAGGGCCGGATTCGCCCGCCGGGCGGCGATCAATGCGCCCATTCAGGGGACGGCGGCGGATATCATCCGGCGCGCCATGGTTCGGATGCCAGAGGCCATCACAGGGCTGCCAGCAAAGATGCTGCTACAGGTGCATGACGAACTGCTGTTCGAAGTTGAAGAAGGCGCCGCGGAGGACCTGATCGGCGTTGCACGCAAGGTGATGGAAGAGGCCTGTGCGCCCGTGCTGAAACTCGACGTCCCGCTGGTGGTGGATGCAGGGCAGGGCAGGAACTGGGCCGAAGCGCACTGATCCCACCAACCAGCGGACAAGCGTCCGACGGTGGTTTGCGGGCCAAGTTCATGGTCGCGACCGGGTGCGGAAAACAGTCCGGCGCGGACCGGACGCCGCAGCGTCAGATCAGACCGTTTTCCCGGAACAGATCGGGCAGGCTGGCTTCCGGACGTGGACCCATGTGCGAGATTACTTCGCGTGCCGCGGTAATGCCCATGCGCGCGGCGGTCTCCATCGTGACGCCCGTTGCCAGGCCGTAAAGAAACCCTGCGGCGAACTGGTCGCCCGCCCCTGTGGCATCCACCGGCGCAATCTTCTCCACCGGGATGTCGAGCCGCTGACCCTCGTGAAGGATCGATACCCCGTCGCCGGAGCGCGTGCAGATCACAAGCGGACAGATCGCGCCCACGGCACGAAGATCGGCGTCAAGGTCGTCATTTTGAAAGAGAGAGCAAATCTCGGCCTCGTTGCCGATCACGAAATCCATGTCGTGCTCGATCAGTTTCAGAAAATCCGCGCGATGCCGTTCCACGCAGAACGGATCGGAAATGGCGATCCCGGGCTTGCCCCCTGTGGCGCGACAACGCCGCGCAGCCTTCATGAAGGCTTCCTTGCCCTTGTCCTTGTCGAAAAGATAGCCTTCAAGGAAAAGGAACTCCGCTTCTCCGGCCACGTCATCGGCCACATCGTCCGGTCCGAGTTCGGCGGAAATTCCAAGATAGGTGTTCATCGACCGTTCGCCATCTGGCGAAACAAAGATCATCGAACGCGAGGTTGGCAATTCGCCACCCGCAATCGGCGGGTTGACGAAATCCGTGCCGTCTTCGGCCATGGCGTCAGCATAGAACCGGCCCAAGCTGTCGTCATGCACTCGGCCGATAAAGGCTGTGCGCAGCCCAAGATTGCCGATACCCGCCATCGTATTGGCGACGGATCCGCCCGGGGCCTGAATGCTGCCGTCCATCGCGTCATACAGGGCCTCCGCGCGGTCACGCTCGACCAGCTGCATGATGCCCTTCTCGATCCCCATGCTCGCCAGAAAGCTGTCTTCGGTTCGGGCGAGCATGTCGACGACGGCATTACCGATTCCGACAACCTGGTATTTCTTCATGATGTCTTTTCCTCGAAAGGGCAAAGGTCACTGATCAGGCAGGCCTTGCATTTTGGTTTGCGCGCCACGCAGATGTACCGGCCGTGCAGGATCAGCCAGTGATGCGCGTGCTGTTGATAATCGACCGGGACATTATCCTCGATCGCACGCTCGACGGCGACCACGTCCTTGCCCGGGCAGATGCCTGTCCGGTTGCCGATGCGAAAGATATGGGTGTCCACGGCCTGCGCGGGATAATGCCACCACATATTGAGCACAACGTTGGCCGTCTTGCGCCCCACACCGGGCAGACTTTCCAGCGCAGCACGAGAATTGGGCACCTTGCCGCCATATTCATCGACCAGCAGACGCGAAAGCTTGATGACGTTCCGCGCCTTGTTGCGGTAGAGGCCGATGGTCTTGATGTGCTCGATCACGCCATCTTCACCCAGCGCCAGCATCTTTTCCGGCGTATCGGCGATCTCGAAGAGTTTCGCAGTGGCCTTGTTGACACCCGCATCCGTGGCCTGTGCCGACAGCGCGACCGCAACGACCAGCGTGAAAGCGTTCACATGGTTCAATTCGCCCTTTGGTTCGGGCTCCGCCGCGCGAAACCTGTCAAAGATCTCGCGGATCGTATGGTAATCGAGCTGTCTTGCCATGGCGGTTTAATGCCTCCAAGACCGGCCCGCCGCAAGGGCGGTCCCACGGTTTCTTCGGGCCCTAAATATCCCGGGGGCGGCGCCGAAGGCGACGGGGGCAGAGCCCCCATCTTTTTCCATTGGCGACCGCACAAGGGAAACCACGATTTGCGCCCGGGGCGAAGGCAGGTTCCCGGCACATTTGCGCAAGGAACGGATCGCGCGCGGGACGTTCAGGTCTTAGACAAGGGCCAAAGGAGACAGCCCATGCCCGATGAAACCTCGCGGAACTATCACTATCAGGTCATGCGCCGGGCCATCGACGCGATCGACCATCTGGGTCCGCAGGCCACGCTGGACCGGATTGCGGGTGAAATGGGCATGAGCCCGGCGCATTTCCAGCGGCTTTTCACCCAGTGGGCCGGGGTTTCCCCCAAACGATACCAGCAATACCTGGCCCTCGACCATGCCAAGGCGCTGCTGGCCCGGCGCTTTACCACGCTTGAGACTGCGCATGCCTCTGGTCTTTCGGGGGGCGGACGGCTGCATGACCTCTTTTTGCGGTGGGAGGCGATGAGCCCCGGGGAATATGCACGGGCGGGTGAGGGGCTGACCATATTCTGGGGTTGGTTTGACAGCCCCTTTGGTCCCGCGCTGGTCATGGGCACAGATAGGGGGCTGTGCGGGATCGCCTTTTCGGCCGAAACGACGGAGACAGCGGCCATGGACGATTTGATCCAGCGATGGCCCAAGGCCGATTTTGTCGAAAATCCGGGCCGCCTGCGGCCCTGGGTCGGGTCGGCATTTGGCATCCGCGATGACGGGCCGGTGCCTCTGGTCCTGATCGGGGCGCCGTTTCAGATCAAGGTGTGGGAGGCGCTGCTTCGGATTCCCTCAGGCCACGTGACCACCTATTCCGAAATCGCCCGCAGCATCGACCATCCCAAAGCAGTGCGCGCGGTCGGCACGGCGGTCGGGCGCAATCCGGTCAGTTTTCTGATCCCTTGTCATCGTGCGCTGCGCAAATCGGGCGAGCTTGGCGGCTATCACTGGGGCCTTCCCGTCAAACGTGCCATCCTGGCCTGGGAATCGGCGCGCCTTGAAGCCTGATAACTGGGCCCTCAAGCCCGCTGTCCAGGCATCGAATCCTGTCCGAATGGCGCGGAGCCCTCGACCCATGCGCGAACTGTTGCCGATCTTTTTGCGCCTCCGGCTGTAGTTTGCTGCCATGTTATTGCATATCTGCGCCAGTGTGCCCCACTCATCGTGGGCAAACCTGACAAAGAGGCTCATCATGCTCCGGGCGAAAACCCCAATTCTCCTTTCCATCGCGGCTGTCGTTGGCCTTGGTGCCTGCACCACCGGCCCGATCGTCGATCCGAATGACCCCAATCGCCAGGCAAAACAGGGCGCCCTGATCGGTGCTGGCCTTGGCGCGCTGACCGGTCGTCTGGCCGGTGGCGACGACCGTGGCGAACGCAATCGTGCCACGGTGGCGGGCGCCCTTGTCGGGGCCGCCGCGGGCGCGGCCATCGGCAATCAGCTGGACAAGCAAGAGGCCGAACTGCGCCAACAGATGGGCGATGACGTCGCGATCCGTAACACGGGCGACCGTTTGATCGTTACCCTGCCGCAGGACATCCTGTTCGCGACCGACAGCGCACAGCTGCGGCCGACCCTTGTCTCCGACCTGCGCGATGTCGGCCAGTCCCTGCTGGCCTATCCGAACACGACCGCGCAGGTTATCGGTCACACGGACAGTGATGGCGATGCGGGATACAACCTAGATCTGTCGCAGCGCCGCGCGCAATCGGTCGCCAATGTGCTGCTGTCCGAAGGGGTGTCACGGTCCCGTCTCTCGGTCATCGGGCGTGGCGAAGATCAGCCCGTTGCATCGAACCTGACGCCGGAAGGCAAGGCGCAGAACCGTCGGGTGGAGATCGTCATCCTGCCCAACGCGTAATCGCACAGGGCATATGCCCCGTAAAACACACTAGACTCAAGCGCCGCGCCTTGTCGCGGCGCTTTTGTATTGTAGGTGGGGGTCAACACGGGAGAATGATATGAGTGACATGACCCTTCTTGGCCTTTGCGGGTCGCTTCGGAAAGAGTCCACCAATCGCAAGCTTATGCATGAGGCGATGACGCTGTTCGAACCGGCGCAATTCATCGCGGGTGATCTGCATCTGCCGTTGTACGATGGCGACCTCGAAACGGAAGAGGGGATTCCGGCCAAGGTCCAGATCCTTGCGGATCAGATTGCGGCAGCGGATGCCGTTCTCTTTGTTACGCCTGAGTATAACAAGGGCATTCCGGGTGTGCTCAAGAACGCACTGGACTGGGTGTCGCGAACAAAGGGTGCGCCTTGGAAGGATAAGCCCGTGGCCTTGATGTCGGCCGCCGCCGGGCGCGCCGGTGGAGAACGGTCACAGAACATGGCGCGCCTTTGTCTGAATCCGTTTCAGCCGCGCGTGATACCCGGACCGGAACTGATGCTTGCGCAGAGCAGTGACCAATTCGATGCAGACGGACGGCTGATCAACGAACGCGCTCTGGCCACCTTGCAAGCCCTGATGAATAACCTTCACCTTGAGGTGTTGCGAATGCGGTCTTGCCGCGACATGCCTGTGATCTGACCCAACGCGTTTCAACCAAATGTCGATTGGAAAGACCGTGCGGGCCACTGGAATCCCGGATCAAATCAGGCAGGTTTGGGGTCGGCTGGAGTGCGTCCCTCAGGCCGGAGCGGTCAGGCGGCTCTTTTTGACAGGGGCGGGGCACTCCAGGCACGGTTGGAATTCGCTGTCACGCGACTGTCAGGGTCAAAGTAATGGTGTGAGGTGATTGCGCCGGGTTCCCCGGCTTCGGCCGCCCTGTCTTCCTTTTCCAGACCTTTGCGCGTCGATCTTTGTCGAGCCAAGATGTCCGCGTCCGGCGGCCCTTGCCCCAAGCGGTTTCATCACGGTCGCAGTTCTCCCGAATCTCTGCGACGGTCAGAACAGGACCAACGGGTGGCTGGACGACGGGAAAGACGGCTGGAATAATTCTCCCATACAAAGGAGGCGAAGATGCAGGATGCCGTGCAGGCGGAACACCGTCAAACCGATGTGATTGATCCCGACAGGGCCCGCGCGTTGAAGGCTGCTCTCGATCTGCCGGGGGGTGTCGACGGGGGGGATCCCTTGCCACCGTTTTTCCATCAGATCTACTTCTGGGATGCGCAAGCGCCGGGGCAACTTGGCCGCGACGGGCACCCGCGGGTCGGCACTGGCCTGATCCCGGACCTTGGCCTGCCACGGCGCATGTGGGCCGGCGGGGAAATGCAATTTCATACGCCCCTTCGTGCGGGGATTGAGGCGGAAAAACACTCTTGGGTGGTGAATATCTCACAAAAGACCGGGCGGTCCGGTGCGCTGGGATTCGTGACATTGTCGCATGAGATCCGGCAGGCGGGACAATGCTGCGTTACGGAAAGGCAGGATCTGGTATATCGCAAGGACCCGGACCCCCAAGCGCCACCGCCCGCAACACAGATGGCGCGCATTGACGAAGAGACGCGGCGCGACTGGACGTTTTCACCCACCCTCTTGTTTCGGTATTCCGCGCTGACCTTCAACGGCCATCGAATTCACTACGATGTGGAGTATGCAAAATCCGTCGAAGGCTACACCGGGTTGGTGGTTCATGGACCGCTGCTGGCGCAGGCGCTCTTGCTCATGGCGGCAGAACAAGCCCCTGTCAAAGGGTTCGCCTTTCGCGCGACATCGCCACTGATGCACGTCGAAACCGCAACTCTTTGTCTGCGGGACACAGACATGTGGGTCCGCGCCCCGGACGGGCGGTTATGCATGACGGCGACTGTCCAGAGGTGACGTTTTTCAGTAGCCCGTCGCGCGCATCACGACCCGAAAGGTCTTCAGGATGACCCTCACATCATTATAGAGCGACAGTTGCTGGAGATAGGCCGTGTCAAATCCTGCCCGTTGCGAGAAAGACGATTCGTTGCGCACAGCGATCTGCCAATATCCGGTGATGCCCGGGCGCAGCGCGTAATATGCGGTTCCGGGATAGATGCCTTGCTGACAGGGCATCATCGGGCGCGGCCCGACGATGGACATGTCGCCGATCAGGACGTTCCACAGCTGAGGAAGTTCATCGATGGACGTCTTTCTGATCAAGTGACCGATGGATGTGATGCGCGGATCCTTGCGCAGTTTCTGCGACCGGTCCCATTCCGCCCTTGCAGCCGGATCGGTGGCCAGATGCGCCTGCAGTTTGCTGTCGGCATTGGGCACCATGCTGCGCAGTTTCCAGATGCGGAACACGCGGCCGTTCCGACCCAGACGATTTTGCGTGTAAAAGGGCGAATGCCCGTCCCGAGCGATCAGCGCACCGAAGAGGCCCACAATCAGGAGGGTAGGCAGAGCGGCAATCAGGACGATCACAATGTCCAGAAGGCGTTTCAATACATCGCGATAAATTGCATGATCGCTGCCGACGAATAGCGCCTCGTCGATCAAGTTTTCAATACGTGCCGATGGCAGCGGACGTCTTAATCGTGCAGTCAAGGTCGACCCCCTAAGATACTCATTGACGGGAATAATCTGCACACATGACTGATCTTCCGACCGGGCAAAGCTGAACCGGGACGCAAAGTGTTGCGCCACAAAAATTGGCTAAGGGCTTTTTCTGTATTACTCGGTTTGCATCGAACAGAAAGCAGCAGACGTAACTCTTACTCCCAAATGGAAGCACCAACCCCCAGTGCCAAAACGTCAGAGAATTAGACTAAAGTTTGTCGTAACTCTTAGACCATTTGTTTATGGCCGGACGCCTGTGACACGTCAACGCCTTGTTTTGGCATCAACTTTAACGCGAGTTTTTCTTTGAGAAAGTCCAGTTAGATACATTGAGCTTTTTCGGCCAAAAGGTCCGAAACGCCTCCGCCTGTGGATAAGTTTTCGCCGTGATCTCGCCTGTTCTACAATGGATCCCGCCTAATCGCGAAATTACAGAGCATAGGATCGCGTGGACAATATGGTGATGTAATTGCTTAATGCGTTTCCCAACCAGCTACAAACCGATCAGAAATCTCGAATTTTAGTGTGCTTGCAAGTCAGTCTGCATCCCTCCTTCTGGAAACGGTCAAGGGTCTTCGTAATCTTCGAGAAACAATCTGAACGGCGCCGGATCGCGATCGGGCAGCTCATCGCGCGCCATGATGGCGACGTGAACGTGGCGCCGTCGCGATGATGCGCGCCTCGACTTCGAGATCCCGCCGACAATTGCAGGGTGAGCGTCCATGATCACGATATATTACAGATTTTAGTAAAACGGGAGAAGGGCGACATGATTTCGCCAAATTCAGGATTTTCCCAGCCGCGATTCGCAAATTCTTGCCGTAATCCAGCCATGGTTCCATCCGACCAATGACAGAATTCGAGGCGCTCTGAGCGAAATGTGGCGGACGCTCCGGCATGTGCGGAGTTGAACGTGGAAGCATCGGCAGATATGTCCGCCGCACCACCACGCATGCAAGAGAGGCAGACCGTGACGAACCATCTGTACCAAGACGATCTGCCGGATGACCTGAACCTTGGTCCTATTGTTGCGATCGACTGCGAGACCATGGGATTGAACCCGCACCGCGACCGTTTGTGCGTGGTGCAACTTTCGGGGGGCGACGGGCATGCCCATCTGGTGCAGGTTTCCATAGGCCGGACAGAGGCGCCCAACCTTGCCCGTTTGCTCACCGACCCGCAGGTGCTCAAGTTGTTCCACTTTGGCCGGTTCGACATCGCCGCCATGTATAATGCATTCGGTGCTCTGGCTGCGCCGGTCTATTGTACCAAGATTGCGAGCCGCCTCGTGCGGACCTATACGGATCGGCATGGCCTCAAGGCGCTGACTCAGGAACTGCTTGGCGTCGACATTTCGAAACAGCAGCAATCCAGCGATTGGGGCGCAGAGACATTGACCGCGGCGCAGATGGATTATGCGGCGTCGGATGTGCTGCATCTGCATCGGCTGCGGGCGGTGCTGGACGTGATGCTGGCCCGAGAGGGCCGCAGCGCGCTTGCCCAATCCTGTTTCGATTTTCTGCCGACACGAGCCTTGCTGGACCTGCAAGGCTGGCCCGAGACGGATATCTTCGCACATGCATGACATGGGGTGATGTATGGATTTGGGGGATGGCCTCTACTCTCGGGTAATCGCCTGGCTCAAGATCCTCTTGCCGCTGGCGGCGCTGGTGATGCTTTCGACGTTGTTCCTGTTGTCCCGGTCGCGCGAGCCATTGGAAAACGTCCCCTTCGTGGAGGCGTTGCAGCAAGGGGTGGCCAAGCAGCAGGTTTCGGGGCCCTACTTCGCGGGAACCACCGATGGCGGGGATGTGTTGACCATGACCGCGCGCTCCGTGCGCCCCGAAGACGGCGGACGGATCCATGCGGATGATCTAGAGGCGCGATTGCGCCTGTCGGACGGAGGGGAAATCACACTGCAGTCCGTGTCCGCAACGCTTCGTGACCAAGATCAGGAAGCCTATCTTTCGGGCGGCGTGCGCATCGAAAGCTCGCAGGGGTACCGGTTGATGACCGAGGGCCTCAAGTCGCGCCTGGACGAAGTGTCAGCCGAGAGCGTCGGGCCCGTCCAGGGAGAAGGTCCGGTGGGCACGTTCGAGGCTGGACATATGCGGATTGCCACCACTGGTCAGGATGGCGCTGTGGAAATGGTGTTTTCCGAAGGCGTAAAGTTGGTATATCAACCGCCAGACAAGGAAAGTACCAGCGAATGATCCGCCTTCTCCTGTTCAGCCTCGTCATGATAGGTCTGCTGCCGCTTGCCGCAGGGGCGCAGCAAGGCGCGCAGGTCGCGTTTGGTGGCATGCAGCAGGACACGCGCGCACCGGTGGAGGTGACCGCCGATACGCTGTCCGTAAATCAGTCCGACGGAACCGCGCTTTACACCGGCAATGTTGTGATCGCGCAGGGCCAGATGCGGCTTGCGGCACCGCGTGTTCTGGTCGTCTATTCGGAACAGGCAGGCCGTATCCAGCGGATGGAGGCGTCCCGCGGAGTCACCTTGGTCAGCGGCACGGAGGCGGCCGAAGCACAGCGCGCGGAATATGACATCGAGGCCGGGACCATCGTCATGACCGGGAATGTCTTGCTGACCCAAGGGCCAAGCGCACTGACCTCCGAAAGGATGATCGTTAACCTGGAGGACGGAACCGCGCAGTTGTCAGGCCGGGTTCGCACTGTGCTGCAACAGCCCGCCGATGCTCCGCCGCAGGGACAGCCCTGATGGCCCGCCCGGACCTGAGCGTCACGGAGGGCGACAGCGGGCTGCGGGTCGATCATCTGCGCAAGAGTTATCGCAAGCGCGTTGTGATACGCGACGTGACTCTCAGGTTGGGCCGGGGCGAGGTCGTGGCCCTATTGGGTCCGAACGGGTCGGGCAAGACAACATCCTTTTACGCCATTGCAGGGCTGGTCAATCCAGAGGGCGGGCAAGTCCTGATCGACGGGCGCGACGCGACTTATCTGCCGATGTATCGTCGGGCGCGGCTTGGTATCGGTTATCTGCCGCAGGAAATGTCGATCTTTCGGGGGCTGAGCGTCGAGGACAACATCGGCGCCGTTCTGGATATCGCCGAGCGAAGCGCCCACCGTCGGCGGGAGCGGCTGGAAGAGCTTTTGGGGGAGTTTTCCATTGAACACCTTCGCCGTGCCCCGGCGCTGGCTCTTTCAGGGGGGGAACGGCGCCGGGTCGAGATTGCGCGCTGTCTGGCCGCTGACCCCAAGTACCTGCTGCTCGACGAACCTTTTGCCGGCGTTGACCCGATCAGCGTGGGTGACATCCGTCATCTTGTTGCCGACCTGAAGAAGCGTGGGATCGGGGTTTTGATCACCGACCACAACGTGCGTGAGACACTGGAAATTGTCGATCGGGCATACATCCTTCATGATGGCAAGGTGCTGATGTCCGGAACACCGCAGGAAGTGGTGCAGAATGAAAACGTCAGACGTGTTTACCTTGGCGAGAACTTTCGCTTTGGTTGATCCTTGCTTGCCGGGATAGCCTGACACATTGTCGCGATACAGGGCGTCGTCGTCGTCGGGTTTCCATTGACAGCACCCGGGGTTTCCAACTCAAATAGGGTCATGGTGCTTTGTATTGCGGCATGGCGACGACGCGGGTTCCCCTGTTCCGGGGCGCTTGTGGTCTTTCCGCCTACTGGCGCCTTCCCTGAACCTGTGACGTCGCGACCCGGGCCAAATCGCCCTCAACGTCGACGTTCGGGTGCATAAGAAAAGGAAAAAACATGCGCTATCAGATCACGGGAAAACAAATAGACATCGGCGAAGCATTACAGGTGCACGTCAAGACAGAGCTTGGCGGCGTTTTGGATAAATACGGCCAGCGTCCGACCGATGCGAACGTGATTTTTTCGAAGGCGGGCCATGAATATACCTGCGAGGCCATTGTGCATCTGTCCAGTGGCTTGAATGCAGCAGCCAAGGGGCAGGCGACGGAGATTTATGCAGCCTTCGAATCTTGCGCCGAAAAAATGGACAAACAGTTGCGGCGCTACAAGCGCAGGCTGAAAGACCATCACAGAGATCGCAGTGAACCTGTTGAACATTTTGGGGCTGCCTCGTATATCCTCGCGCAAGAGGCGGATTCGGGTTCGGCGGAGCCCGAGACGCTGCAACCCATCATCGTGGCGGAGATGCAGACGCAGATCCCGTCATTGTCGGTTGGGGAGGCTGTAATGCAGATGGAATTGGCCGGCGCGCCCGTCCTTGTGTTTCGCAACGAAAAGAAGGATGGCGTGAACGTCGTGTATCGTCGGGATGATGGCAACATCGGCTGGATCGATCCGTAATGGTTCGATTTTGGCCCGTTTCCCCTATCTGAGATGCGCATGACCTGCGCGCCATAAGAAACAGGCAAAAATCATGAAATTTGTCGACCTGATTACGCCGGCTGCGGTGAAAGTTGTGTCCTCGTCTTCCAGCAAAAAGCGTCTGATGCACGACATTTCGGATTTGGCCGAGGGTGCGTATGGGCTGAGTTCCCCGCGCACCCTCGAAGCGTTGATGGAGCGTGAAACGCTGGGGCCAACCGGTGTCGGGCGTGGCGTGGCACTGCCCCATGCACGGATCGCCGGTCTGGACGAGGTCGTGGGGGCCTTCATCTTGCTGGAAAGACCGGTAGACTTCGACGCGGTGGACCGTCAGCCGGTAGACATCGTGTTCGGCCTCTTCGCGCCGGAGGCAGCCGGGGTCGATCACCTCAAGGCGTTGGCATTGGTATCGCGCAGTCTGCGCAAGCCGTCTCTATGCGCCAAGCTGCGGGCCAATCCGGTGCCCTCGACGCTTTATACCATCCTGACGGAGGCGGAGGCCGACAAGGCTGCGTGATGCCAAAATCGGAGCTTTTACGGTATGTTGTCCGGCCCGCATCGGGCCACTGATGCACCGTCCGCTTGACGTGCAGCGCCGCATATTTCTGACGACCCGGAACAACAATTCCTGTCCAGTTGTGCCCCCTGCGGTCATGCATGGGGTCGCGACGCAAGTGAACAAGGTGCGCCAAGTCGATGCGAACGCTCATGTAGGGGCGGAAGGTGCGATCCAATGGTCAGCTCAGGCCCGTAAATCGCTCAGGCCGTGTAGTGGCCATTCTTGTGCCATCGCCATGCGTCGGCAATCATCTGGGGCATGGTCGAGCGCGCTGCCGTCCACCCGAGGTCTCGCCCCGCGCGGGTCGATCCCGACACCAGCTTTGTCGCGTCGCCGGCCCGGCGTGGCCCTTTGGAACAGGGCACTTCCCTGTTGGTGACATGCGCTGCCGCATCGATCACCTCGCGCACGGAAAAGCCCTGGCCCGTGCCAAGATTGAACACGCGGCTCTGGTTGCCATCCCGTAGCCATTTCAGGCCCAGCACATGGGCATCCACAAGGTCGCACACATGCACGTAATCGCGAACGCAGGTGCCGTCCGGGGTATCGTAGTCGGTTCCATGGATGGTCAGACCGGCCCGCTTGCCATCGATCGCTTCCAGCATGACGGGGATCAGATGCGTTTCGGGTCGGTGATGTTCTCCGACCTCGCCCTCCGGATCGGCACCGGCCACGTTGAAATAACGGAATATCACATGGCGAAGGCCAAAGGCTGCCTCGAAGTCGCGCAGGATGTCTTCCACCGCGCGCTTTGACGCGCCATAGGCGTTCAGCGGTTCCTGCGGGGTGGTCTCATCCAAGACAATATTGTCGTGTTCGCCATAGGTTGCACAGGTTGAGGAAAAGACAAAATCCATGCACCCCGCCGCAACCGTCGCCTCGATCAAGGTCAAGGACCCCTCGACATTGTTGCGCCAGTAAACTCCGGGCTTGGCCATCGCCTCACCCACTTGGCTGAGTGCCGCGAAATGCATCACAGCGACGGGTTGCCATTTGGCAAAAACCTGATCCAGCCGGCTTCGATCGGACAGGTCGCCCTGTTCAAAAGGACCGAATTTGACAGCATCCTGCCACCCCGTCGACAGATTGTCGTATGTAACGGGCGTGAGGCCCGCCGCTTTCAGCGCCTTGCAGGCATGGCTGCCGATATAGCCGGCGCCACCGGTGACCAGAACGTTGGACAAGAAGATTACTCCGCTGCCTTGCGCGAAGACATGAGCTCTTGCAGGTAGGCGTCTAGATCGTCCCGGAGCTCTTCACGGGCCAGTCCGAAGGCGACGGTAGCCTGCAAGAAGCCTGCCTTGGAACCACAATCGAATCTTTGTCCACGAAACCGGAAACCGTAAACCCCGCCGGTGTGGATTTCCTTGGCGATGGCGTCGGTCAACTGGATCTCTCCACCTGCGCCGGTCTGCGGGTTTTCAAGATGCGCAAACACATCTGGCGACAGGATATATCTGCCAATCACGGCCAGATTGGAGGGCGCCGTGCCGGGCGCAGGCTTTTCCACCATCTCCTTGACCTTAACCATGTTTCCCATGTCCTCCGACACGTCGAGGATGCCATAGGCGCTTGTTCTGTCACGCGGGACTTCCATTGCCGCTACCATGCTGCCGCCGGTTTCCTCATAGGCTTCGACCATTTGTTGAAGGCATGGGGTTTCGGCGGCGATCACATCGTCCGGCAGCATCACGGCGAAGGGTTCGTCACCGATCAGGCGACGGGCGCACCAGATTGCATGTCCCAGGCCCAGCGCCTTGTGCTGGCGGATATACGCGATTTCGCCGCTGTTCATGTTGGTGCTTTCGAGAATCGCGAGCAGCTTGTCCTTGCCCTTGCTTCGCAACTCTTCCTCCAGCTGCGGGGCGTGGTCGAAATAATCTTCGAGCGCGCCTTTGCCGCGTGAGGTGACAAAGATGAACTCCGTGATTCCCGCGGCGCGCGCCTCGTCGATTGCGTATTGAACCAAGGGACGGTCAACGAGTGTCATGATCTCTTTCGGGACCGACTTTGTCGCCGGTAGGAAACGGGTGCCCATCCCGGCCACTGGAAAGATCGCTTTGGTGACCTTCTTTGTCATGCTCAGTCTCCTTATGGTTCGGCGCCAGTCTAGCGCGAATGGCGCTGTTGCTTAACCGGCATTAAAGCAGAAACATTGATAAAGTTGCGTGCACAATATGATGCTTCGGCGCTTTGCCAAATCCTTGGTCAATGTCAGCACCTTCCATTCGTTCGCACAATCTCCGAAGTGACGCGAGAAGAAAATCCCAGAAACGGGATCTACGGATCCCGCCGGTGGCTGTGACGGGATAG
>CAZRZN010000008.1:29595-43156 GCA_964604565.1 uncultured Rhodobacterales bacterium
AAGGCCCTTGGTTGCCGTTGTTCTGATGGCCTGATCCTGCGACAGCGGTTCAGAGGGCCGCCTGCATGTCTTGTGACGAACAGGGCAGGGGGCAGATGCGGTTTCGATCCGCCCTATCATGACAAATCCGACAACGCGTTAATATGGCGTGTCAGCCGTCTTTCAGATCTACGCCCGGCGCATAGGCGATGAAAAAGGGATTGGCGAAGCCGTCCTTGCCGTAAGCCAGCGGTGAGTGATCGTCAAAACGAACGACGCGGCCACCCGCACCGTGAAGCACCGCATGGCCCGCCGCGGTGTCCCATTCCATCGTGCGTCCGAGGCGGGGGTAGAGATCTGCCTCGCCGGTCGCCACAAGGCAGAATTTCAGCGACGATCCCGCGCTGGTCATGTCCTTGACGGCATATTTTCCGATGTAGTCGTCGGTGGCCTGATCCCGATGCGATTTGGATGCCACCACCATCAAGGCGTCATTGTCGGGGTCTGAGACGTTGATCGGGGTCGTCTTGCCGGGGGTGTCGAGGTCAAAGGGCCCTTCTTCCTCGACCGAGTTTCCCACGCTGTCGGTATAGAACATGCGGCCTTTTGCGGGGGCATAGACGATGCCGCGCGTTGGCACGCAGCTTTCCACCAGCGCGATGTTCACTGTGAAATCGCCGCGGCGCTTTATGAATTCCTTGGTGCCGTCCAGCGGATCCACGATCAGAAATGTCTGTGCTGTCACATCATGGCTGTCGGCTTGTTCTTCGGTTACAAGCGGCATGTCCGGGAATGCCGCGCGCAGACCCTCCGAAATCAGGGCGTCTGCGGCCTCGTCCGCGGCCGTCACGGGGCTGTTGTCAGACTTTTCCGAAACCACGAAGTCGGGACCATCATAGATCTCCATGATCTTCTCGCCAGCTTGAAGCGCGAGACGGCGCAGGATCGGTGTCAACTCTGAATAATTCATGAAACGGCTCCCGACCGCGCGGATTACGCGGATTTCTTGGTTTGAAACGTTGCAGGTCTTATGCTGGCGCAGAGTGAAAACAGCAAGTGCGGCCCGTCGACGTCGAACGGCAGAGCGGCACAGAAGTTCAGATCGACGTTACCCCGATTCCCGCCACCCACCAATCGCGTCAGGATACTCTTGTGAATTTCAACCCCCGGAATTCTGACTGGGAATATACTCTTTATCTGGGTATCGTTTCGGGCATGATTGGTCTCAGGGGTGAATTTTACACCCACCAATACACTTCGGCCTCCCGGGGCGCGCGCCGCTCATACTCCGGCGTCCCCCGCCGGTCGCGGTGCGGACAAAAGGACGTATGAAATGAATAGATTGGCAATCATTCTGGTGTGCATCGCGGGTGTGGCGTCAGCGCAGGAGTTTCCCGCTCTTTACAATGTCACAGAGGTGGTCGAGGGCGATGTGCTGAACATGCGCACCCGGCCAACAGAAAATGGCACGGTGATCGGCTCACTCCCCTTCAACGCTGAACATGTCGAGGTGATCGCCGAGGAGGATGGTTGGGGCCGGGTGAACGCCGATGGCCTGTCCGGCTGGGTTTCTCTGGATTTCATGCAACGTCAGGAGGGCACGGCCCTGCCGGCGGGATACCAGTTCAAATGTTTCGGAACCGAACCATTCTGGAGCGCAACTGTCATTCAGGGCGATAAATTGACCTTCACGCGTCCCGACGACAACGACAAGGCGTTTTCCGTCGGTCAGCTGTCCACAGCCGTCAGCCGTGACAGTCCCCACGCGTTGCTGGGCAGCAAACTGGGTGAGAATGTGACCCTGGTCTTGTCCCATGAAATCTGCTCCGACGGGATGTCGGACTATAAATTC
The DNA here is from genome assembly GCA_964604565.1 of uncultured Rhodobacterales bacterium. Lineage (GTDB taxonomy): Bacteria > Pseudomonadota > Alphaproteobacteria > Rhodobacterales > Rhodobacteraceae > CAZRZN01. The sequence continues at coordinate 31,427 of CAZRZN010000008.1, forward strand.
GGTTATTCGGGTTCAGCGGTGATCGGCGGCTACGATACGCAGGTCTACACCGGCTGCTGCTCTCTTGAAATGAACTGACTGGAGAGGCATGCATGTTGCGTCTGATTTGCACCCTGCTGTTTATAGGCACCACCGCCGCTGCACAGGGCGAGTTTCCCCGCCTGCACGACGTTGCGGGCGTTGCCCCGGATGACACGTTGAACGTCCGGGCCGGACCGGGGGCAAATCACCCTGTTGTCGGGGAACTGGACTTTGACGCGCGCGGGGTCGAAGTGATCCGGTCGGAGGGCAACTGGGGCCTTGTGAATCTGCCGGAAAGATCTGGCTGGGCCTCGTTGAGCTATCTCGCGGCGCGGGCAGACGGGGATTTGCCGAACACGCCGCGGCTGACCTGTGGCGGAACGGAACCTTTCTGGGACATCGACATTTATCAGGGCCAACATGCCACCATAAAGACACCGATGAATCATGATCCGGGTGACCGTTTTAACGTTGGTCTGTTCCAGCGCGCCTATAATCCGGCGGAAAAATGGGTGTTGCTGGGAACGGACGGCCCCCGTGAGCTGTCACTTGTGGTTATCAAGACCTATTGCGACAACGGAATGTCCGACAATGAATACGGTTTTGACGCCACCCTGATCGTTTCCGGGACGCAGGGCTACGTTTATTCCGGGTGCTGCACACTGAGTGACTAGGCCGGCCTCCGAGGACGTGCTCCGCACGAAAGCAGATTCGTATCCTCCGGCTTGCAGAACGGATAACGGGCTTGGCCAATATCCGTTTGGGGTCTGGGCAATCGTTCAGGTGACGACGCGCAGTGTCAGGTTGATCCGTCCATGTCCCGGCAAGAGCGTGCTTGAGCCGAACCGGATCCGATCAACGCCGTGATAGGCTTTGCGTGCGGCCCCTCCCATGACCACCACGTCGCCGGATTTCAGCCAGATCGATTCCGTCTTGCCCCCGCGTTCCGGGTTGCCCATGCGAAACAGACCTTCATCGCCCAGCGAGACGGAGACGACCGGACAGGAATAATCCACCTCGTCGGAATCCTGATGCAGCCCCATCCGCGCGCCTTCGCCGTACCAGTTGATCAGGCAACACTCCGGCGCGCGCGGGCAGCCCGAAACCGCATCCCAGATGGCCTGAACCTCTTTCGGAATGGGCGGCCATGTGCTGCCGTTGGGGTGATGCTCTTCGTAGCGATAGCCGCGTCGGTCGCTGATCCAGCCAAAGCGTCCCGCCGCGCTCATGCGGACCGACATCGGACCGCGCCGCGTGACGGGCGTGAACAGCGGCGCAGTGGAGATGACGCCGCGCAGGGACTCTACCAGCCTTTCCTGGGCCGGACGGTCGAGAAAAGCCGGGTAAATGACAAAGCCCTTGCGGTGTATCGTGTCGGCCATAAGGCGATTGTCAAGGATTGGCACGTAGATGCCAACCCCGGAGGAAATACAAAACCGGAGATTTGCTGCAATGACGACGCTTGCAGGCTCAGGGAGCCCTCCTTATATGTCCCCCGAACGCGGGACATGCATTGTCAGCATGTCTGGCGCCAAACATACGGGGCAGGATGCCGGAACGGGTCCGACGTCTCGTGACATCGCCTTGAGAATGAAAGGGATCGAAACATGGGTAAAGTGATTGGTATCGACCTTGGCACCACAAACTCCTGCGTCGCCATCATGGACGGCACGCAGGCGCGCGTGATCGAAAATGCCGAAGGGGCACGCACCACACCTTCCATCGTCGCGTTTGCCGACGACGAGCGGCTCGTCGGCCAGCCGGCCAAACGGCAGGCCGTGACAAATCCGGAAAACACGATTTTCGCGGTCAAGCGTCTGATTGGCCGCCGCGTCACCGACGCGGAAGTGACCAAGGACAAGGATATCGTCGCCTACAAGATCATCGACGGCGGCAACGGCGACGCATGGGTCGAAGCACGCGGCGAGAAATATTCGCCCTCGCAGATCTCCGCCTTCACGCTGCAAAAGATGAAGGAGACCGCCGAAAGCTATCTTGGCGAGGAAGTAACGCAGGCCGTCATCACGGTTCCGGCCTACTTCAATGACGCTCAGCGTCAGGCGACAAAGGATGCCGGCAAGATTGCCGGACTTGAGGTGCTGCGCATCATCAACGAGCCGACTGCGGCCGCGCTGGCCTATGGTCTGGACAAGAAAGAAGCGAAGACGATCGCAGTCTACGACCTTGGCGGCGGAACCTTCGACGTGACCATCCTTGAGATCGACGACGGCTTGTTCGAAGTGAAATCCACCAACGGCGATACTTTCCTCGGTGGCGAAGATTTCGACATGCGGATCGTCAACTACCTGGCGGACCAGTTCAAGAAAGAGCATGGCTCAGACCTGACGAAGGACAAGATGGCCCTTCAGCGACTGAAAGAGGCCGCCGAAAAAGCCAAGATCGAACTGTCCTCCGCGACCCAGACCGAGATCAACCAGCCGTTCATCTCGATGGGATCCAACGGACAACCGCTGCACCTTGTGATGAAGCTGACGCGCGCGAAGCTGGAAAGCCTTGTGGGCGACCTGATCAAGGCGTCGATCAAGCCTTGTCAGGCGGCGCTGAAGGATGCCGGGCTGACCACCTCCGACATCGACGAAGTCGTCTTGGTCGGTGGCCAGACGCGGATGCCGAAGGTCATCGAAGAAGTGACGAAGTTCTTCGGCAAGGAGCCGCACAAAGGGGTTAACCCCGATGAGGTCGTCGCGATGGGCGCCGCCATTCAGGCCGGTGTTCTGCAAGGCGATGTGAAGGACGTGGTCCTTCTGGACGTTACGCCCCTCAGCCTCGGGATCGAGACTTTGGGTGGCGTCTTTACCCGCCTGATCGACCGTAACACGACGATCCCGACGAAGAAGTCGCAGGTCTTCTCCACTGCGGAGGACAATCAGTCCGCCGTGACGATCCGCGTGTTCCAGGGTGAGCGTGAAATGGCGGCCGACAACAAGATGTTGGGCCAGTTCAACCTTGAGGAAATTCCGCCCGCACCGCGCGGAATGCCGCAAATCGAAGTGACCTTCGACATTGACGCAAACGGCATCGTGTCGGTCGGTGCCAAGGACAAGGCGACGAACAAGGAACAGACCATCACGATCCAAGCGTCGGGTGGTCTTTCCGAGGACGATATCGACCGCATGGTCAAGGAAGCCGAGGAGAACGCCGAAGCGGACAAGGGCCGCCGCGAACTTGTCGAGGCTCGCAACCAAGCCGAAAGCCTCATCCATTCGACAGAGAAATCGGTCGAAGAGCATGGGGACAAGGTTGATCCGTCGACGGTCGAGGCTATCGAACTGGCGGTGGCCGCGCTCCGTGATGACATGGAAAAGGACGATGTTTCGGCAGAAAAGCTGAAATCCGGCATCCAGAACGTCACAGAAGCTGCGATGAAGCTGGGCGAAGCGATCTACAAGGCGCAGTCCGAAGAAAGCGCTGGTGAGCCGAAGTCCTCTGACGATCCGTCAGCAAGCGCCGACAATGACGACATTGTCGATGCGGATTTCGAGGATCTGGACGATAACAAGCGGGCTTGAGGCCATCGCCCTCGGAACCAATCTGGGGCCGGTCCGGACACCGGGCCGGCCCTTGACGTTCCGCAATGAGGAGGACGACCATGTCCAAACGTGACTTTTACGAAGTGCTTGGCCTCTCGCGCGGCGCCTCTGCGGAAGAAATCAAGAAGGCCTACCGTTCGAAAGCCAAGGAATTTCATCCGGATCGCAATGCCGACAAACCGGATGCGGAATCCCAGTTCAAGGAAGTGAACGAAGCTTACGAAGTCCTGAAAGACGGAGAAAAAAAGGCCGCCTACGACCGGTTCGGCCATGGGGCCTTTGACGGCGGCATGGGTGGCGGCGGGCGTCCGGGCAGTGGCATGGGCGGAAACGCCGATTTCGCCAGTGCCTTTTCGGATGTCTTCGACGATCTTTTCGGTGATTTCATGGGCGGTCGCCAAGGGGGCCGTCAGCGCGCATCACGCGGCGCCGACCTGCGCTACAACATGCGCGTGACCCTCGAAGACGCATACAACGGGCTTCAAAAGACCATCAAGGTGCCGACATCAGTGCCCTGCGGCGAATGCAAGGGGTCCGGCGCCGAAGGGGGCGCGGAACCCACCGCCTGTCCGACGTGTTCGGGCCTTGGCAAGGTGCGCGCCACGCAAGGCTTCTTTACAGTCGAACGAACCTGCCCGACCTGTTCGGGCCTGGGTCAGATCATCAAGAATCCCTGTAACGTCTGTAGTGGTGCAGGCCGTGTGCAGCAGGAACGCGCGCTCTCGGTCAATGTGCCTGCCGGGGTCGAGACGGGGACGCGTATCCGTCTGGCCGGAGAGGGCGAAGCCGGAATGCGCGGTGGACCGCCGGGCGATCTCTATATCTTCATCGAGGTTGAGCCGCACGAAATATTCGAGCGCGACGGTGCGGAACTGCATTGCAGGGTGCCTGTGTCGATGACCGCGGCCGCCCTTGGTGGTGACATCGAAGTGCCGACAATCGATGGCGGTCGCAGCCGGGTAAAGATCCCGGGTGGCAGCCAGTCCGGACGCCAGATGCGGCTGCGTGGCAAGGGCATGAGGTCGCTGCGCGGCGGCGCGACGGGCGACATGTTCATCGAACTTGCGGTCGAGACGCCGGTCAACCTGACGTCCCGGCAAAAGGAATTGCTGCGGGAGTTCGAGTCGCTTGCCGAAGATAACAATCCGGAATCTCACAGCTTTTTCAATTCGGTGAAAAGCTTTTGGGACTCCATGAAGGGATAAACCCCCAGCCTGACCGCGCGGCCTGGAGCGTCCGATGGGCCTTCCGGCCGCGCGGGTTGAAAGATTTCGGCAAACCTTCGGTGGCACCAAACAGATATGTTTGTCGAGGGGACTTTGGACTCCACAGGCTTTAACGGGCTGTTCATCATATGTCGGGCACGATGCGGACATGTCCCATGGTCCGCATTTCTCTGATTCCCAAGCGGCATTGTTCGATGTCGACGAGGATGCGTCGACCACGATGCCCATGGCCGCAAGACTGCCGTCTTATATTCGCGATCACCGCAGCCGCCTGCGGGAACGGTTTCTTGTTGGCGGCGCTGACGCTTTGCCGGATTATGAATTGCTGGAACTGGTTCTGTTCCGTGCGATTCCACGTCGGGATGTAAAACCCTTGGCGCGCCATCTTCTTGAGGTCTTCGGCGATTTCAATTCCGTGCTGTCCGCACCGGTCGCGCGGCTAACAGAGGTCAAAGGCATCGGTGATGCCGTCATCACCGAGCTCAAGATCGTCGAGGCGGCAGCGCATCGTCTCGCGCGATCCCGCGTCCTGCGAAAGCATGTGGTCAGCAGCTGGGATGCGTTGCTGGAGTATTGCCAGACCACAATGGCCCATCGGGAAACGGAACAATTCCGTATCCTTTTTCTCGATCGCAAGAATGTCCTGATTGCCGATGAGGCACAGGCAAAAGGCACCGTCGATCATGTGCCGGTTTATCCGCGCGAGGTGGTAAAACGCGCGCTGGAACTGAATGCCTCCGCCATCATCCTTGTGCACAATCACCCGTCGGGGGATCCGACCCCCAGTCAGGCGGATATTGACATGACCTTGCAGATTCAGAGCGCAGCGGACACGCTTGGCATCACATTGCATGATCACCTCGTCATCGGTAAATCGCGCGAACTGAGTTTTCGATCCGAGGGCCTTCTCTGAGTGACGGGTTCAACGCACCCAGACTTCCACGCGCCGGTTCACCTGCCGTCCCCATGTGGTATCGTCGCAGGCCATGGGCATGGCTTCACCAAAGGCTTCGGCGCCGATTTCGATGCGTTCGAGATCCGCGGTTTCAGCGGTGCTTTCTACTGCCTCGCGAACGGCCACGGCGCGACGGCGGGCGATGTCCAGATTGGCTGCCGCAGAACCGACGCCGTCGGAAAAGCCGACAAAGATCATCTGCCGCCCATCATAGATGCCGGCCTCCAGTGCACGTGCCAGTTGCACCACATTGGACCGTGACTGCGCGTCCAGACGGGCGGAGCCGGCCTCGAACCGAAAGGTCGTGGTCAGCCGTCGCATCGGCGCCAGAACCTGCGTCATTTGCTGCAACGCCAGAAGACCCGTGTCGCCTTCCGCCGCCATGATTGCATTTGCCAGCCGATCCCCTTGCAGGTCGCGGGGAATCTCCTCGGGGGCCTGATCCACGAATCCCGCCCGCCGGATGACGATCTGTGCCGGGGCGCTGTGAGTGTAGCTCAGGAATTCGCGACCCAGCTTCGGCAGGCGCCGCGCGGGAATGTAAAGAAACATCGGCGCGGTCAATGGATAATCCTCGGTCTTGATGCTGCGCCGCGTCGCACGCAGTTGGAAACCGCATGTGCCGGTCAAAACCAGGGGCTTTGTGTTGCCCATATCTGCATGGCTTGCAATGCCAAGGCCAAAGGGGTCCCGGGCAACTGCGCGGACAAGGTCGGGGTTGCTGGTGTGGCGTTGTGCGTCCTTGACCAGGGCCTGCCCCGCGGGGGTCAGCAGACGATCTTCCAGCCCTTGGACAAGGCCCGACGCGCCATCGCGCAGATGCAGCATAATCGGTGCATCTGGCCCACCCAGGTCGCGCCAATTGTCGATCCGGCCCGAGAGGACCTCGACAAGCTGGTTCATCGAAAGGGCATCGATCGGGTTCCCGAAGGCGACGACGGGGACCATCGCATCCAACGCAAGCACACGCGACCGGTTGGGCAGAGTGAGATCGCCAAGCCCTGCCGCACGTGCGAGCCCAACCTCTTCACTGCGGATTTCGCGCAGGGCCATGACGATGTCGGCCTCATCGTCGAGGAGATCGGAAAAGCCCTGATCCGTGTTGGTGACGCTAAAGACGAAGCGCCCCACCAGCTTGCCCGTTTCGGGATTGTGCAGTTCATAGGAAAATTCGCCGTCGATTTCTCCGGAACGGCCGACAATCAGCCTGCCGCGCCGGGCAAAACCCTCTAGCAGCGCAGGCATCAGCACGCGGCCGAGGCTGGCCGAGCCCGAAATTCTGACTTTGGCCACAAAATCCATGAGGGAGGGGCAGCCGACACCCGTGCAGGTGACGCCAGAGCCGTCGACCGTTAATTTACCGAATCGGGTTTGGACCCGGTAGAATTCGCCATCGAACCCAAGCAACGTCCCGCTGAGCGAAATCGAACCATCGCGCGAATTGAGCGTCACGTCCTGAGCCGATGCCACGCTTGCGGTGTACAAAAAGAAAAGTGCGGCGAAGATCACCGCACGAAAAACCGCCATAAAGTCCCCGTCGCCAGAGCATCACATCTTGGCGATAGTCAGGTCTTCAAAGAGGTTTTTCAATACCAGAAAGTCGCCCACCGTTTCGCAAGCCGGCATTTCGAGTGTCAGATCATGGGCGCTGAGGCTGCTTCCATCGCGGATTTCCAGCGTTTGCGCCTCGACGCGGCGCCCACAATTCTGATCGGTCACTTCGGCCTCGACCGAAAGCAGAACCGTGCCACTACGTTGCGCAGTTCCCGAAGGAAAAGAATAGACCTCCGCATAAAGGGCCTCGGGGGCATCCACTCGACCCAGACGGGTCAGAAAGCCGCCCTCACCCTGCGCCGCAGCGGTCAAGGTTCCGGCCGCGGAGGCCCAAATGTGCCCTTCAGAGAAATATGCGGCAGAAAATTCCCGGGCATGGAGCTGCAACCCGGCATCCCCTTTCCACTGAACCACGACGCGGTCGTAGAACGGCAAGGAGGTGACTTCGGCGCTTGCCATCGCACCATCGCCGCTGGCAAAGGAGGCGATCACGATAGCCTGCTCCGCCAAGGCCGGAACCGTCATGGAAAGCATTCCGTCGGGTTGCACGACTTCGGTAAACATCATGCCCTGATGATGTAGCGTCACCCGCTCACTGGCGTTGCAAGGGGCGTCCAAAACCAAACTCAACATGGCACCCGCGGCTGGTGATGCAGTCATGGTGACATCGCAGGTAAAGCCTGTTGCTGCGGGATCCTCGGGCAGGGCGGCCAACGGCAACTCAACTTCCCTTGCGGCGTTGGTAACCACGGGGTCGCCAGGCAATGCGATGTCCCCAGAGGGATCGCTTGGCAATCGCGGCAGGATCATCGCTGACGAGGCAGGTGTGATCGAGGTCAGTTCCAGCTGCACTGCCGCAGCGGATGCATCGGAGTTAACCCCCGGCAGGTCAAAGCCATACTGCATCACGTAGCCTGTTCCAAGCGCGCAGACCAAGGTCGCGCCACCGATGATGTAACTCGTGATCCGGGCCATGAAGGGACTCCTGTTCCAAACGGTCAACGATCAGCTTGCATGAGAAAAGTGTCAGGCTTGCGGCACCTCAAGGGAGTCATCTTGGCATTGGTCGTTCGCCCGGGCGGTCAATTGAACGCCCGGCGCAGTGGAATCCGTCAGCTCAGCCGTCCGTGACAATGCTTGAATTTCTTTCCCGATCCACATGGGCAAAGATCGTTGCGTCCCGGGTTGCCCCAAGTGGACGGATCGTTTTCGTCGAAACCGGAGGTCGGCGCCTCTGCGACATCCGTGGTCGCCGGTGCTGCACCCGCACCTTCGGTTGCCGGGGCCGGTGCGGAGGCGGCCGCGGCCTCCTGCAAGGTGCGCTGCGTGTCTTCTTGCTGCTTGCGCATTTCCTCGATCATGGCGCGCTGTTCGTCCTGGGTCATCGGACGCACCTTGCTCAACTGTTCGGTGACCGTTTCGCGAAGGCCGTCCAGCATGTTCTGGAACAACTGGAAGGACTCATTCTTGTATTCGTTCAGCGGGTCGCGCTGCGCATATCCGCGAAAGCCCACAACCGACCGCAGGTGTTCGAGTGTCAACAGATGTTCGCGCCACTGACCGTCGATCGTCTGCAACAGAACCTGCTTCTCGATCGAGCGCATGGTATCTTTGCCGAACGACTCGGTCTTTTCGTCCATCAGTTTGTCACTGGCTTCTTCAATGCGCTCGCGGATCACTTCCTGATCGACGCCATCTTCGTCGGCCCAGCCAATCAGCGGCAAATCGAGTCCAAGCTTTTCAAGCACCGCAGCATAAAGGCCCTGCATGTTCCATTGGTCGGCATAGGCCTTTGGCGGCGCGTAGGTATCGACCAGATCGTCGATCACGTCGTGCCGCATATCCGTCGTGATTTCGCTCACGTCCTCGGCCTCCATGATCTCGCGTCGCTGGGCAAAGATCACCTTGCGCTGGTCATTCATGACATCGTCGAACTTCAGCAGTTGCTTGCGGATGTCAAAGTTACGGCCTTCGACTTTCGCCTGCGCGCGTTCGAGAGATTTGTTCACCCATGGGTGAATGATCGCCTCTCCCTCTTTCATGCCCAAGCCGCTCAACACCTTGTCGAGCCGCTCGGATCCGAAGATCCGCATCAGATCATCTTCGAGCGACAGGAAGAAGGACGACCGGCCCGGATCGCCCTGACGTCCCGAACGGCCTCTTAGTTGGTTGTCGATGCGTCGGCTTTCATGGCGTTCGGTCGCCAGAACATACAGGCCACCGGCCGCGATGACCGCCTTTTCGTCGCTGGTGTGCTGATCCTCGATCTCCTTTCGGATCTCTTCGGGATCGCGGTCGGGATCGGCGGCGATGGCTTCCATGACCTTGAACTCGACATTGCCGCCCAGCTTGATGTCCGTGCCGCGGCCCGCCATGTTGGTCGCAATGGTGATCGCACCCAGCTTGCCCGCATCCGCGACGATCTGTGCCTCCTGTTCGTGCTGACGCGCGTTCAACACGTTGTGCGGCAGGTCCGCTTCCTTGAGCAGGGTGCTCAGCATCTCGGACTTTTCGATCGATGTGGTGCCTACGAGAACCGGCTGGCCCTTTTCATGCGCCTTGCGGATCTCTCGGACGATGCCGGCGTATTTCTCCGTGCCGGTGCGATAGACCTGATCGTCCTCGTCGACGCGCGCAATGGGCTTGTTTGTCGGCACTTCGACGACGCCCAGACCATAGATTTCCTTGAATTCCTCTGCCTCGGTCGAGGCCGTGCCGGTCATGCCGGCCAGCTTGTCGTAAAGGCGGAAATAGTTCTGAAAGGTAACAGAGGCGAGCGTGACATTCTCGGGCTGGATATCGCAGCCTTCCTTGGCCTCGATTGCCTGATGCAGGCCATCGGACAATCGCCGTCCGGCCATCATCCGCCCCGTGAATTCGTCAATAAGCATCACTTCGCCGTCGCGGACGATGTAATCCTTGTCCTTCTGAAACAGCTTGTGCGCCCGGATCGCCTGATTGACGTGGTGGACCACGGTCGTGCTTTCCGGGTCATAAAGGCTTTGGCCCTCTTCCAGTAGACCGCGCGCCTGCAATTGCTGTTCGAGATATTCGTTGCCCTCGTCGGTAAAGCTGACATTTCGGGTCTTTTCGTCGACAGTGTAGTGGGATTTGTCCAATTCGGGGATCAGCTTGTCGACCGAGACATAAAGTTCGCTGCGGTCCTGTGACGGCCCTGAAATGATGAGCGGCGTCCGCGCCTCGTCTATGAGGATCGAATCAACTTCGTCAACGATGGCGTAGAAATGATCGCGCTGATACATCTGGCCCAGTTCGGACTTCATGTTGTCGCGCAGGTAGTCGAAGCCCAGTTCGTTGTTGGTGGCATAGGTGATGTCGCAGGCGTAGGCGGCTTTCTTCTCCTCGTCCGGCTGACGCGGATAGACCACGCCGGTCGACATGCCAAGCGCCCCGTAAACCTTGCTCATCCAGTCGGCATCGCGGCGAGCGAGATAATCGTTCACGGTGACGATATGCACACCCTTGCCCGCCAGTGCGTTCAGATAGGCCGGAAAGGTGGCGACGAGGGTCTTGCCCTCGCCCGTCTTCATCTCGGCGATGTTGCCCCGGTGCATGAAAATACCGCCCATGAGCTGCACATCGAAGGCGCGCAGGCCCAATGCGCGCTTGGCGGCCTCGCGGCAGTTGGCAAAAGCCTCCGGCAGCAGGTCGTCCAGGCTTTCTCCATTGGTCAGGCGCGTCTTGAAATCTTCGCTCTTGGCGATCAGTCCCGCGTCGTCCAGTTTTTCGAATTCCGGCTCAAGCGCGTTGATCTTTTCCACCAGTGGACGGACGGATTTGATCTTTCGGTCGTTCGGAGAGCCGAATACCTTGCGCGTGATTTTTCCAAGCATGGTCTGATTTACCTGTTCCCAGCTTCGTGTGTGTCATCTGCTTGCCCGCCTCGCACATGACACATATGACGGAACGAAAAGACCGGCCTCGCAGCGCCTTCTGGCATGTAAGGGGACGGCCCAAAAGTGTCAACGCCGCCCTTGAACGCGGCACCGATCAAGAGGACCTACAGATGTCTAAAACCCTCATGAAACTCTCGGCGGCAGCGCTGGCGATCTGTGTCGCCCTGCCGGCCAGCGCCCAGGATGAAATCACGGCCGATACTGTCGTTGCCACCGTCAACGGGACTGAGATTACCCTGGGACATATGCTGATGGCCCGGGCCTCCCTGCCGGAGCGGTTCGCCAATGCGCCCTCCGATGATCTCTGGGACGGTCTTGTCGAACAGCTGATCCAGCAAGAGGCGCTGGCACAGTCGGATGAGGCGGTAGAGACGCCGCGCGTTGAGGTAGCGCTGGACAATGAAAGGCGGTCCCTGCTGGCCGCGGAGGCGATCCAGGCCGTTGCGGACGCCGCGGTCACCGAACAGACGCTCTATTCACGGTTTCGACTGAGCTCGGTAGGTGGG
>CAZRZN010000009.1:0-41898 GCA_964604565.1 uncultured Rhodobacterales bacterium
ACAGCGTCACGACGGAGCAAAAAGATTCCGTTGGATGGACAAAGGGAATTGATCGCGGCTTTTTGTTTGATCGCGTTGATTTGACAGATCACCGACGCAGATTGGCGACGTCGAATATCCACAGGCGATAGTTCTCGGCATTTTCAACCGATCCAAGGCGGCAACGGTCCAGCGAACCATCGAGAGAAAATGCGATTTCCGATGGATGTTGGCTCATCAGCCTCCACAGCTTCTCAACCCGATGCCACTGCGTTCCGGTAATCGTCCCGTTTTCGCACTGACTTTTGCCAAGAACGACGTTCAGGTGCCCAAAAGTGTAACCTCAAGTCCCAAGAATCAATATGAATTCAACCTAAGATAGTGCAGAGTATAAACCATGCGGGTACGCTGGTTTTTCCAACAAGGGTAGAGAGAGCACTCATCGCGCTGGAACTGAAGCACTTTTCGGATCTCGACCTTGCTTGGGTTCGCCACACGGGAACGCTCAACCGTGACGAATTGCGAAGCGTATTCGACCGGGTTCACAGCGCGACAGCGTCCAAAGTCTGGCAAAAGGTATTCACCGATTTGGCCGATGTGAAAGAAGTCGAGGTCGGCTTCCGCGAAATTCACTGGCACGCGGTGCGTATACAGGATCTTCTACGTTTGCAGTCGGCAAGAGTAACAGTCTCGATTCATGCCCCCGGGACGTTATCCTTTGGTGTGTCGCGGATCTATCAGCAAGTGATCGACCCTGACGGTCCCATGCAGGTCTACGTGAGCGACGCTCGCGAGGAAGCATTGGCCGCCTTGAATTTGCCCGAAATTCCTGCGGAATTGGTCTGAAAGCGATCAAGCCGTCAGGCCGGCCATATCGCAGATCACGCGCCATTCCTCTTCGGTGACGGGTTGAACTGAAAGCCTTGAATTCCGGATCAGCACCATGTCGGCCAGCCGCGGATCCTGCTTGACCTGATCCAATGTGACGGGTTCAGGGGCCTTTTCGACTGCCTTGATATCCACGCAGTCCCACCGGTCATCGTCTGTCGTGCTGTCCGGATGCGATTCCGCGATCACCTCGACCGTGCCGACGATGGCTTTCTCTTTTTGGGAGTGGTAGAAAAACCCGCGATCCCCGATCGTCATTTCGCGCATGAAATTTCGTGCCTGGTAATTGCGCACGCCATCCCATTCCTCACCCGTGTCCCCCTTGGCCTGCTGCATTTCCCAAGACCAGGTGGAGGGTTCGGATTTGAACAGCCAATACCGCATCAGACGACCTTTTTCCACGCGGTGAGGGTGACGCTCTGGAACAGTCCTGCCTTGGCGTAGGGGTCGTTCGCGGCCCAGTCCTCGGCCGCGGCCTTGTCGGCCACATCGAGGATCACGAGCGAACCGATCATGTTTTCCGCGTCGTCCAGCAATGGGCCGGCCTGAGAGACCACACCGGTGGCCTTGATGTAGTCAAGATGCGCTTCCCGCGTGTCCTTGCGGATCTGAAGGGCGCCGGGCTTGTCATGGGCGATCAGGGCAATCAGCATGTCATTCATCCTTTAGGGGTCGGGAAAGTAGGGTGTCCATGGCCTGCCGGACGGTCAACCTTCCTTGTGTCAGCTCTGACACGGCCGTGCAGATCGGCAGCAGCAGGTTCAGATCGCTGGCCAGTCGCGCGGCGGCGTGCGCGGTGGCCGCCCCCTCCACGGTGACAGAGGGATCGAAAATCTCTCCATGCCCGAGCGCGAGGCCGAACCGGTAGTTGCGCGACAGATCCGAAGTGCAGGTGAGTGTCAAATCGCCCAGACCGGACAGACCGGTGATCGTTTCAGGCCGTGCGCCAAGCCGAGTTGCCAGCCGCACCATCTCGGCGAAGCCGCGTGTCATCAGGGCCGCGCGTGCGCTGTCACCCAGACCTGCACCGATACAGACGCCGCAAGCGATGGCAATCACGTTCTTCAGCGCCCCGCCAAGCTCTGCCCCGATGACGTCGTCACTGCGATAGAGCCGCAAAACCGGCGTGGACAGTTCTTGTTGCAGCGCGCGCCCGGTTTCGGGCTCCGCGCAGGCCAGAGTCAGGGCTGTGGGCAGGCCGCGGGCGATATCCGCGGCAAAGCTGGGGCCCGTCAGAATCGCGGGGATTGCCTGCGGCTGATGCCGCGCGATCAGCGCGCAGGGGCCGACCCCTTCTGCCAGGTCGATTCCCTTGCAACAGGCCACGAGAGCATGTGTGCCAGGGGTAAGCTGGATCCGGTCAAGCAACGCGCCCAATTGCTGCATGGGAACCGCAAGCAAAAGCCGCGTGCAGCGGGCAACGGTTTCTAGCTCGGCAGTGACCGTAACACTTTCGGGCAGCGTCACATCCGCAAGGCGTGGGCTTTGCCGTGTCGACCGTATGCCTGCTGCGTCGCGCGCCCATAGGGTCACACGCCTTTCGCGCCCCAGGGCGACGGCCAGTGCCGTTCCGAAGGCACCGGCCCCGAGAATGCCGATTGTCATGCCTTGGCGCCTTTCTTGCCCGATCCCACGAGCGGGGCTGCGGCCTGATCCAGTGGCCATCGCGGCCGCGCTGCCAGCGCCATATCGTGGCGCACCCCGGCCGCGAACAATTCGCCCCCGGCATAGGCGATCATCGCCGCGTTGTCGGTGCACAACCCCAAGGGCGGCGCGGCAAAGCGAAGGCCCGAGTGTCGGCAAAGCGCCTCGAGCGATCCGCGCAACGCTGAATTTGCGGCCACGCCGCCGGCAACGGCCAGTGCCGGTGCCACAGGCGATTCCTCCAGGTAAATCCTGATCGCGCGCTGCGCCTTTTCGGACAGAACGTCGCGCACGGCTGCCTGAAATCCGGCGCATAGATCCGCCACGTCCTGCCGGTGCAAGCCGCCTTGTGACGTCATGAGTTGATCGCGCTGCCGCAAAAGGGCCGTCTTGAGACCGGAGAACGACAGGTCGCAACCGGGACGGTCCAACAGCGGACGGGGAAAGCGAAAGCGCGTCTCGACCCCCTCCCGCGCGGCGTCTTCGACCGAAGGCCCCCCCGGCTGAGGCAACCCCAGAAGGCGCGCCGTCTTGTCGAACGCCTCGCCGGGCGCGTCGTCGATGGTTCCGCCGAGTCGCGTGAAATCCTGTGCCCCGCGCACGATCAGGAACTGGCAATGCCCGCCGGACACCAGCAGCATCAGGTAAGGATAGTCGAGATCGTCGGTCAGCCGGGGGGTCAGCGCGTGTCCAGCCAGATGGTTCACCCCGATCAAGGGCACCCCCAGCCCGATGGCCAGTCCCTTTGCCAGCATGACCCCGGAAAGCACGCCCCCGATCAATCCCGGCCCTGCAGTCACCGCGATGGCCTCGATATCGCGCAGCGGAACTGCGGCTTCGGCCAAGGCGTCCTCGACACAGTGATCCAGTCGTTCCGCATGGGCGCGCGCGGCGATCTCCGGCACGACCCCGCCATAGGCGGAATGCAGGGCTGCCTGTCCCCTCACGACCGAACTCAGCACATTGCGCCCCCGCAGGAGCGCGGCGGCACTGTCGTCGCAGCTGCTTTCCAGTCCTAGGATCAGCGGAGCGGTCATCCGGGGGGTTTCCGTTGCCTTGAGTAACGTCAGCAGCTACCACCGTATCGAGTGCCCCACAATCCCGGAGCCTTGATGCCGCAACCGCCCCCTGTGCTTTTGCTGACCCGACCGCACCCGGCATCGGAGCGTTTCGCAGAGCAACTGCGCGCCGGGGGCGCGGTCTTTCGCCTGATCATCTCCCCCCTCCTGTCGATCGAAGTGACTGGACCCCTGCCTGAGACGACGGGTATCCGCGGCGTGATCTTCACCTCGGCAAATGGGGTCATGGCTTGGCAGACCCTTGGCGGGGGGACAGATCTTCCGGTCTATACCGTGGGCACGGCGACCGCGCGCGCGGCGGCCGCAGCGGGCATGTCCGCAGCCTGCATGGGCGGTGATGTCGATGCTCTGGGGCGCCGTCTGCTGGCCTGCAAACCGCCCGCGCCGCTTTTGCACGCACATGGCGCGCATGTGCGGGGCGAACTGGCCAGAAGGCTGTCCAATGGGGGTTTGCCTTGTGCCACCGCCGTCATCTATGATCAGCCTGCGGTTCCGCTGTCCGATGTGGCACGGGCTGCTCTGGCAGGAGATGCGCCTGTCGTGGTGCCTGTCTTCTCTCCGCGAACCGGAGAATTACTGGTCAACGAAGGGGCAAAGGCGCCTCTTCTTGTCGCCGCGATGAGCGAAGCGGTGGCCAAGGCGCTCGAACCGCTGCATAAACGGGCAATAAGAGTCGCCCGGACGCCCGAGTCGGACGCAATGCGGGAGGTCGTTTCCGACCTTCTGACCCGGGCGCTGGCGGGGGAGTTTTGATCCGGTCCGAACATCTGGACCGTATAGGGTTGGAAGGGGTGACATCACGTGGCGAAGTCCAAAAAGAACGAGACCGGGGACACGACTCCGGGCGATGACAGCCAGACAGGGCCGGAACCGCTGGACTCCCAAGAGGCCGGGCCCGTCGATGAAACAAGAGATGAAGCAACAGATGCCGCGCCTCAGGACAAACTGAGCGCAAACGATCCCGCAGAAACGGATGAGACCGCGACTGGCCCGGATGACAGCGTGGCTTCCGGCGCAGCCGACGAAACAATGTCGGATGAGGTCAAGGAGGCTTTGGAAGGGGCCGACATGACGCCGCATGGCGGCAACGACGTCGCCTCCACCGAGTCGGATGACACTTTGGCCGAGCCAGCGGCCGCGCCCGAACCAGCGCTGGATCCGATGATCCCACCGGCCGGCCCCTCGGAACCGCAGGTCGTCAAGGAAACCGTGGTCCAGCGCAAGGGCGGCTTCGTGCCGATGATGCTGGGCGGGGTCGTAGCGGCCGCGCTGGGCTATGCCGCCGCCGAATACCCCGATATCCCGTTCATCGGTCCGGGGGAGCCGACCGAAGATCCGTTCGTCACGGAGACACAGGCCGCGCTCCGTTCGCAGGACGAGCGGATCGAAACCCTCTCCGCTCAGGCGCAATCGAATGAGGATGCGGTTGCGGCCCTCGATCTGGACCCTGTGACCGCATCGCTGTCGACCGTCGAAGGCCAGATTGCCGATATGGAGGGTCGCCTTTCGGAGATCGACGGCACGCTTGCAAACCTCTCCAGCGACATTTCGGCGCTGGATGAGCGGGTGACCACGCTGGAAAAACAGCCCCTTGTAGACGCGGTTTCCCCCGAAACCATCGCAGCCTATGAGCGCGAGCTCGACTCCTTCAGAGCAGAGATCGCTGAGCAGCAGGAGGCCTTTGCCGCCGCGCGTGCCGAACAACAAGAGGCTATAGAGGCCGCGCGTGACGAAGTGCAGGCGATGGCTGACCGGGCCCTCGCGTCCGAGGCAAATGCCGAAAAGCGCGCAAGGCTGGCCGAAAGCCGCGCGGCGCTTGCGACGCTAGCGACGCGGCTCCGCGATGGGCAGCCCTTTGCCGAAGCGATGGCGGTCCTCAGCGAGAACGAAGTCTCTGTCCCCGAGCCGCTGACCGCGAATGCCGAGGACGGCCTGCCCACCGTATCCACCCTGATCACGGAATTCCCTGCCGCCGCGCGGGATGCGCTGGGCGCCGCCCGGTCCGCCGGGACATCGGATGTTGACGACGGTGGCCTGTCCGGCTTCTTTCAAAGCCAGTTGGGGGCACGCTCCGTCACCCCGCGCGAGGGCGACGACCCGGACGCGATCCTGTCGCGCGCCGAAGCGGCGCTTCGCGGGGGTGATCTGGACACGGCGCTCGCGGAGATACGCAATCTGCCAGAAGCGGCGCAAACCGAATTGTCTGACTGGACGGCAATGGCCCAGAAGCGGCGTGATGCGCTTGCTGCTGTCAACGCGCTCGCCCAGGAATTGAACCAGGAATAAGGGTCTGAACCATGCTTTGGTCACTCATTAAGATTGTCGTGTTCGTCGCGCTTGTCGCGGCGCTGACCCTTGGCGCGGGCTACCTGCTGGAAAGCCAGGGGGGCGTGCAAGTTACCGTCGCAGGGATGGAATACACCCTGGGACCGCTGCAATCCGTCATCGCCGCCATCGTCGTCGTCTTTGGCGTCTGGCTGTTCTTCAAACTTTTCGGCCTGATCATCGCCTCTTTGAAGTTCAT
The DNA here is from genome assembly GCA_964604565.1 of uncultured Rhodobacterales bacterium. Lineage (GTDB taxonomy): Bacteria > Pseudomonadota > Alphaproteobacteria > Rhodobacterales > Rhodobacteraceae > CAZRZN01. The sequence goes on from CAZRZN010000009.1 coordinate 6,115, forward strand.
CAACGGCGATGAAACCGCGATGAGCCGCTATTTTGATCGCAACCGCGAGCGCAAGGGCTACGAGGCCTTGTCAGAGGGGCTGATGGCGCTGGCCTCGGGTGAGGGGCGGCTTGCCATTGCCAAGGCAACGAAGGCCGAAAAATATCTGCACAAGGCGGAACTGACCGATCTGATCACGGCGCAGGCCGCCGAAATGGTGGGCGACAACCGCAAGGCCGAGGAGGTCTACAAGCGGCTGTTGAAGTCCGACAACACACGGTTTGTCGGGATCCGCGGGATCATGAAGCAAAAGCTGTCCGCCGGGGATACGGACACTGCGCTGCAACTTGCTGAACGCGCTTTTGCCATAAAGCCCAAGCATGTCGAGGTGCAGGACACGCTGCTTCAGTTGCAGGCGGAAAAGCATGACTGGGTTGGCGCGCGCAAGACGCTGGCGGCCAAGTTGAAGCATGGCGCCCTGCCGCGCGACGTTTACAAGCGCCGGGATGCGGTGCTGGCCCTTTCGTCCGCGACAGAAATCAACGATGCCGTGGACAGCATGAGGGCAGCCGAGAAGGCGATAGAGGCCAACCGGACTTCGCCGGATCTGATCCCTGCCGCCGCCCTTGCGGCGCGCGCCTATATTGAACAGGGGCGCAAACGGAACGCCATGAAGATCATCAAGAAGGCGTGGGAATCGCACCCCCATCCCGATCTGGCCGCGGCATTCGCCGAGATCGAACCCGAGGAAACCCCAGAGGCGCGGGTGAAACGCTTTATCCCGCTGACGCGGATCCAGTCGGGACACCGTGAAACCCGCCTGTTGAAGGCAGAGCTGAATCTGGCTGCCGAAGATTTTCCGGAGGCGCGCAGGTCATTGGGCGATCTGATCGAAAAGGATCCCGACGCGCGGGTGCTGGCGATCATGGCAGCAATCGAACGTGGTGAGGGGGCGCCGGACCGGGTGGTGCGCGGTTGGCTGGCCAAGGCGCTCACCGCACCGCGCGGGCCGCAGTGGGTTTGTGACAAGTGCAACACGATCCACGCGGAATGGACGCCGATCTGCTCCAACTGTTCGGCCTTTGACACGCTCAGCTGGACGACACCACCGCAATCCGAGGTGGTGCTGCCAGCGGGCGCCAATATGCTGCCACTGCTGATCGGCGGTGCGCTTGGCGATAAGGCGGGTCCGGATGTGATCGACCTTGGGTCCGATACCCCTGCTTCGACGGCTCCGACGGATGCCAAGGGCGTGGAACCCGAAGATGCAGAGGTTCTGAATTCCGACGATCATGCCAAGGCTGGGGCGCGATAGCGTCCTTGCCAACCGCGGCCTGGGCGCGTTTTCGGCCGCGGGTCAGCGACGCGCTGACCTGCCGGACAGCACGTCCCTTTCGAGAATGCGCGCCCGTTTGGCCAGAGGGATATCAAGGATGTCCTTTCCGGTGTGCGGTGACTGTTACCGGGCGAGGTAATCGCGGCTTTGCAATGTCTCTTGGTGATTGCCGAATCCTTCGTTTGGATGGGCAGCATGGGCCTGTTGGATCCGTGCCGCGGCATCTGACGCTGCGGTGACATCAGCAGATCGTTGTGGATCCCAAGGCGTTTCCATCTCTGTTTCGTGGAACTGCGATTGATCCCGCCATCCTTCACTTGCCAATTCCTCAGACCGGCAAATCATGTGTTGTCCGGCGGCATTCACCCAGTAGAGGGCCCAAAAGCTCCAGCCGGCCAATTTGAAAAGATCTTCCAGCATGCCCTGTGTTGTAAAAGCACCTTCAAGCAGGACATCGAAGGTCACGGAGGCGCCCAGAAAAGCGATGGAAGCCAGCAACAGCTGGTGGTTTCGAACACCTCCCTGTCGCAACCGGGTCCAGAGAAGGCAGATCCCGACAAACGCGTAGATCGCGTAGGTCAGCTTTTCACCCATACCTAGCAAACTTTGAAAGTATCGGTCGTGCAGCATGAACTTGTCATCAATGGCAAGGACAAAGGAAAAGATCGCTGCCAGCACGAGACCAAACGGGTAAGTCGCGGAAAAATACAGGGCCGCTGCGAGGACTGACGCGGCAACAAGGAGCAACGCGACCCCGATTTCAGAGATCAGACCCACATAGATCGGGATGCCCAGTTCCGCTGAGCCATCACGCAACAAGACGTCGCGCGACACACCATTCGCCTCTGCCACATAGATGACCATGCCGGCAGAGGCCATCAAACAGGCGGTGATCGCATAAGCGGACTTTTTTGAAATCTCCGGCAACTATCTGTCCTCGGTAACAATCTGATCAGATACATCGGTCATGTCATCCCAATCCTAAAATCTTGCAAACACCTATGAAAACAATATTTCACACGGATAGATTGTAGGACTTTTTTACGCTTGTTGCGATAAAAAACATTCCGTGTTGGTGGCATGTCAGGAACAGGAATGCGGCGCCTCCCTTACGGAACGACGCAGCCCCTGGCACAACGGGGTCCAAGGCACTTTGGGATCAGGTGGTGCTCAGTCCGTAAAACCTAATAATACCGACAGAGATTGCCACTCTCAGATCTGCTCGTGTGCTTTCCGATCTGAATGACTGCCCACGATCAGGCGTCGTTGTCCACGGCAAGCTCGCCGGGAAATTCATTTGTCTCCGGCGGCGCGGGATCGAGCAGGAAATCAAAGACATCGCGCACGCGTTTCCAGGTTGTCTCATCACTGGCCGCCAGCAGATAGCCCTTGCGCATGTCGCCACGATAGTCTGACCCGTCCAGCATTGCGACGTGCCCGCCCGCCTTTTGGGTGACGATCGCACCGGCAGGTTGGTCCCACGGCGTGAGTTTCGCGAAAAGAACGAAATCCACCTCACCCTGGGCCAACGTGCGGAATTCATGGCATGCGCAGCGCAGGGACCAGACCCGGCCGAACTTTGGCAGGGCGGCTGCCGTCTGTGCACGCTTGTCCTCCGGGATCAGGAACAGAGGCAAAAACCCGTTGAGCGAGGACAAGGCGCCCCCCTTCGAGGTGTGGATTTCGCGTTTTGTGCGACGCGGCAACTGGATCTGAGCGGGATTTTCAGCATCCGCCCAGACGATATCGTTCAAAACCGGATCGTAGAGCAGGCCAAAGGATGGCCGGCCGAACCGCAGGACCGACACCATGACACCGAACAGCGGAAGACCCTTTGCATAGTTCCAAGTGCCATCCACCGGGTCGATCGTGAAGCACAATTCTGCTTCGGCGATTTTGTCCATCAGGTCCGGGTTGGCGGATGCCGCCTCTTCGCCAACGATCAGCGCATGCGGAAAGCTGGCTTGCAGACCTCGGGTGATCATCGCCTCGGCCGCTGTATCGGCCTCTGTCACCAGATCCTGCGGGCCTGCTTTTTCTGTAATCTGGTAGGTCGCCAGCTGGCGGAACCGTGGCATGATCTCTGCCTTGGCGGCCCGGCGAACAAGGTTGAAGAGTTGCGTGCGCTGGGCAGGGGTCAACGGTGCGGTGACCGGCATCGGCAGGGAATCAGTCATTGAGCATATCCGGCGTGGCTGCGGTTCCTGACTGTGTTGCCAGCCCGGGGGCCTCTAGGCAAGGCGTTAGCCCGTTCACGGCCTTCATTCGCGGGCGCGCAGCACACCGGCTGGGCGGGCGGCCATCGGACGCCATGCAAATGCAAGCCCGGACAGTAGGGTGGCCAGAACCCCGCCCGCGACAATGCTGAGTGCCGAGGTCCAGATCACGGCGAATTCCGCTTCCATCACATATGTCATGACCGCCCATGCGCCGGTAAGTCCGGCGCCCAATGCCACTGCGCCCGCAGCAGCGCCAAGTAAACCTGAGCGCAGGGCAAAACTGCGCAAGATGCGCCCACGGCTGGCCCCCAGCGTTTTCAGTACTGCGGCCTCATAGGTGCGCGCACCTTCGCCAGCCGCAGCGGCACCGATCAACACGAGAAAGCCGGTCAGAAGGGTGGCTGCCGCGCCCCAGCGCACAGCCTCCGCGATGCCATCCAGCAGACTGCTGACACGTTCGATGGCGTCGCGCACGCGAATGGCCGTGATGTTCGGGTAGGCACCTGCAAGATCGCGAAGGATCTTCGCCTCTGCCGCTTCTTCGGCGTAGACTGTCGAAATGAAGGTATGCGGCGCGCCGGACAGGGCGGAGGGGTTCATCGTCATGACAAAACCGATGCCGGCGGTCGAGAAATCCACCTGCCGGAAGGACGTGATGCTGGCGGTGATATCGCGTCCCAACACGTTGACCGTGATCTCATCACCCAGTTTCAGGCCCATCTCTTCGGCTTCCTCGGCCGCAAAGCTTACTTGCGGTGGACCGCTATAATCCTTGGGCCACCAAGCGCCTTCGGTGACGGTGGTACGCGGGCCGGGGGTCTCTGAATAGGTGACACCCCGGTCGCCGCGAATGACCCAGTGTTCCCCGACAACATCCTTTGCGGGCTGGCCATTGATCCGCGTGATGATCCCGCGCAACATGGGCGCGCTGTCGATACGGCTGACCGCGGGATCGTTTTCCAGCCGATCCAGATAGCCCGGCATCTGATCGCGCTGAATATCGACAAAGAAATATGATGGCGCGATCTCTGGCAGGTCGCGTTCGATGGCACTGCGCAGGTTCCCATCTATCTGGCCAATTGCCGCGAGAACCGTCAGGCCAAGGCCAAGCGAAAGCACCACTGATCCGGCGTTCTCCCTCGGCCCGCCAATGGCGCCCAAGGCCAAGCGCAGGACCGGCCGACCCCGGGCCGCACGGGTGCTGCGGCGCGCCAGCCAGCGGATCAGCCACGCGGCCGCCACCAATATCACCAGTGCCCCGGCGATGCCTCCGGCGGTCCAAAGCGTCAATTCGGGATTGCCGGAGAACAATGTCGCGGTCCCAACAAGCAGCCCAATGAGGATCAATGTGGCGATGACATAGCGCCAGGCTGGCAGGAGCCGCGCGCTGTCCAGTGCGTCGCGGAACAGGGTGGCGGCACGAACCTCCTCGGCGCGCGCCAGCGGCCAAAGGGTAAAGAGCAAGGCGGTCAGCAAGCCGTAGAGCGACGCCTCCGCCAGCGGGGCGGCATGAAACCGGAAAATCGCGGGCACCGGAAGCGCATCGCTGATCAGCGGGGCAAATACGATCGGCACAAAGGCCCCAAGGATCAGTCCCAACGCGATGCCCAGCAATGCAAGGGCGGCGATCTGTAGGAAATAAGTCTGAAAGATCGTGGTCCGCGTGGCGCCCAACGTCCTCAGCGTGGCAATGACAGAGGTTTTCCGGGACAGATAAGCGCGCACCGCAGCCGAAACACCAATGCCGCCCACGGCGAGGCCGGACAGACCCACCAGCACCAGAAAGCTGCTCAACCGTTCGACGAACCGTGCGATCCCCGGCGCGCCATTGCGCGAGTCGCGCCAGCTGAGGCCCTTGTCCTCGAACCTCGTGCGGGCCTCTTCGGCCACAGTGTCGAGGTCCGTTCCTTCGGCGAGGAGCAGGCGATACTGCGTCTCGAACAGGGACCCCTCCGATAGCAGGCCGGAGCCGCGTAGGTCTTCGGTCCTGACAATGGTGCGCGGGCCAAGGCCGAAACCGTCTCCCGCGTCGTCGGGTTCTGTCTCGATGGTCGCGCGCAGGGTGAACTCCTGCGTGCCGAGGCGAAATCTGTCACCTGTTTCCAGCCCCAGCCTGTTGGCAAGGATCGGCGCCATGACCGCGCCCTGATCTTGCAGGGCTTCGTCAAGGGGCATCTCGGGACCGAGGCGCAGGTCGCCAAGCAGCGGGTAAGCGGCGTCGACCGATTTCACTTGTGTCAGGCCGCGTTCGGTTTCCCCGTCGCGGGTCACAACCACCATGGACCGGAAATCCGTGACCTCCGAAACATCCGTGGCCACGCGATTCATCCAGGCCCGTTCCTCATCCGTGGCAAACCGGTACGTGAATTCGGCCTGCGCGTCGCCTCCCAACAGCACAGCACCCTGATCCTCCAACCCGGCTTGAATGGCCGAGCGGACAGACCCCACGCCTGCGATGGCTGCAACACCCAGCGCGAGGCACGCGATGAAGATGCGAAACCCCTTCAGACCCCCGCGCAACTCACGCCGGGCGAAACGGGCCGACGTGACAAGGCTCATTCGGCGGCCCTCAACTCCGTCGCGTCCACGTGGCCGTCGCGCAGATGCACGGTGCGGTCGCACCGCGCAGCCAGCTCGGTTGCATGGGTCACAAGAACCAGCGTCGCATCGGTTTCTCTCGACAGACCAAAGAGCAGATCGACAATGGCCGCGCCGTTCGCTCCGTCGAGGTTGCCTGTGGGCTCGTCCGCCAGCAAGATGTCCGGCTCCGGTGCCAGCGCACGGGCAAGCGCGACACGCTGCTGTTCGCCGCCGGACATCTGGGCCGGGTAATGATCGGCCCTGTGGTCCAGTCCGACCGATACCAGCATGTCGTGCGCGCGGTGAAACGCCTTTGGATCACCTGCCAGTTCCAGCGGGGTCGCCACGTTTTCCAGAGCGGTCATTGTAGGGATCAGGTGAAAGGACTGGAACACCACCCCCATGTGGTCGCGTCGAAAGCGTGCCAAGTCATCTTCGTCCATCGCGGTCAGATCTTGACCCAGCGCATGCACCTGTCCTGATGTGGCGCGTTCCAGACCGCCCATGATCATGAGCAGCGATGACTTTCCAGAGCCGGACGGGCCGACCAGACCAAGCGTTTCACCGCGCTTCACATCCAAAGTGATGTCATGCAGGATTTCGACTAGTCCGGCATTGCCCCTCAGGCTGAGGGTGACATCTTGAAGAGACAGGACGGCGGCGGACAAATGGAGGACTCCTGACATGACACACTGGGTGACATATGGGCTGCAAACGCTTCGCAGCAAGGCGCTGTGTGCATTCCTGCTGCTGGCGGCCGGCGCGGCGTCCGCGGAAAAGGTGCATATCCTTGCGCTGGGGGACAGCCTGACCCAAGGCTACGGTTTGCTGGAGCAGGAGGGGTTCGTTCCGCAGTTGCGCGCATGGCTGGATGAGCGCGGGCATGATGTGCGGATTGTTAACGCGGGAGTCTCCGGGGACACCACGGCGGGCGGTCTGGCAAGGGTGGATTGGTCACTGACTTCGGAAATTCAGGCCATGATCGTTGCCCTCGGGGGCAATGACCTGCTGCGTGGGATTGATCCTGAGGTTTCGCGCGCCAACCTCGAAGGTATCCTGAAAATTGCCGAGGCGCGTGACCTTGAGGTGCTTCTGATCGGCATGACAGCTCCGGGGAACTACGGACCGGACTTCAAGCGGGAATTCGACCAGCTTTTCCCTTCCCTTGCTGAGTCTTACGACACGCTTTACCTTGAAAGCTTCTTTGCCGGAATGATGACCGACGGCGAGATGCCCTCAGACATCGGGGACGTCATGCAAGCGGATGGCATTCATCCCAATGCCAAAGGTGTCCAGCGCATTGTAAATGTGGTCGGCCCAAAGGTCGTTTCACTCATTGAGCGGGTGCGTGGAGATTGATGCGCCCGGATGAGGACGTCCGGTTGGGGTCCAAGAGCTGAAAACGGTCCTCGATGCTTCGGAGTCTTTCCGAACGTTGTGGCCCTGTTTCTCAGGCCTCGACTTCCTGGCAGGGACTCTCCCGAGGCTGAAGGGAAAACAGGATAAGACCCATGCCGATTGTCAGGCCAAGGACCAAGTAAAGCCCTACGGCCATCAACGCGCCCAAGCCGAAGAAAAGCCACCCCACGAACCCACATAGGGCACCAATCATACTGCCAAAAAGAAAAGCAACCACCGCCATTGCACCCTCCATGCTGTGTCCACGCTAGCTGCCATATGCTAACGAAGCATTAAGACATGCCGGAGATCTTGGGTTTGCTGACCTTTTAGAAGACACTATCGGCCAATAATCGCGCGCCAGGCAAACTGCGGCAGTCGGGCAGCCGTCTTGCGCATGAGAGGGCCGTAATCCACCTCGCCTGCCATCAGGCGCAAATAGTCGCCGCGCAGAGTCCGCGACGCGCGAAAGCTGCGGATGAAGGCCGGACGCAAAGCCTCGCGGAACATAACGTTGCGCAAAACCCGTGCGTATCGCAAATCGCTGTGGATCGGGTGCAAGGCCCGCATGTATTTGGCCAGCGCATCGTCAGGATTTCCCTTGGCCAGGGCCGTTCGCGCGGCCTCGGCCGCCAAGGCGCCACTGTCCAGCGCGTGCGCGATGCCCTCACCGGTAATCGGATCGACAAGCCCGGCAGCGTCCCCCGCGAACAGGACTCGGCCCTTGCCGGGGGTCTTTCGAAAATCGCCGAATGGCAGGAATTGCCCTTTCACGGGTAGATTTTCGGACACATCCAACACTCTCAGATAGCGTTTAAGCGCTGATTTCATGTCCGCGTTCCGCGACAATACCCCTCCGACGCCGATGGTCGTTCCTTCGGGTTTCGGGAACTGCCATCCGTAGCCCCAGTTTGCAGCGCCAAAGTCTATACGAAGCGGGCGTTTGGGATCGACGCCCGGGCGTTCCACTTCCAGCGCGAAGCCAATTTTCGACGGGTCATAGGCTGTCCCGAACAGGGACCGTGCCGTCGGACTGTTCACGCCATCCGCCGCGATGAGGATCTTCGCCTCAAGCCGGTGCCGGGGCAGATCGAGAGCCGGAGTCGTTGGATCGAGGGTGCCTGTCACTCCCGTAAAATCTGCGGCTCCGGCGCTTATGGCCTGGCGGACCAATGTGTCATCCAACTGATAACGCATACCCAGATGCAAGGGCGGCACATTCCTGCTGGCTCCGAGATCTTTACCAAAGGCATGAAAACTGAAATCGCCACGACGCTCCAGCGGGACATCGGGCAGTGTTCCACCGAATATTCTTTGGTAGTGACGCAGCGCCCTGCCGGTAATGCCGCCCCCGCAAAGCTTGTTGCGAGGGAATCGGGCTTTGTCCACCAAAGCGACCTTCAACCCCGAAGACGCGGCGGTCATTGCCGCTGCGGCGCCAGCAGGGCCGGCGCCCAGAACGATAACGTCAAATCGTTCGGTTCGGCGCGACGCGCCCGTATTCACAGAACGGTGACGGGTGTGCCGATCGGGACACGCTGGTAAAGATCGATCACATGGTCGTTGATCATGCGAACGCATCCGTTGGAGACGGAACGCCCGATGGAGCGTGGCGCAGTCGTTCCGTGGATCGCGTTGAAGGTGTAGCGACCGTTCCGATACAAATACAATGCGCGCGCGCCCAGTGGATTGGTCGGCCCACCTGGTTGTACGTAGTCATTGTCGATGAACTGCTCATACGACTGGGGAGAGCGTTCGATCATTGCATCGGTTGGACGCCAAGTGGGCCATTCCTTTTTCCGGTCGATCACGTATTTCCCGGATATTGCCTGCCCTGCCATGCCCAATCCTACGCCGTAGCGCATCGCCCGTCCCGGTGCATCGACGTAATACAGGAAATGTGCATCGGGAAGGATGAGGATCTGACCGGGTGCCAGATCCTTCTTCATGGCCACGGATTGAGGCCGAAATACAGGATCCAGGCTGAAGGCCAGAGCGGGCATCGGGAAGGCTGTCGCTGCAGAGGCAGCGGCGATGAATGTGCGGCGGTTGATCATGGCAGCCCTCAAGCAATCTTCTGAATGTGGCATACTATTTCGTCCAACTTGCGCTGAAAAGCAATCCCGAGCCTGTCAGTTACACTGTCACTTCGACGTGTGATCCAGCAACAAGGACGAAAAAAGTGGCCGGAAATCACTCTTTGGGGACATCGGCATTGCGTCCAGCGAGAATCACACTGGTCAGATACGCCGCCTGCGGGGTCATCCCCGCCATGATCGCCGCCGCCGCATTCGGCCGCATCCGGCCAAGAAAACCTGCCGCGAATTCTGGATCCATCTCTTCGAAAAGGGCGGCAGCATGCTTGGGTTTCATGTTTGCATACACGTCCGTAAGGCGCGTGATGTCATCTTCCGCAGCGGTCCGGGCAAGCGACAGCGTCGCCTTGAGGCTCTCCTCTGCCTTGGTCAATGCTTCCATGTTGCGCTGAATCTCTTCTTCTGCAACTGCGAGAGCTTGCATGCGTACTTCAAAAGCCTCTTCACGCTTGCGAATCCGTTCTTCGCGCACGGCAAGGGCGTCCAACAAAGGTTCGAGGTCCGCATCGGTCACCAACCGTGTCGGGACCGGAGGAGTTGTCCCTGTTCCGTCACCGGGCAGCAGACGACCGGGTTTTTCCTCGGCATCCGCAGAGGCCAGTGTCTCCTCGGGAATTTGGGCGACAAGATCTTCGCTGCCTTCTCGGGCCAGGGCCTCGTTCGCGCCCACTGCCATTCGCAATAGAGCAGATGTGACCAGCAAAGCACTGATGGCCGCCAAGGCCCCGCGTGACTTGCGTCGGGAACCCTTTCGTCTTTTGTCAGAGGCCGCAACAGGTGTCATTTCCATCGCATTTTCCTGGATTTCTGCTCCATCAGGGAGCCTTGACCGCGCTTGGAGCGCCTGTCGTGTCAGTTGGACGTGTTACGTTGGCCGATCTTGTCAGTTTCGAGGATGCCGCATGAAAACAGTCTCACGACTCTCAGTCTGTGCCGGAGCGCTGTTTTGCGGGAGGTCATGCATGGATGCCACGAGCAGTTCCAGCCGCCGCGCCACGTCTTCGGCCCGGTCGGTAAGCTCACCCAGTGACTTGTTCGATTCCCCCGCACTTTTTTGCGCGTTGTTGAGCGTCCTCGTCAGATCATCCACTTGCGCCGACAGCACCGCGACGGCGCCTCCAACACCATTTTCCAAGTCGGTGAACCGGGAAAGTCGCCTCGCGAGGATGAAACAATAAAACCCTGCGCCCAAAGCGCCGGCAACCAACAGGATATCCGCAATCACTTCCATTCCCCTCTCCTCAGTTCAGGACAAATTCAAGCACCAGCAGGTCGCGCACGCGTCCCTCTCCGGCGACCAGTTTGATTCGGCGCAAGAGCTGGCCTCTCAGCTTCAACAACGCCCCCTGTGCCTCAAGGTCTCGTGCCTCGAGTGCGCGCAGGTAGCTATTAAACACATCCTGCACGCGCGGCAGGATCAGCTCGACCTCGGAGCGGTATTGTGCTGGAACCTCGAGGCTTGCGCGGAAGCGCAGGTGATCTGCTTGTGCGCCGGGTCCCAGTGAGATCGTGACGGCGGGCACTTCAATGAAGACGACATCCGGTAAAGCCTTTGTTTCGATGAAAGGCTGATCGGGATCCGCGCTCGCCCGCCGGGCTTGATCCTTATCGACCGCTCCACCGATCAGACCTGTTTGCACGGCGTAGAATCCGCCTCCTCCACCGAGCAGGGCAAGAACCAGGCCAATAATCAAAGGAAGCTTCGACTGGGGTTTCTTGTTGCGCGTTGCGTCGCCATCCGCGGTGATGTCAGACATTCTCAACCTCTTTGTTGACTTGAGGTCGTTATAGGGAAAATGGGCTAACTGATTATTAAGCCGATTGGGTCAACTTCGGACCAACCGAACAGAATGTTTGGAGTGGAGGTTGATCTTGCAGCAAATTCTTTCAAGCTGGAATGCCCTCGGCGGGCGGCAGCGCATGATCGTCATCGGGTCTACACTGGTGGTCATGCTGGCGATTCTGGGTTTGACGCGGCTGGCGTCGGCCCAGAACATGGTCCTCCTCTATGCGGGGCTGGAAAACGAGGCTGCAGGCGACGTGGTCAAGGCGCTGGAGGCGCGCGGGGTCCAGTATGACGTGCGTGGCGGTGCGATATTCGTCCCGGACGCAGAGCGGGACTCATTGCGTCTCACGCTCGCCAGCGAAGGTCTTCCGGCCAATAGCGGTCAGGGATACGAACTGCTCGATGGTCTTTCCGGTTTCGGAACCACATCGCAGATGTTCGATGCTGCGTACTGGCGCGCAAAGGAAGGGGAATTGGCGCGGACGATCGTGTCGAATCCGCAGATATCGACGGCCCGGGTGCATATCGCGAATTCCAGCGCGAATCCCTTTCAGCGGGACGTCACGCCCACGGCATCCATCTCGGTCACGACGACGGGGGCGATCATTACCATGGCGCAGGCGCGTGCTCTCAAGTTTCTTGTTGCCTCTGCGGTGCCAAATCTCGTCCCTGAAAACGTCGCCGTGATTGACGGCAAGGGTGGATTGATCGGTGCCGAGGACGAGGCCGGAACCGGCATGACCGCGGACGACAAGGCGGCGTCTCTTCGAGACAGGGTCCAGCGATTGATGGAGGCTCGCGTCGGCACCGGAAATGCCGTCGTCGAGGTAAGCGTGGATACAGTCACCGAAAGCCAGTTGATTCGCGAACGCAGTTTCGATCCCGACAGCCGTGTGGTGATTTCCACGGATACAGAGGAGCGCACCGATCGGTCGGAGAACACCGGTGGCGGTGGCGATGTTACTGTCGCCTCCAACCTTCCCGACGGTGAGGCCGGTGGCGGACCCGAAAGTTCAACCACATCCAAGGATGAGACGCGCGAACGCATCAACTATGAAATTTCGGAGACAACGCGCGAAATCACCCGCCAACCTGGCGCGATAAAGCGGCTCACAGTGGCTGTATTGGTCAATGGCAGCTATGAAACAGCACCCGATGGAAGCCAGCAATTCGTCCCTCTTCCCGATCAGGAGCTGGAAGCTCTTCGCGATCTCGTGGCGTCCGCTGTAGGTTTCGACGAGGCGCGAGGTGATCAGATCACGCTGCGTTCGCTGCCCTTCGAACGGCCGGAGGGGCTCGGCACGGGACCGATTGAACCGGGCCTCTTCAGTGGATCGATCGACATGATGCGGCTGATCCAGATGGGTGTTCTTGCACTTGTGGCCCTGGTTCTCGGATTGTTCGTTCTGCGCCCGATTCTTTCTCGCGGCGGGTCCGCAGCGACGCCTACCAACCCGGGTGCATTGCCTGCTCCGATGGGTGATGCGAAGGCACTTGATGGTGAGATTGAGCCGGCTGGCGGCTTTGACAATCTGCCAGTGCTTTCTGATGGACCTGATTTCGGGGGTATGGGGATGGTCGATTTCGACGCTGCACCGACCGAAGATGATCCGGTCGATCGCCTGCGCAACCTGATCGAGGCGCGGAAGACTGAGACCGTGGAAATCCTGCGAAGCTGGCTTGAAGAAGACAAGGAAGACGCCAGATGAGCAATCTCGATTCTCTGCTGGAGGATTTCGGCAGCGCCCCGGTCACACGTGCTGTGAAGAAGACGGAACCGGCGAACCCGGTCATGAGCGAGGCCGACATCGAAGGCAAGAAGCTCGAGGCGTTCGAAAAGGGCTACCGCGCGGGGTGGGACGATGCGGTCAAGGCCCAGTCGGACGACCATACCCGGATTTCCAGCGCCTTTGGGCAACACCTGCAGGATCTCAGCTTCACCTACCATGAAGCCTACACGCAGGTGATGAACGCGGTCACACCATTGCTGAACGAAATGGTCGCCTCGCTCTTGCCGGCCGTCGCGCGGGAGACCCTTGGCCACCACATCGTTGACCACTTGCAGGCCAAGAGCCGGGAGATCGGGACCATGCAGGTGGTCGTCGCGGTGAGCCCTGAAAAGCTTGATTCGGTGACGCCCTTGCTTGATCGCGATTTCGGCTTTCCGATCGACCTGATTTCCGATGAGACGCTCAATGAGGAGCAGGCCGACATCCGTTTCGGGCAGACCGAACGACAGATCGACCTGAGTGACCTGATCGCTTCCGTGGCCGAGGCCGTGGAAGGTTTTGCCCATGATAACCGAAGGAAGATGAAACATGGATAGCGCGCAAACCGCCACCCGCAGCGAAGCGGGCACGCCTTTTACCTCGGTTCCGATCGAGATTACTGTCTCCGTCGGGCGCGCCCGCCCGCTGGTGCGCGAACTGCTGCAATTGAACGAGGGTTCGGTCCTGACCCTGGACAAGCAGTTGGATGACCCCGTTGAACTCTATGTCGGGGAAAAGCTTATCGGCATCGGCGTGCTTGAAGTGGTCGAGGGAGATGGGCCTGGCCAACTTGCCGTTCGAATCACCGAGGTGGTCGACCTTCAGTCTCCGGCCTGAGAGATGTTGCGATTCCTGCCTGTCCTTGCGCTTTGCCTGCTTTTGCCGAGCGCCGCCGCGGCGCAGTCCGTGTCGATCGACCTGGGCGAGGGCGGATCGGTTTCGGCCACCTCGATCCAGCTGATCCTGTTGATTACCCTGCTGAGCATCGCGCCCGGCATCGCCATCATGGTGACCTGTTTTCCCTTCATGGTGACCGTCCTGGCGATCCTGCGGCAGGCGGTCGGTCTCCAGCAATCTCCGCCGAACATGCTTATTGTCAGTCTCGCACTGTTTCTGACTTATTTCGTTATGGAACCTGTCTTTACCGAGGCATGGGAAAACGGCGTGCAGCCGCTTCTGGAGGAACAGATAGAGGTGGAAGAAGCCGCCTTGCTCACGCTGGAACCGTTCAGGACCTTCATGTCAGGCCGCGTCGATCCCGATACATTCCGCGCGATGGCCGACCTGCGCCCGGATGCCGTGAATACCGTGCTTTCGCCCGAGGCGCCGCTTTCGGTACTTGTCCCAAGCTTCATGTTATCCGAGATCGCCCGGGCCTTCCAGGTGGGTTTTCTGATCTTCCTGCCGTTCCTGATCATCGACCTCGTGGTGGCTGCGGTCCTGATGTCGATGGGCATGATGATGGTTCCGCCCGCCATTGTTTCGCTGCCATTCAAGCTTGCCTTCTTCGTGATCGCCGATGGCTGGGCGCTACTCGCCGGAAGTCTGGTGCGTGGATACTTTTAGAGATTATTAAGGTTAACGGGGTAAAGGTTAACGCGCGCCTGTCCCGATTGTGTGGGCAAGTCCGTTTCTTGACGGGACGGGGATGCCGCAGTCAGGACCTGCCGCGCGAGGGATCGGCCGTTCGGATGAATCGGGGCAGAGGCAACTGCTCAGTGCCACCGGCGGCCGACCGCTCATTGTCGATCACTTCCGAAAGCGTCAGGTATGCGTGATCTCGATCGTCGTCACTTGCCTGTAAGCCGCGTCCGGGGAGACGAGGATCGACCCGAAATTCGGCCGGTTCAGGGCGTTTGGAAAATCCTGCGCTTCGAGGCAGAAACCTCCGAAGCGGCGATGTTCAACCTCCGGCCAGGGCCTGGCATGGGGCGCCAGAGTGTTGGAGGTATAGAACTGAATGCCGGGCCGGTCGGTCCAGAGACGCAGACGCATGCCATCGGGAGAACGGGTTTCGGCCACAGGGCCGTCGGTCCGGTCCAGTACGAAATTGAGATCAAAGCCTTCTGCCTCGGGATCGGCCTCTGCAATTGAGCGGAATGCCCGAAAGTCGTTGCGCGTGCCGTCCACAGGCTGAATTTCACCTGTTGGCAGAAGATCCGGCCCGGTAGGGGTGCAATATCCGGCCGCCAGCCGTAGTGCGTGATCGCGGATCGTTCCCGCGCCGGAAAGATTGAAATAAAGATGTTGAGCAAGGTTCACGGGCGTCACGCGGTCAGGTGTGGCCGTCATGACCCAAGTCAGCGCGGAGCCTTCGAGCGATATCCGAACTTCGAAGTCGATGTTCCCCGGATAGCCCTGGTCCATATGCGGAGAGTGCAGGTGCAGACGCACCGCGCGGTCGCCTTCGGGTGTCATCCGCCAGTTCTGCTTGCCGAGACCGCCCGGCCCGCCATGCAGATGATGCGCGCCGATATTGGCTGGAAGGTGCCAAACCTGCCCATTCAGTTCAAAGCGGGCGTCGGCTGTCCGGTTGGCGACGCGGCCAACGACAACGCCCATTGCACGTGGATTGTCGCGATAGGCCTCGGGATCGGAATATCCAAGCACCACGCGGCGCCCGCCCACCTGCCAGTCCTGCACGGCGCAACCCATCGACAGGACCGTCACGCGCGTGTCGCCGTCAACCAGTGTATGAGATCGGATCGGATCGGACATGCGGCGCTCCTGTTTGGTTGCTTTGCTCCACTCGCGGATCGTCACTCCTCGTCGAGGACATCCGCCTGAAGGTGGCGCTCGCCTCTGGCGCGGGCCAGTCCGATCTGTCTTTGGCGCTCGCGAAAACGCGCCTTGTCCCCGTCTGAGGTTTCGTTCAGGCACAAGTGGCAGGATACCCCATGCTCAAATTCCGGGCGCGCGCGATCCTCTGAATGGATGGGGCGGCGGCAGGCATGGCAAAGTTCGTGCGGGCCCTCTTGTAACCCATGCCCCACAGATACGCGGCCGTCAAAGACGAAACACGCGCCCTGCCAGGTGCTGTCATGTTCGGGCACGTCCTCCAGGTATTTCAGGATGCCGCCCTTCAGGTGGTAGACCTCCTCGACCCCTTGGCCGAGCAGGTAATTGGTGGATTTCTCGCAGCGGATGCCTCCGGTGCAGAACATGGCGATCCGCTTGTTGTGGAAGCGGTGCCTGTTTTCCTCCCACCAGGCAGGGAAATCGCGAAAGCTTTCCGTTCCGGGGTCGATTGCACCTGCGAAAGTGCCAATGGCGACTTCATAGGCGTTACGCGTGTCGATCACCGCGACATCCGGGCTCTGTATTAGGTCGTTCCAGTCGGCGGGTGAGACGTAATGGCCCGTGCCCCCGCGCGGGTCCACCCCCGTCTGGCCCATGGTCACGATCTCCTTTTTCAGCCGCACTTTCATGCGGGCAAAAGGCCGATCCTTTGCGGTGGACAGTTTCCAGTCCAGCTCTGCACAGCCCGGCAAACCGCGCAAATGGGCAAGAAAGGCGTCGATCCCGGATGCCGGCCCGGCGATGGTTCCGTTGACGCCCTCATGGGCCAACAGGACGGTGCCGGTGATCCTTTGATCGCGGCACAGCGCCAGAAGCGGTCCGCGCAATGCGGCTGTATCGGCGAAACGGGTGAAATGATAAAAGGCGCAGACGGTGAACATGCGGCCTTCGATACGTGCGCCGGGCCGCTGCGACAATCGGTTATTCTGCCGCAATCGCCAGCCCGTGGACCACGGCGGTAAACACGTCGCTGTCGACCGGACGCGCGTCGGGCACAACGCCGGCCATGCTGTCGCGCACTGCGGTCAACAGGCTGGACCCGCCGACAAATACGACCATGTCCACAGACTCGGGGCGGCAACCGGCAGCTTTCAGCGTCTCCTGCGCGCAGGACGCGATCTTATCGGCGTGCCCTTGCAGGGCCGCGGTCAGCGCAGCGCGGGGCAGGGTGGCCGACAGCCCCCGCTCGATAACGTCCAGGGCGATGTCTCCTGCCTCAAAGCTGTTGGCGGCGATCTTTCCGGCTTCGACCGCATAGGCGATGTCATGGCCCAAATGGGATTCAAGGACATCTGCCAGCCGCTCGAACAGATGAGGTTGGGGGGCAAGGCGGATCCATCGCCTGACCTCGCGCAAGAGCGCGCCATCGTAGACGAAGGGGATTTTTTCCCAACTGGCCAGATCGTGAAAGGGCGCGCGGGGTGCCGTAAGGCTATTGGTGCCGAATTCCGCACCAATCTGCGCGCCATACCCCAAAAGCGGCATGGCGTGATCAAGGCTGAGCGTCTTGTCGAAATCCGTGCCACCCAGACGGATGCCGCCGCTTGCAAGAATTCTGGACTGCCCGTCCCGCCTGTCGCACACCGTGAAATCCGAAGTGCCGCCGCCGATATCCACGATCAGCATGCGGCCGTCGCCGGCAACCGCGCGGGCCGCGGCCTCGGGTTCGGGCATGAAATCCACATGATCGAAGCCCGCAAGCCGATAGGCTTCGGTCAGATCGGTCAGCGCTTGGCTGTCCCGCTCGGCAGAGGCGGAATGAAAGCGGACCGGCCGCCCCGACAGGACCGCGTCGAAGGTCAGGCCGGTGTGCGCTTCGGCGCGGCGACGAATCTCGGCGAGGAAGCGCGCGATGACCTCTATCAGTGTGGGACGTTCGTTCAGCAATGCACGGGGTTCCCGCGCCAGCGGCGTGCCGAGAATGCTTTTGAGTGCGCGCATGAAGCGGCCTTCGGCCCCATCCATCATGGCTTGAGCGGCGGCCGTGCCATACAGGTAACGGCGTTCCGCGTAATCGACAAACACCGCCGTCGGCAGTGTCTGTGCCCCCGGTTCCAGCGGAATCGCATAGGGGCGCCCCGCGGCGAGGACCGCAGCGCCGGTGTTGGACGTGCCGAAATCAAGGCCCAGCCGTGCCATGAAGGAGTCTCCGATTGAAAAGACCGTGACGCCTAGCAGCCGCTGCGGGGCATGGCAATTCAAGCGGTCGCTGATTAGGTTTCCCACAAGTATTCAGATACTGAGGAGGACCACACATGCACGCCCTGATCGTGATCGATGTCCAGAACGATTTTTGCCCCGGCGGCGCGTTGGCCGTGGCGGAAGGCAATGAGATCGTCGGACCGATAAATGCCTTCATGGCGGAGTTCGACGCTGTTCTGCTGACGCAGGATTGGCACCCGGCGGGGCATTCGTCCTTTGCCTCGCAGCATGAGGGCAAGGCGCCGCTGGAAATGATCGAGATGCCCTATGGTCCGCAGGTGCTTTGGCCGGACCATTGCATCCAGGGCTCTCCTGGCGCCGCGTTTCATCCGGATCTTGAACTGGATCGTGCCGACATGATCATTCGAAAGGGCTTTCGGCCCGCGATCGACAGCTATTCGGCGTTTTTCGAAAATGACCACAGCACCGCGACCGGGTTGGAGGGGTATCTGCGCACGCGGGGGATCGACCGGCTGACGATGGTCGGCCTCGCGACGGATTTCTGCGTGAATTTCTCTGCCGTGGACGCCGCGAGACTGGGGTTTGACGTTACGGTGCGACAAGCTTTGTGTCGGGGTATCGACATGCAGGGCTCTCTGGCGGCGGCACTCGAGGGTATGGAGGCGGCGGGCGTCAAGCTGGCCTGACGCTTGCACGGGGGGCTGTCTTTCTGTTTAACCTGACAGGTCACGCGACGGAGGACCGCCATGGTCGACATTGCTACCCGGGTCTGGAATCACAAATGGAAGATCGACCCGATCGTGCGGTCCCTGATCGATACCGATTTCTACAAGCTGTTGATGTGCCAGTCGGTCTTTCGCAACAAGCGGGACACGGAGGTCACCTTTTCGCTGATCAACCGGTCGACCCACGTGCCGCTTGCGGACCTGATAGATGAGGGCGAGTTGCGTGAGCAGCTCGATCACATACGGTCCCTGTCGCTCAGCCGTGGGGAAAGCACATGGCTGCGCGGCAATACGTTTTATGGCAAGCGGCAGATGTTCCGGTCAGATTTCATGGAATGGTTCGAAGGGCTGCGCCTGCCGCCCTATCACCTTGAACGGGTCGGGGATCAGTATGAATTGACCTTCGAGGGGAAGTGGCCCGAGGTCATGCTGTGGGAAATCCCGGCGCTGGCAGTCCTCATGGAGTTGCGCGGGCGTGCGGTCCTGCATGACATGGGACGCTTCGAGTTGCAGATCCTTTATGCCCGGGCGATGACAAAGCTGTGGGAGAAGGTGGAGCATTTGCGGTCAACACCGGATTTGCGGATCGCTGATTTCGGCACGCGGCGGCGGCATTCCTTCCTGTGGCAGGACTGGTGCGTTCAGGCGATGCTGGAAGGGCTGGGCAATAGTTTTGTCGGAACCTCGAACTGTCTGATCGCCAAGAACCGCGATCTTGAGGCCATTGGCACCAATGCCCACGAATTGCCAATGGTCTACGCGGCGCTGGCCGAGGGCGACGAGGCGCTTGCACGCGCGCCCTACGACGTGCTTGCGGATTGGCACGAGGAACATGACGGCAACCTGCGGATCATCCTGCCGGACACTTATGGCACCGAGGGGTTTCTGAACCATGCTCCGGATTGGCTGGCCGGCTGGACGGGCATCCGGATCGACAGCGGCGATCCCGTGGCCGGCGCCGAAGGGGCGATCCGCTGGTGGAAGAGCCGCGGGGAAGACCCGAAGAGCAAGCTGATCATCTTCTCCGATGGATTGGATGAGGAAAAGATCATCGAACTTTACCGGGAATTTTCCGGTCGGGCGCGTGTATCGTTCGGGTGGGGCACGCTTTTGACGAATGATTTTCGCGGCTTGACCGCGGACGACCGGCTGGCCCCGTTTTCGTTGGTGTGTAAGGCGGTGAGTGCAAATGGCAAGCCAACCGTGAAGCTTTCCGACAATCCGAACAAGGCGATGGGGCCAGAGCCGGAAATCGCACGCTACAAGCGGGTGTTCGGGATCGGAAAGCAGAAGCCGCTCGAGGTGGTCGTCTGACCGTCAAGACGAGGCGCGCCCTTTCAGAGTCGTAGCTCGCCTCCGGCAAACCGGGGGCCGAACGGCGCTCGTGCTGGCGCACATCGCCCCGCCCACCGTCCCCCGGCGCGCCCCGCAGATTTGCGTGCAACCTGTGGATTTCGATGGCGCACAGCTCATCCCATGGCCTGGCCGGAGACGGCATGTTCAATCCGACCATCCCAATTGGCTGCGGCCATCGGGAAATCTCTTGTCGGCGCGGCATTCTGGTTCACGATCCAAGCCGGTTTTACGGGTTTTCTCAGAGGTTCAGCGGGGGTATGGACGGGTGTCTCATGGAGGACGCGATGACAGCGATAAAGCCACAGCCGGGTATCATGGATATTGCACTCTATCAGGGTGGAAAGGCGCATGTGGACGGCGTGACCAATGTGGTCAAGCTAAGTTCGAACGAGAATCCCTTCGGGCCCAGCCCGGCCGCCCAAGAGGCGGTCAAAAGGTCGGTTCATGAGCTGCACCGCTATCCGTCAACCGATCACGCGGCGCTGCGCTCGGCGATAGCCGATGTCTACGGCCTCGACATGGAGCGGATCATTTGCGGCGTCGGATCGGACGAGATCATTGCCTTTCTCTGTCAGGCCTATGCCGGCCCGGGAACCGAGGTGGTGCATACCGAACATGGCTTTGCCATGTATCGGATCAGTGCGCTGGCCGCAGGTGCCACGCCGGTAGAGGTCCGCGAGCGAGAACGGGTGACCGACGTGGATGCCATCCTAGAGGGCTGCACCGAAAAGACGCGCCTTGTTTTCGTCGCCAATCCCAACAACCCCACCGGCACGATGATCGGTCTGGCGGAGGTGGAGCGGCTGGCCGCAGGCATTCCCGAGGAATGTCTTCTGGTTCTGGATGGTGCCTATGCCGAATATGTCGAGGGGTATGACGGTGGCGCCAAACTGGTTGAGCACCGCGACAACGTGGTGATGACGCGCACCTTTTCAAAGCTCTATGGTTTGGGCGGTTTGCGCGTCGGCTGGGGCTATGGCCCCCGGGCGGTCATCGACGTGCTTAACCGCGTGCGCGGGCCCTTCAACCTGTCGACTACGGCGCTGGCCGCGGCAGAGGCGGCAGTGCGCGACACCGCCTTTGTCGAAAAATGCCGGACGGAAAACGCCCGGATGCGTGGCTGGATGGCCGAAGCGCTGGCCGAGCATGGGGTGCCCTGTGACACATCCACGGCGAATTTCGTTCTGGCGCGTTTCGCGGATCAGGCGGAGGCAGAGGACTGCGACATTTATCTGCAATCTCAGGGGCTTATCGTGCGCCGCGTGGGGGGCTACAACCTGCCCAACTGTCTCCGGATCACCGTCGGGGATGAACCGTCTTGCCGGCAGGTGGCGCATAACATCGGGTTGTTCAAGGCGGGTGTGCGATGACCCAACGCTATGAACGGGTGGCGCTTATCGGGCTTGGGCTGATCGCGTCGTCAATGTTCTGGTCGATGAAACGTGGCGGCGTCGTCGGTCATGTGGCGGGCCACGCCCGCTCCGCCGAAACGCGGGAGACGGCCGTGCGCATCGGTCTGTGCGATACCGTTCACGCGACCGCTGCCGAGGCAGTGGCAGAGGCAGACCTGATCGTTCTGGCAACGCCGATCGGCGTCATGGGCGATGTGGCGCGGGACATCGCACCCCATCTGAAGCCTGGCGCGACGGTGATCGACGTGGGTTCCGTCAAGCGGACGGTCATCGAGACAGTTGGCCCGCATATCCCCGAGGATGTGCATTTCGTGCCCTGTCATCCCATGGCTGGGACCGAGCATTCGGGGCCGGAATCCGGCTTTGCGTCCCTGTTTGACAACCGGTGGTGCCTGATCGTTCCGCAGGACGGAACAGACGCCGCGGTCATTGCCCGTCTTGAGGCATTCTGGCAGGCGCTGGGCGCAAATACCGAGATCATGGAAACCGATCATCATGATCTGGTCTGTGCCGTGGTCAGCCATGTGCCGCATCTGATCGCCTACACGATGGTCGGTGTCGCGGATGACCTGCGGCGTGTGTCGGATCAGGAAGTGATCAAGTTTTCCGCCGCCGGGTTTCGGGACTTCACCCGCATTGCAGCAAGCGATCCGACGATGTGGCGAGATGTGTTCCTGACGAACAAGGATGCGACGATCGAGGTCCTGGGCCGCTTTACCGAAGAGCTTCTGGCGTTGCAGCGGGCAGTTCGGACGGGTGATGGCGAGCAGCTTCACGCTTATTTTACGCGGACCCGCGCCATTCGGCGTGGCATTCTGGAGGCCGGTCAGGATACCAATGAACCGGATTTTGGCCGCGCGAAAGTGAACAGGTGACTCGACTGATCCTTGCCCTGACTTGTGTGGCGCTCCTTGGTGCCTGCGGCGCGCGGGAGCGCGCGGAGGAGGGCTTGGAGGCGGCGCGGGGATACGTGCAACAGGCGTTTTCCGGCGGTGGGCTGTGCGGGGATCCGGCCCTGACCGGTGAGACGGTCGGCCCTGTCCCCGGCAGGATCGCAGCTTGTGGAATAGACAATGCGGTGCGTTTGCAGTCTGTTGCGGGCGTGCGATTGACGCAGAATGCGTTGATCGACTGCCCCACGGCAAGGGCGCTCAAGACCTGGGTAAACACGGCGGCAAAGCCCGCCATAGGCCGGCGAGGCGGTGGAATAGACGCCTTGAGGGTCGCGGCGCATTATGCGTGCCGGACACGCAACAACCAGCCGGGCGCGCCCGTATCCGAGCATGGGCGTGGCAAGGCGATCGACATTTCGGCGTTGATACTGGCAGACGGATCGGAAATCACGGTGCTTGAGGGCTGGCGCAACAGACGCGACGGCAAGGCACTACGCCAGATGCACAAGGCCGCCTGCGGACCCTTCGGCACAGTATTGGGACCAGAGTCGGACCGGTTTCATCAGGACCACTTTCATTTTGATACCAAACGGCATCGCGGCGGTCCCTACTGTCGATGACCTCAGTGTGCTTTGGGTCGTTCGTGCAAGGCACGGCTATGGCGGAAAAGATCTGTTCCGTAAATCGATGGTCGTTCCAATGTGCGAATCTCATGGCAATGGAAAAACGATTCGCACATTGGAGCGTTTCCAAGGCAACTGATCGGACAGGTTTCTTGGGAAAACGGAAACAATCCCCAAGAGTTCAAGTGGATTATATGGCGACGACAGACCTTTTAGACGAAAGTTGTCAGAAATCGTTGCGATCTGCCAAGTCTTCGCCCAAATTCGCATGGGAAAGCTTAAATTATGTTCCGGGACGCTCCTGCGGTTCTGGAACGGAGCAAAGACAAACTCTCTCTCTCTCTCTCCAAAGCACCCCGTCCGGTTACCACCGGACGGGGTCTTGCCATTGACGATCAGCCGCTCTCGCCAGTTTCCATGAGCGCCATCAGCACCGCCCGGGCGCTGTCCGAGGACCAATCCGCATCGCCGGTCAATCGGGCAACCTCCTGTCCTTCGGGGTTCAGGATCACCGTGACAGGCAGCCCCAGCACCGCCATCTGACGCGCCAGCATGGATTTGGGATCGCGGTGCAGCGGGAGGTTGTCGACACCGATGTCGTCGAAGAACGCCTTCATCTTGGCGGGCGGGTTGCGTGAGGTGGCGATTGTCACGACCTCGAAATCGTCGCCGCCAAATTCCGTCTGAAGCGCCGACAGCATCGGCATCTCCTTGCGGCAGGGCGCGCACCATGTGGCCCAGAAATTGACCACCACCCATTTGCCCTGCCATTGCGACAGGTTCAGCGGCGCCTCGTCGAAGGTCATGAAGTCGACATCGGCCACCGGTTTCGGCTCCGCGTGAAAGACCAGCTTGCGCATGTCACCGCTTGCAGCGGCCTTTGCCGCCTCCACATCCGCGAGGACCGGATTTGCAAGCGCCATCGCGGCGGTATAGAGCAACGCAAGGCTGAGACGTTTCATAGTACCTCCGAAGGAAACCCAATGTCTGACACGACCTCGAACCGGATGTGGGGCGGCCGTTTTGCCGCCGGGCCGGACGCCATAATGGAGGCAATTAATGCCTCGATCGGCTTCGACAAGCGGTTGGCGGCCCAGGATATCGCCGGTTCGCGGGCCCATGCCGCCATGTTGGCGGTGACAGGCATCATCAGTGATAGCGATGCCGAGGCAATCAGGGAAGGTTTGCTCACGGTCTTGTCAGAGATCGACAGTGGCAATTTCGTCTTTTCGACCGCGCTTGAAGACATTCACATGAATGTCGAGGCCCGCCTGAAGGAGGTGATCGGCGAACCGGCAGGGCGGTTGCATACGGGCCGTTCGCGCAACGATCAGGTGGCGACGGATTTCCGCCTTTGGGTGCGCGACCAGCTTGATGCCGCGGATGCCGGTCTTACGGCCCTCATAGAGGCGCTGCTGGAACAGGCAGAGGCCGGTGCGGACTGGGTGATGCCGGGCTTCACGCATTTGCAGACCGCGCAACCGGTGACATGGGGCCATCACATGATGGCCTATGTCGAAATGTTCGGCCGTGACCAAAGCCGCGTGCGCGATGCACGCGCCCGCCTGAACGAATCGCCTCTGGGCGCTGCCGCGCTTGCCGGCACCGGGTTTCCGATAGACCGGCATGTCACGGCCGATGCGCTCGGGTTTGACCGGCCGATGGCCAATTCGCTGGACGCCGTCTCTGCTCGCGATTTCGCGCTGGAATTCCTGTCGGTGGCCTCCATCAGTGCCGTGCACCTGTCCCGCTTTGCCGAAGAACTGGTGATCTGGTCGTCCGCGCAGTTCCGTTTCGTCATTCTCTCGGATCGGTTTTCCACCGGATCCTCGATCATGCCGCAAAAGAAGAACCCCGATGCCGCAGAACTGATCCGCGCCAAGGTCGGGCGCATCTTCGGCGCCATGACCGCCCTGATGCTGGTGATGAAGGGCCTCCCCTTGGCCTATTCCAAGGACATGCAGGAGGACAAGGAACAGGTCCTCGACGCCGCGGACAACTGGATGCTGGCACTGGCGGCGATGGAGGGCATGATCCGCGACATGCGCGCGAATGTTCCCGCTCTGGAAGCGGCCGCCGCGTCCGGCTTTTCCACCGCGACCGATCTGGCCGACTGGCTTGTTCGGGAAACCGGCCTGCCGTTCCGTGACGCGCACCATGTGACCGGCAGCCTCGTCGCGCGGGCCGAGGCGAGGGGCTGCGACCTTGCGGATCTGACTCTCGATGAGATGCAGGCAGAACATGGCAGGATCGACGCCTCGGTCTATGATGTTCTCGGTGTGCATAATTCGGTGGCCTCCCGGACCAGCTATGGAGGAACCGCCCCGGCGCAGGTGCGAAAACAGATAGAGATCTGGAAAGGACGTATGGCATGAGGGCTTTGTCGATAGTTGCGCTGCTGGCGCTGGCTGCCTGCGGCGCGGATGGTGAGCCGGAAACACCCAAAGCCACCCCGGGTGTGTCGATTACCGGCACCGCCGAGGTCGGGATCTCGGGCTGATGTTGCGCTACCTGTGGTTGGCACTGGCCGTCTGGGGCGCAGTGCACCCGATGTATTATTTCATGCGCTTTCTCAGCCAGCACGGCTGGGATCTCGGCGTGATGATCGACGCCTGGTATGTCAATGACAGCACCCGCGGCCTGACTTGGGACCTGACCATCGCGGCTGTGGCGTTGACACTTTGGATCATTGCCGAGGTTGCGGCTCGCCGAAACTGGGTTGCCCTGCTGGCAATCCCGGCGACCTTCTGCATCGGGGTCAGTTGCGGCTTGCCGCTTTACCTGTTTCTTCGGTCAGGACGCGCCTGAGGCTCAGGCCTTCAGCCATTCCGCGAAGGCCTCGGTATACTCCGGGTGCCAGCGTGACAGCGGCGGTCGGTTTTCGGCGATGTCCCCGGCCGCCCACAGGATACGCTTTGCGTCGGTCGCCCGGTCGACGTCATTGTCGGGACACAGGATGTAGAAATCCTCGCGCGACAACGCTTCCAGCAGGAAATCAACGGTCTGCGCCGGGGTCCAGGCGCCTGCGGGTTTGTCTGGCCGCCCCTGCGCGGTCAGTGGCGTATGCACCCAGCCGGGCACGAACAGCCGCGCCTCGGTCCGGCAGCCCTCCGTGTTGCGCAATTCGTGCTGCAATGCCTCGGTAAAGGCTTTCACACCCGCCTTCGACACGTTGTAGGCAGGATCGCCCGGCGGGGTCGTGATCCCCTGTTTCGACCCGGTGTTAACGATCAGTCCGGGTCGCCCGGACGCGGCCATGTCCGGCCCGAAGATCTGGGAACTGCGAATGATCCCCCAAAGGTTTACCGCGATGATGCGTTCCCAATGGCCCTCGGTATCGAAAACGGAACTGCCGGGTTGAATCCCGGCGTTGTTGATAAGCACATCGACCGAGCCGAGCACCTCTTCCACTTGGGCCTTCAGTTCCCTCAACTGCCGCGCGTCAGCGACATCGCAGGCCACGCCAAGAGCGGCACCCGTCTCCTCAACGGCGATATCCAGGTTCTCCCCCGCCAGATCCGCGATGCAGACCTGCATCCCGATCCCGGTCAGTCGTCGCGCGACTTCCTGTCCGATGCCCGATGCTGCCCCGGTGACGACCGCCACATTCCCGGCTCGTATGGTTCCATGCATGACGGCGCCTCCCTGATACCAAGCGTAAAGGGCTTTTCGCCCAAAGTTAAAGTCCTGGCAATCATCAACGCCTCACGCCCGCCGCGCCGGGCACCTGAAGGGCCGTCAAGATCCCGCACCCAAAGACAACCCGGTTTCTTCTCTCCACAAATACTCCGGGGGTGAATTGGCCAACGGCCAAGAGGGGGCTGGCCCCCTTGCCCGCTCTCGGCTAAAGGGCCGACATGGATCATTTTCTCTACCGTGACGGGCAGCTGCATGCCGAGGACGTTCCGCTGGCCGACATTGCGGCCACGGTCGGAACACCTTTTTACGTGTATTCAACCGCAACGCTCGTCCGGCATTTTCGTCTGTTCGACGAAGCGTTGAGCTGGGGGCCGCATCTGGTCTGCTACGCGATGAAGGCCGCCTCAAACCAGGCGATCCTCAAGACGCTCGCCGCCGAGGGGGCCGGGATGGACGTGGTCTCCGGCGGGGAATATCTGCGGGCCAAGGCGGCCGGTGTCCCCGGGGAACGCATCGTCTTTTCGGGCGTCGGCAAGACCCGGCAGGAGATTCGGGCCGCGTTGGAAGGCGGACTGCGGCAATTCAACGTGGAGAGCGAGCCGGAGATGCGCGCGATCTCCGAAATTGCCGCCTCCATGGGTCAGGTGGCGCCGATCACCGTGCGGGTGAATCCGGATGTGGATGCCAAGACCCATGCAAAGATTGCCACCGGCAAGTCGGAAAACAAGTTCGGCATCCCCATCTCTCGCGCACGGGAGGTCTATGCCGAGGCCGCCGCGCTTCCGGGCATCAAGGTCATCGGCATCGACGTGCACATCGGGTCGCAGCTGACCCAGTTGGAACCGTTCGAGCAGGCCTACACCAAGGTTGCCGAGTTGACGCAGGCCCTGCGCGCGGACGGACATGAAATTTCCCGGCTGGATCTGGGTGGCGGTCTGGGCATTCCCTATGCACGATCGAACGAGGCGCCGCCACTGCCCGCGGACTACGGTGCCCTTGTCCAGCGCACCGTCGGCCATCTGGGTTGCGAGATCGAGATCGAGCCGGGCCGCCTGATCATCGGCAACGCCGGGCTGCTGGTGTCCGGGGTCCTTTACGTCAAACAGGGCGAAGGCCGGGATTTCCTGATTCTCGACGCGGCCATGAATGACCTGCTTCGTCCGGCCATGTATGACGCACATCACGAAATCGTGCCTGTAAAAGAGGCGGCAGCGGGGGTGGAGTTCACGCCGCAGGACATCGTCGGACCGGTCTGCGAAACCGGCGATACTTTTGCCAAAGGACGTCTGATGCCGCCGGTGAAACCCGGTGAACTGGTCGCTTTCCGCTCTGCAGGGGCCTATGGCGCGGTCATGGCCAGCGAGTATAACACCCGTCCGCTGGTGCCGGAGGTTCTGGTCAGCGGCGATCAATTCTCGGTCATCCGCGACAGGCCGACCTTTGACGAGATCATAAATCGCGATACCATCCCACCGTGGCTGTAAGGTATCCTCCTTGCAGTGCGACGCTGCGAGGAGCGATATGGCCCCCAAACGGACCGACATTCCCGAGATATTCCGCACGCTGCGCTGGCCCCTTGTCCTGACCCGGTTGGGCATGGGCGCGGAGCGGGCCGCGCGTGCCTTCTGGCCGCTCTGGTCCATTGTGATCTTTGCGCTGGCGCTGCTCATGTTGGGCTTGCAGGACGAAGTGGCGGTGGAATGGGTCTGGGCGACAGGCGCTGTCCTTCTGGCGGGGGCCGGTTGGGCTGCATGGTATGGGCTCCGGCAGTTCCGTTGGCCAACGCGGGAGGCGGCGATCCTGCGGCTGGACGGCACGATGAAGGGGAATCCCATTCAGGCCGCGCTCGACACGCAGGCGATCGGCGCTGGCGATGCGGCGTCGCTGGCCGTCTGGAATGCGCACCAGACGCGGATGCGCACCCGGTTGGCACAGGCCCGCGCGGTCGAACCAGACCTGCGGGTATCTGAAAACGATCCGCTGGCGCTACGCTACGTCGCCTTGCTGGCGCTTTCTGTCGCCATTCTTTTCGGGTCGCTGATGCGCGTGCAGTCGGTGACCGGCATGGGGGCGGGTGGTCCCGATCTGGCGCAAGGCCCGGCATGGGAAGGGTGGATGCAACCACCCTCCTACACGCGCCTGCCGTCCGTTTACCTGAACGATATCACCGCCGCCACGCTGGACGTCCCGGAAGGCGCGGAAATCACCCTGCGTATGTACGGTGAAGTCGGTGCGCTGACCGTGCGTGAGGATGTGTCGGGCAGGGATCTCCCGCCCGAAGCCGAACAGGACACCGCGCAGGATTTCGCCGTACTGAAATCGGGGGAACTTGCGGTTGACGGGCCCGGGGGCCGCGCGTGGCAGGTTGCGATGATCCCCGACAGGTCACCGGCTGTCAGTCGAGACGGCGAAATTGAAACCAGTTACGAGGGCGAGACACAGATCCCCTTCAGCGCCTCGGACGACCACGGGGTCGTCACGGGAACTGCGCGCATCCAACTGGATCTGGATGAGGTTGATCGCCGCTACGGACGGACCATCGCCCCCGAACAGCGCGACATGATCGAAGTGCCCCTGCCGATGCCGGTGGCCGGAGACCGGCATGAGTTCACTGAATCGCTCGTTGGAAATTTCTCCCTCCATCCTTGGGCCAATCTGCCCGTCCGTCTGGAACTGGAGGTCGAGGATGGCCGTGGACAGCGCGGGCTGTCGCAGCCGGAAACGTTGGTCCTGCCCGGGCGGCGGTTCTTTGATCCGGTCGCCGCGGCCTTGATCGAACAGCGTCAGTCCCTGCTTTGGAACCGCGAAAATGCGAAAATGATCACTCAGGTTCTGAGGGCGGTCATGAATGAGCCGGACGATCTTTTCCGCAAGGACGTGCAATACATGCGTCTCCGCAAATTGATGGAGCGGATTGAACTGCACGCGCGGTTCGGCACCATGACGGATGAGCAGCAGGCTGAAATCGCGCAGGAAATGTGGGATCTCGCTCTCGAAATGGAAGAGGGTGATCTGCAAGATGCGCTGGAACGGTTGCAGCGTGCGCAGGAGCGGCTTGAAGAGGCGATGAAGAATGGCGCCTCGGATCAAGAAATCGCCGAGCTGATGCAAGAGCTGCGCGAGGCGACGCAGGATTACATGCGCCAGCTTGGTCGCCAGCAAGCGCAGGAAAACCCCGACGGCCAGCAGCAGATGGATCCGCAAAACATGATCGAGATGTCGCAGGACGACATCCAGCGCATGATGGACCGCATTCAGGAACTGATGGAGGAAGGCCGCATGGCCGAGGCGCAGGAAGCGATGCGTCAGCTTCAGGAAATGCTGGAAAACATGCAGATTACGCAGGGGCAGGGTCAAGGCGGACAATCGCCCGGTGAACAGGCGATGGAGGGTCTGGCAGATACCCTGCGCGAACAGCAGGAACTTTCCGATGAGGCATTCCGAGATCTGAACAATGGTCAGCAGGGACAACAGGGGCAGCGTCAGCCCGGCCAAGGGCAGCCCGGCCAACAGCCGGGCCAGCAAGGCCGCGAGCCCGGTCAGGGCCAAGGGGGCGATCAGGCGCAACGTCCCGGTGAGGGCGGTGGCGACCTTGCCGGTGACCTTGCGGAGCGTCAGCGCGCCCTGCGGGATGAACTGAACCGTCAACGCCGCAACCTGCCGGGTCAGGGCTCGGAGGCGGGCGAAAGGGCAGGCGAAGCACTGGATCGCGCCGATGGGGCCATGGATGGTGCAGAGCGTGCCCTGCGCGAAGGCGATCTGGCAGAAGCCATCGACCGTCAGTCACAGGCGATGGAAGCTCTGCGTGAAGGAATGCGCAATCTTGGCGAGGCGTTGGCCGAACAACAGCAACAACGTGGTGGTGAGCAAGGCTTTGCCGAAGGCGGCGATCCCGGCGAACAACGTGATCCTCTGGGCAGAAACTCGGGGAACAGCGGCCGAGTCGGAACAGATGAAGGTCTGCTTCAGGGCGACGACGTCTATCGCCGCGCCGAAGAATTGCTGGGCGAATTGCGCCGCCGCTCCGGTGAACTGGACCGTTCGGAAGAAGAACGGGAATATCTGGATCGGCTTCTGGAACGGTTCTGACCGAAGGTCGACACCGTTTCTGAATGGACTGCGTTACTGACGGAAAATCGGCGTGGGGCATGAGTCCCCCGCCACTCGAATAGACTGGTGGCGTTACCTGTCATCCAAAAGGTCCCGAGGTTATCAGTCTTGCGGATCGACCTTGCCGCGCAGGGATTTGACGGTGCCACGCTCTTTCTTTTCCTTCAGGCGACGTTTTTTGGAACCGAGCGTGGGCCGTGTGGGAATGCGGCGCTTCGGCTTTTCCAGCGCCTTTGAAACCAGTTCCGCCAATCGGTTGCGCGCGATTTCTCGGTTGCGTGCCTGGCTGCGCGTCTCGTCGACCTGAATCACCAACGCGCCGTCCTTCGTCCATCTGCGGCCGGCCAATTTGCGCAGACGGGTCTTTACCGGCTGGGGTAGATTGGGAGACCGCTCAGCCTCAAACCGCAGTTCAACCGCGCTGGAAACCTTGTTGACGTTCTGCCCGCCCGGGCCGGACGCTCGGATGAACTGTTCGGTCAGTTCCCAGTCTTCGAGGGTGATCGTGTTGGATATGCGAAGCATGACAATGATATGTTGCGGTCAATGAAAAAGGGCCGCCAGATCAGCGGCCCTTCGAGAAATGGGAGGCGGGGCCGGTTAGGCTCTGCCAATTCGGAGCACAAGGCCCTTGGGGCTGCCCTAGAGCGCGTGCTCCCGAACTGTTCCGACACCTCTCTCCAATGTTTCTCTAGACACTGGATCACCTCCTTTCAGTTGTTGAAATCACAACGTCATGGTGGCACGGCTATCGCTGACGACAAAGACTTTTTTGTGCTTTACGCCAATTTTTGACCGGGGGTCGCCCGGGAAACGATCAGTCGGAAAGGCACAAGCGCAATCAGGGCAAGGCTGAGCTTTACCATCCAATCCGCCGCGGCCAGCGACACCCAAAGCGGCGCTTCCGGGCCAATGTTGAGAAAGGGGAGGGTTTCATTGGCCCACCCGACATCATTCGTGGGCTCGATCCAGCTCAGGGGTGCTGCGAAGGCGATGGAAAAGAACAGCGCCGTGTCCAGCGTCGAGCCGACAAGCGTCGAAGCCAGCGGCGCGCGCCACCAACGGCCCTGCCGCAAGCGGTCAAAGATCGCGACGTCCAGAAGCTGCGCCGTGAGAAACGCGAGGCCGGAGCCGAGCGCGATGCGCAGGGTCACTGCCGGATAGGTGAATCCGTCTCCTTCCAGCATGATCTGGGTGCCGACAAGAGAGCAGAAGACGCCGACGACGAAACCGGCAAAGACCACCTGCCGCGCCGGGCCCGGCCCGTAGAGGCGGTTCATCAGGTCGGTGACCAGAAAGGCCAGCGGATAGGTAAAGGCGCCCCATGTCAGCCATTGGCCGAAAAGGAACTGAACGAGGATATTGGAAGCCAGAACAATGGCCGCCATGGCAATGATGCCGGGAATATGGGTGCGTGTCATGATTGGACCCGTTTTTGCAAGGTTGCGGGGACTTGATCCGTCTTTTGCGGACATCGCGGGCATACAGGGCGCCGCATTGCAGCGTCAAGGGCGATCCGTGTCAGCCTGACACGCGATATTCCACCACTTCGCTGCGCTGGAAGTCGTTGAAATTGTCGTCTGCCATCATGGTCAGCCGGATGGCACCCGTCTGATCGCGCCAGACGGCCAGCCCCTCAAGGTTGCCGTGCCGGTGCGTCGAGGTTTCAAGTAGGGTCTCTTCGGACAGGATGCGATCCTCCGCTAGCGTGAAACGGCGCACCCGCGACCGAAACCCCAGACCGATGAATTCCCGCTCAAGCAGGTAAAACCGACCGTCCGGCCCGAAATCCGCCCCCACGGGCAGAAATCCGCCCCTGCGCGACAGGGCAAAGGGCTGCGACCATACCCCCTCATCGTAGCGCCAGACGGGAAACGGGCTGATGAGCTGCCCGGAGCGTTCCGGAAGTGTGACCAGACGCGCGCGCTCATCTATGGCGAGCGCCTCCAGCCCGGAATTGTCCTGAAGCTGTGAGAACTGCGGCAAGCTTGGCAAGGGGACGGCGGCGTCTGTCGTTGGATAGGCCCAGACACGATGAAGCCCTTCGAAAGAGACGAATATCTGCCCGTCGTCCCCCCGCGCCAGACCCTCGGCGTCTGTGGCTTTACCAGTCAACACTTTGCCTTGGGCATCGCGCAACGGTTGCGGCGCGTCTGGCTCGATGCCGACAAGCTGGCCATTCTCGCGGATCAGCCGACCATGGATCAACCAACCCCGATCGGACACGGTGGTGAACCGGATGCCGTCCGACAGAACCTCCAGCCCAGAAAATCCACCCATGTCAAAGCGGCTGGCGGGCCAGTCGGCGCGGCCTAGAAACTCCGCCCGGGGCATGTCCTCCGCCGCGCAAGCCGCAAGAGAGACAAGGGCCGCAAGGGCGGCCAGAGCCGCCCGCAACCGCCTGAGACGGGATCCGATCATGCAGGGTCGGTCAGTTCGCGGCCAGAACGTCTGCGCATTGCCTTGGCAAATCGCCGAGCGTCAATTCGCGTCTTGGCGGTGCGGGCTTGGCATTCGGGTCGGGCGGCGGCGGGTTCAACAGGCGGTTCACCCAATCCTGCGCCTCGGCGCAGCCATCCCCGGCCGGGGGCGCGGCCTGATCCACACAGCCCTTCGCACCCTTCGGACAGCTCAGCCGGACGTGAAAATGGTAGTGATGGCCATACCATGGCCGGATCTTGCGTAGCCAGCTGCGGTCCCCCTCGGCATCCTTGCACATCTGCACCTTGGCACCGGCAAAGACAAAAATCCGGGCCACGCGGGGGTCGCTGGCCGCCGCCTTCAGGATCTCGTGATGCGCCTTGGTCCATTTGTCATTGGTATAGGCCCCGCGGGCGCGCTGCATCGAAATGGAGGAGATGTTCTCGCGCGCCCTGACGGACAGAGAAAGATCGTCCGCCGGCAACATCCAGATATCCGCGTCCAGTCCGATCTGATGGCTCCGGTGGCCGGTCAGCATGGGCCCGCCGCGCGGCTGGCTGAAATCCCCAAGATACAGACCGTTCCAGCCCGGCTGCTGCGCGGCCTTGCGGCTGAGGTCCTTCACGTAGTCGATCAGTTCCGGGTGGCCCCAATTGCGGTTGCGGCTGAGCCGCATGGCCTGCCATGTCGGGCCGCTTTCGGCAAGCTGCACACCGCCGGCAAGACAGCCTTTGGCGTAACTGCCATGCGGTTCAGCCGCCTGCGCGGACGCGGCGGATTTGGCGCCAAAGAGCTGCTTGGCTTCCTTGGAGGACAGCACCGGGTCCAGCGGGGTCAACGGTTCGCTGCGGGTGCCGGAAATGTCACGCGATCCACCGCCGCACGCGGCGAGTCCAAGCAGCAACGAAAGAACGATGATCAAACGGCTCATACGGGTTTTTCTCCCTGCGGGTGCACCCACACTAGCAGAACGAGGCCTATCAGGAAAAGCCCGATCACAGGCAGAAAGCCGAGTTGGTTCGATTGCGTTGCGATGGTGAAAACGGTGATGAGCGCCGGTGCCAGAAAGGCCGTCGCCTTGCCAGCCAGAGCGAAGAGGCCAAAGCCCTCCGCCGGGCGATGCGGGTTGCAATGTCGGACCATCATGGAGCGCGACGCGGAATACAGTGCGCCACCGCATCCGCCAATGATGGCACCGCAGATGAAAAAGACGATGTCCGGCAGCGCGGAGTCCGGTGGGAGCGGCAAACCGAAAAAGCTTTCGCGGGACATGCCCACGATGATGGTGCAAACGGTGATCAACGACCAGATGCAGAGGGTGATGACCGGTTTGGGACCGAACCGGGCATCTGCCAGCCCACCGACCCAGGACAGCACCGCGGCCGAGATCGCCGCGATGATGCCGAACACGCCGATCTGAATGACACGCCAATCCAGCACCAGCGTGGCATAGATCCCGCCATAGGCATAAAGCGCGGTCAGCGCGTCGCGATAGAACAGCGACGCCAGCAGAAAGCTGCGGCAGGATTTGCGACGCGACACCCGCAGGATTGAATCCCAGAGGTCGCGCAAAACATGACCCACGCTGTCAGGTGTCTTGCGTTCCAGCGGGTCGTCGCGGTTCCACATGAAAAACGGGATCAGGAAAAGCGCAAACCAGAGCGCGATGAACGGGCCGACGAAGCGCGTGCCCTCCCGCGCGTCCGGATCCAGCCCAAAGACGGGGTCAAGGCCGATCAGCGTCTTGCCCGTGTCTCCTTCGGAAAAGAACAGGAGCATGAGGAAAAGCGCAAGCACCCCGCCCCAATAGCCGAAGGCCGTGGCGGTGCCGGAAATGCGCCCGACCTCTTCGGGAGTGCCAAGGCTTGGCAGGATCGCGTTGTTCAGATTGAAGGCGGATTCGCTTGCGACAAAGCCGATCCAGAAAAGTGCCAGCGCAAGAAACAGCCCGGTGCCGTCCGGCCGCAGAAACCAAAGGGCAGCGGCGCACAGGATGGCGATCACCGTAAACATCCAGAACCATGGCCGTTTTCGGCCCGTGGCGTCGGCCCAGGCGCCAAGAAGGGGCGCCGAAAAGGCGATGACAAGACCGGCGACGGTCTGCGCAGAGGACCAGAGGCTCTGGGCATTTGCGCGGGCGGCGTCGGTCTCTGCGCCATTGGACATGAAATATTCCGCGGCGACTGCGGCAAAATACGGCGCAAAGATGAACGTCAGTCCAAGCGTGGCATAGGGCTGTTGGGCCCAGTCGAAAAACATCCAGCCCCACACGCGCTGCTTCTGTGTCGGTTTTGCCATGCCCGCTCCCTGAGGTATGGCGCGATAGAACATTGCGCGTAACGGCGTGGCAAGGGGGCCATTGGTAATCCCCCCCGATCTTAGGGGTATGCGGAAGTAGAATTTTCTCGGCAGGATGAACGAGGATATTCCGATGAAGAAGACACGATTCACAGAAGCCCAGATCATGCGCTGCCCGGCAG
>CAZRZN010000010.1:0-39629 GCA_964604565.1 uncultured Rhodobacterales bacterium
GCTTTGCCTGCCCCCAAAAATGTCCAAGCCAAAAGCCCCGACCCGTCATGATGCGCAGGCGATGAACGCTTCTGTAGTTGACGCAACAGGCACGCTCCGCGGGGCTCAAGGCCCCCTGTTCGGCATCTTGAAAAAATCACCGGGCTTCATCCAAGGATCCGCGAGCTTTGGTGCCGTCAGATGTCCCCTTGGTCCCGTGGTTCAGATGCTGCGCAAGACACGGCGTATTGGCCATATGTGGTTTCAAGCCAGCGCGCGAAACGCGTTGTTCACAATTCCGACGGATCCATGATTTGGAAATGCGCGTTTTCCGGTCCGTTGGCATCGTTCGGCCCGGAGGCGGGGCGCTTGCGGTTGGCCGTCCCCCTCCGGGGCGGTGGGGTAGGACCGGAGGCATCGGCCCCTGACCGAAGGCGCCCCCACGCAGGCAGCAGGGCCATCACCGTGATTTATAATGGGTCGCCGAGAGGTTTCGCAGTTGTTGCGCGGCAAGCTCGGCGGTCAAATCGCGCTGTGCCTCGGCGAGCATTTCATACCCCACCATGAACTTCCGAACGGTCGCCGACCGCAAAAGGGGGGGATAGAAATGCGCGTGCAATTGCCAATGGTCATTTGTGTCCCCGTTCATAGGCGCAGCATGCCATCCCATCGTGTAGGGAAATTCCGTTTGGAACAGATTGTCATAGCGCGTGCAAAGCGCCTTCATCAGGCTTGCCAGCGCATCGCGTTCGTCAGGCACAAGATCGGGCAGACCGCGGATATGCCGCCTTGGCAGCACGAGGGTTTCGAACGGCCAGATCGCCCAGAAGGGCACCACCGCGATCCAGTGCTGGTTCTCGACGACAACCCGCTCTCCCAGAGTTGCCTCGCGCGTTGCGTAGTCGACCAAGAGGGGGCGTTGGTGCGCGGCATGATAGGCCCTTTGGCAACGGTCCTCCTGGGTGACTTCATTCGGAACGAAGTCCGACGCCCAGATCTGACCATGCGGATGCGGATTGGAACATCCCATCACTGCGCCCTTGTTTTCGAAGATGGCGACCCATTCGTAGGTCCCGCCGAGGTCCGCGACCTGTTGCGCCCAAAGGTCGACCACCCGACGGATCGTCTGATGCGGCAATTCCGGCAAGGTCAGGTCGTGGCGTTCGGAAAAGCAAAGCACGCGCGCTGTTCCGCGGACTGAGGCGGACCGAAAGATCGGGTCATCGGTGTGTTCGCCATCCGGTGTGTCCGGCAAGAGCGCCGGAAAATCATTCTCGAACAGAAAGGGTCCCGAATAGTCTGGATTGCGTGTCCCGTTCACTCGCGTGTTGCCCGCGCAGAGATAGCATGTGGCGTCATGCCGGGGCCTTGCGCCGCTGGAAGATGGCTCTTTCTGGCCTTGCCAGGGTCGATTGTTTCGGTGTGGAGAAACCAGAACCCATTCCCCTTTCAAAGGGTTGAAGCGGCGGTGGGGGTGTCCGGACGGACCTGTCTGATCCATCACCCGTCTCCCTTGGGTCCGATGCGGAGGTCCCGAAACAGGGTGAAGACCAAAAGTCTGTCGCTCTGGGCCATGTCAGGACTCCGCAAGACGGCTCTTCAGGAGCTTGCCATTTTCGCTGAGCACCGGGTAGGCGATCATCGCAAAGGAGGTGTTCACATTCTTCAGGGCGCGCAGCAGATCAAGGTGAATGCTGCTGGTATGGAGGGTCGCCTCCGACCCCTGCTGTAACCGGAAAAGATGCTTTTCCTCAAGCTTGCGCGCTATGTCGCGCACCTTGTCCTTCTGGGCGACAAGGGTTTCCGCCAAGGCGGGATCCTCATTCATCAGCACGGAGATGCCAAGTTGGACGTTGCGCAGGACGGTGTCGTGGAATTCGCCCAGCTCCTCACGTCCCTCGGCCGAAAATTCAAGGTTTTCATAGCTTTTCCGGGTCGCCAGCCTGACCATGGTCTGTGCGATCACGTCTGCGGCCGCTTCGAGGTTGACACCGGTGCCTGCCAGATCAATCGCCCTCGTTCCGAATTTGTCCCGTTCGTCGTTGGAACGGATCTCTGCAAGGTAGATGCGCAGGTCGAGAGAGATGCGTTCGACAAGCTGATTGCTCTCGATGATCTTGTTGGCTTGAGCGTCGTTATAACTGTCGAACAATTGCATGGATTGTCGGAACATCGTCTCGACAATGCCGCTGATATGCACCAGTTCGCGCACGGCGCAGGACAGCGCGCGTTTCGGATGTTCCAGTGCTTCGCGGTCCAGAGCCGTCTGGTGCTGTGCGTTCCGGTCGTCGTCCTCCGCATCGGAAATGATCCTCGCGGACGCGCGTTGCAGGACGCCGACCAACGGCAAACTCAACAAGAGCAGGCCTGCATTGAATGCCAGATGCAGGTTCAACGCCTGCTGGCCGGGCGTTCCGCCTGCGATGTCTGAGATGAGATCAGAGGCCGAAAGAACGTAGAGAACGGCCAGCGCTCCGCCGCCCCGGAGGGCCAGATTGGACCAGACCACCCGGCGCACAGGCGCCCCCGCGCGAAGTGTCAGAAGAAGCGCGATGATGCAGCCGCCGAAATTTGCCCCAAGCACCATGGCAAGGGCGGCCTCCAGCGGCAGGATGCCCTGGGCCGCCATTGTCGCGTAAAGCAGAACCGCCGCGACGCTGGAGTGGACCAGCCATGCAAAGGCGGCTGATATGACGAAAGCGGTGAACAGATCCTTTGCGAAATAGGCCATGACCGTCTTGGCGCCTGGACTTTCCACCAGCGGGCTGCTCGCCTCCCGGATCAGGTCGAGCGAGACAAAGATCAGGGCAAGACCGATCAGCACGCGGCCGATCTGGCGGGCCTCGCGTCGGCTGCTGCGCAAAAAGATCAGCACGCCCGCCAGTAACAGGACAGGAGCGACGGCCGACAGCTGCGAATTCAGCAATTGCGCCACGATTGCGGACCCCAGATCCGCGCCGAGAAGCATCGCAAGTCCCGCGACGCCGTTGATGCTTCCGGCGGATAGGAACCCGGCCATCAGAACCGCCACGGCGGTCGAGCTTTGCAACAAGATTGCGGCGAAGGCACCGCATCCCGCCGCCTTGACCCGGTTCGACGTCGAACGCCGCAACCAGACGCGGAGCTGCACACCAAAGGCGCGTTCGAACCCCGTGCGCACAAGGCGCACGGCCCAGACCAGCAACGCGGCCGCGCTCGCGATGTTCAAGACGAAGATCAGGGGGCTGTTTTCCAAGGTGTTCGCACTCCTTTCATATTGGGCCGGACCGGGATGCGGGTCTGACGCATCCTAAGGCGGTTGGCGGATCACCGATACGGGTCGGTTGGCCTGCCTCAAGGAAAGTCAGGCCTCGGCAAAGAAGATGTCCGCGACCGCCTGACCCAATTGCGGTTGACCGGCCGCAACCATCCGGCCGTCCCGCAGCAGGGCGCTGTAGGCTCCGTGACCTTTGACGGTCGACCAGCCGCCCGCCTCCGCGATCACCAGTTGTCCAGCCGCATGGTCCCAGGGGTTCAGCCCGATGGACACCAGGAAATCCGATTGTCCGGACGCCAGCAACCTGTATTCGTGACAGGAGCAGCCCAGATCCTGAATCTGTCCCGCCCGGTCGAACCGGCCGAGCATGCCTGCCCGCTGTCCCATCTGACAGGCGTTCAAGGGCACGAGACCGCGCGCCCCATCAAGGCTGGTGGCCGAACTCGTCGACAGCCTGACCGCTGCGCCTGTCGTGTCGGAATGCCACGCCCCTGTGTCAGGTTCCGCCCTGACCCAATCATCCATGACAGGGTCATACAGCAGGCCGAACACGGTCTTGCCATTGGACACGACCGCCACGATCACCCCGAAGATCGCCAAACCGTGGGCAAAATTTCCTGTCCCGTCAATCGGGTCGATGATGATGGTCAGATCGCTTTGGGTGATGGCATCCAGATGCGCCGGATTTTTCGCAATCGCTTCCTCCCCGATCATCATCGCATCTGGAAATACCTTTGCCAACTCCCGGGTCAGGGACTCTTCGGCCGCCAGATCGGCCTTGGTGACCAGATCGTGCGGGCCGGTCTTGACCGCGATGTCGCTTTCGGCGAGCCGGCGAAAGCATGGCATGATCTCACGTCTTGCGGTTTCACGCACCACTTCGATCAGATCTTCGAACGCACGATCAGTCATCATGCCTCTTGACCTGTTCTGCCGGCGGGTTCGCCGGTGGTCGTGCGACAGGCCGCGTCGTGGCCACATGATCGCCCGCCGCATCGATCTGGTGGATCCAATAGGCATAGGGTTCGTCCGACGGCCGGATGTCGAGATCTCCGAACGGCAGGGCCGAGGCAAAGGGCGCGCTTGGGGTGCCGCCGATGAAACAGGCCGCCCCGACAAAGGCCGCGGAATACGCGCGGTGCACATGCCCGCAAAGGATGATCGGCCTGACCTTGGCATCGCGAAGCAAGCGGGCGAAAGCCGCGCTACCGTCCATCTTCGAAATCTCGTCGAAGACGCGCTGTCCGGTCGGAAACGGCGGGTGGTGCATCACGATGACCAACGGTGCCTCATCCGGGGTGGCTAATTCGCGACGCACGAAAGCGATGGCTTCGGGGCCGAGGGCGCCGGTCGTATGCGCCTCGACGCAGGTGTCCAGTCCCAGCACCCGGACCCCGCCGACCTTGACCACGCGGCCCGTTATGTCGGCACGTTCAAAAAAACCGGAGCGGCTCTTGTGCCCGTGATAGGCTGCGGGACCATCATGATTGCCCGGAATGATGAAGATTGGCACGTCGAGTCCCGAAAACATCGCCTCGAACTGAGCAAATGAGTCTTCTTCGGCGTCATCGGTCAGGTCACCGGAGACAATGACGCAATCCAGGATTTCCTGAATGTCGTGGACATCCTTGGCGATGGCCTGCACCATTTCGAAGGTATCGTCCCGCACCGCGGCCACCTGTGCCGGATCACGGCAAAGATGCAGGTCGGAGATATGGGCAAAGCGCATGCCGTCGTCCTTCCGCTAACGCGTTTCGTCCGGGATCCATCGGTCCGGGCAGGTCATTATTTGATGCCGGCGCGCATGAAGTTCGCGACAAACTGGCGTTGGAAGATGATGAAGGCGATGATCAGCGGCGCCGTCGTCATCAAGGTGGCCGCATTCACCAGCGACCATTCAATGCCGCTTTCGACGGTGGCAAAGACGCTCAGGCCCACGGTGACGGGCCGCACCTCTGGCGAATTGGTGACGATCAGTGGCCAGAGGAAGTTGTTCCAGTGAAAGCTGACCATGACCAAGCCGTAAGCGAGATAGATTGGGCGAGCCAAGGGGACATAGACCGTCCACAGAACGCGCCAGGCGCCGGCACCTTCGATCTGCGCCGCCTCGTCCAGCGATTTCGGCACGGTCATGAAGGTCTGCCGCAGCAGAAAGATCCCGAAAGCCGAGGTGAGATAGGGCAGGGCGATGCCGATGATCGTGTCGGTCAGGCCGATCTGCGAAAGTGTCAGGTAGTTCTCGACGATCAGAATTTCCGGCGAGATGAGCAATTGCACCATCACAAGGGCAAACAGGATCCCGGCCCAGCGAAAGCGATACCGCACGAAGGCGTAGGCCACCAGCGTGCAAA
The DNA here is from genome assembly GCA_964604565.1 of uncultured Rhodobacterales bacterium. Lineage (GTDB taxonomy): Bacteria > Pseudomonadota > Alphaproteobacteria > Rhodobacterales > Rhodobacteraceae > CAZRZN01. The sequence continues at coordinate 5,587 of CAZRZN010000010.1, forward strand.
GGATGAAATTCGCGATAAGCACGATCGTGATCAGGATGAAGGTGTTCATGAAATACAACGCGAAGGGCGCCGAATTCCAGGCTTCGAAGAAGTTGTCGAAGGTGATCGGTGCGTTCCACTGGAAGTTCGCGGCGTAGCGTTCGGGATGAAAAGCGGTCCAGACCGAGTAGAGGAAAGGCAACCCCCAGACACCGGCCAGCACAAGGGACAGCGTGCCAATCAGGATGCGGTTGATGTCGCGGCTCATTGGTAATGCGCCTTTCTGTTCAGGACCCAGAACTGCAATGCGGCGAGCAGACCAAGGATCACGACCATGAGAACGGTCAGTGTTGCACCGTAGGCGAAATCGCGATGGGCGAAGGTCACCTCGTAGATGTAATAGAGCAGCAGCGCGCTGGAATTGTTGGGGCCGCCACGCGTCATGACGATGATGTGGTCCACCAGCCGGAATGCGTTGATCAGCGCGTTGACCGCGACGAAGATCGTCGTCGGCCGCAAAAGCGGCATCACGACGTCGATAAAGACCCGAACCGAACCGGCGCCCTCCAGCCGGGCGGCATCCTTCAGGTTGGCGGGAATCCCTTGCAGTGCGGCAAGGTAGAAGATCATGAAGAGGCCGGCCTCTTTCCAGATCGCCACGACCATCATCGATACAAGCGATGTGTCCGTCCGCCCGAGGAAATTGATCGACGGCAGCCCGAAGGAGGACAGAATCTGCGAGGCAAGCCCGATCCCCGGCGCATAAAAGAACAGCCAGATGTTGGCCACAGCCACCAGAGGCAGCATGGTCGGCATGAAGAACGACAACCGCATCAGCCACGTGCCGGGCAGCTTTGAATTCACCAGCAACGCCATGCCGATGGAAAGTCCGATGGCCAGCGGTACGGTGCCGATGGCATAAAGCGTGCTGTTCAGCAGGACCTGGGACAAACGATCATCGGCCAGCATGGCCTCGTAATTCTCGAAACCGACAAACTTCGATGGGCGGAAGGAGCTGGCATTGTTCCACATGGAGTTCACCAGCGCCTTCACCGCGGGGTAATGGGTGAAGGCCGCCAGCAGACTGCACGGGATGACCAGCAGGATGAAGCCCAGGCCGATGGGCAGTCGCTTGTTCATGTTGCCTGTTCTCCGGTGAGGTCAGGGGGCCGGGATCGCGGGAAGGTGGCGGGCGCCCTGCGCGGGGCGCCCGCCGTTCTGGTCAGAACGTCTCCTCAGCGATAATCGCCGAGGACCTCGTCAGCCTTTTCCTGTGCTTCCGCGACGGCGGCGGCGGGATCCTGGCTGCCGGTGACGACGCTTTCGATCGCCTCGACAAGATACTGAGTGACCTTGGCCCGCTGGAAGGTAGCGAACTCCCGCTCGGCGTAGGGAAGTTGATCGAGGGCGACCAGCGCCTGCGGCAACTCCTCTGCGTAGGCCTTCATCATGTCCGTTTCCCAAGTGTCCGGGCGCGGCGCGACGTAGCCGGTTGCCATGCTCCAGCGCGCGGCGCTGTCAGCCGAGGTCATGAACTTGATGAAATCCAGCGCGGCTTCACGCTCTTCGTCGGTGGTTTCCTCGAAGATGTAGAAGTTGCCGCCGCCGACCGGTGCGCCCGGTCCGTCTCCGCCGGGAAGAAAGCCGACGCCCCAGTCGAATTCGGCGTTCTCGTTGACGAAGGCCAGGTTGCCGGTCGATGTCCACATGGAGGCGGTCTGGCCTTCAAGGAACGCCTTGGGCGTGTCTCCCCAGGAAATGCCGCCGGGCGCCATCACTTCCTCAGCGGCGAGTTCCTGCAGGAATTCCAGCGAGGCGATCGTTGCCGGCGTGTCGATGCGGGCCTCCATGCCCGTTTCGGTGGACAGCACGTCGCCCTTCGAGACGACCAGACCACCAAAGAGCCACGCGCCGCCAAGGCCCAGCGTCGGGATGCGCGTGCCCCATTGCGTGACGTTGCCGTTGTCGTCGCGCTTGGTCAGCTGTTTGCCCATCTCGATCATTTCGTCCCATGTCTCGGGCGGATTTTCGGGATCGAGGCCTGCTTCGCGGAAGGCATCCTTGTTGTAGTAGAAGACCGGCGTCGACCGCTGGAACGGGACCGAATAGATCTTTCCGTCGAACTTCGTATCGTTCATGAACCCGTCGTAGAACCCGTCAAGCCATGCCTGCTCTTCCGGGGAATCCGCCAGATCGGAAATCGGAATGATCACGCCCTCCTCGATCAGGGTGAAAAGATCGATGGCCAGCAGCACCGCCACAGCGGGAGGATCGCCCGCATTTGCCGCGGTCAGCGCCTTGGTCGTGGTCTCTTCGTAATTTCCGGCATAGACGGCCTTCACGCTGTGTTGCGGATTTTGCGCGGCCCATTCGTCCGTCAGCGTCTGGATCGTCTCGACCGCCGGCGCATTGACGCCAACCGGAAAGTAGAATTCCAGTTCGGCTGCGCTGACAGCCGTCGCATGGACGCCAAGCAGCCCCCCTGCAAGCGCGGACAACGCCGTTGTGTTCTTCCAGTTCATGTCAGTTCCTCCCTTATTGGACTCTTGTTCTGGTGCGCCGCTCTCTCGGCGCGTCCAACGCGTCACGCGCCATGCGAAATCGCGTTGCCATCCTCCTTCGAAAAGAAATGCGTCGCCGTCCGTTCCCAGCCGACGACGATCTCGCTGCCCGGCTCGGGGGACTCGTGGCCATCATGCGAAACGATGATCCTTGCGCCGGAGCGCGTGACGAGGTGCAGCAGCGAAACGCTGCCCTCGTATTCAATGGACTCGACCCGTGCTTGCAGCGAAAAGGCCCTGTCGCCTTTTGGGTAATGCATGGTTTCGGGACGCACGCCGATCAGGCAGTCCTTGATCGCGACGCCCGCACCGATATCCAGATTGTCCGGCAGATCGACGTCACTCGCGTCCAGCAGGTTGGTCGGGGGCGTCCCGATAAAGCTCGCCGAAAATGTGTTTGCGGGGCGCTCATACAGGTCCTGTGGCGTGCCCCATTGCGCGATCTTGCCGCCGTTCAACAGCACCACTTCGTCGGACATCGACAAGGCTTCGCTTTGATCATGTGTGACGTAGACGACGGTGATCCCCAGCTTCTTGTTCAGTGACCGGATCTCGCTCCGGATTTCGGTGCGCAGCTTGGCGTCGAGGTTCGACAGGGGTTCGTCCATCAGCACCAGCGGCCGTTCGGACACAAGCACCCGGGCCAGCGCGACGCGCTGTTGCTGGCCACCCGACAGTTGTCCCGGCTTTCGGTCCAGCAAGGCGCCCAGCCCCATAAGTTCGGACACCCGTGTAATGGCATCTGCTTTCTTGGATTTCTCCACCCGGCGGATCTTCAGCCCGTAGCCGATGTTTTCCTCGATCGTCATGTGCGGAAACAGCGCGTAGTTCTGAAACACCATGCCCAGATTGCGGTCGGCCGCTGAGACCTTGGACACCTCTCGACCGTCGATCATGATCTCACCGCCGCTGGTCTCATCAAGGCCGGAAATCAGGCGCAAAAGCGTGCTCTTGCCACAGCCTGACGGTCCAAGCAGGGTCAGGAATCCCCCCTCCGCGATCCGGAAACTGACATCCGACAGCACTTCAACCGCGCCCCAGCTTTTCCGGAGGTTCCGGACTTCGAGAGACACGGCCTTCTTAGCGATATCGAAGTCTTTGCCTGCGTCCTTGTTCATGCCGTGATCACTTCCATGTCGATGTCCTTGAATTGGCCCAGCACGCTCTCACCCAATTCCTTATTGGTGATGATGCCGTCGATCTCGTCAAAGCCCGCCGTTCGGGTGAAGGCGTAGGTCGCGAACTTGCGATGATCGGCGATGACGTATCGCTTGCGCGAGGAGGCAAGGGCCTCTTTCTGGATCAGGGCATACATCTCGTCGGCGATCTCGATGCAGGCCCGTTCAAGATTGACCGCGGAGCAGCACAGGAACGCGACATCGAAGGTCAGTGACCGAAGGCCGGAAATGGCCACACTGCCGACGAATGAATCGTTCACCGGCAGATAACGTCCGCCAATCATGTAGAAATCCGGAATATTGTTCGCCTTCAGTCGTTTGGCCACGCCCAGACTGGTCGTGACATAACGGCATCCCGGCTTTTGTCCGGCGCATTCCGCAACGGCCAGAGCGGTTGTGCCCGAATCCAGAAAGACAACCTCATCGCCGTTCAGAATATCAATCGCGGCCTGCGCGATCCGGATCTTTTCCTCCCAGCCGATCATCTTGCGTTCTTCGTTCGGCAGATCCGAGGCGGCGCTGGTCTTGGCCATCACGCCGCCATGCGTCCGCGCGACCAGCCCCTGTTTGCCCAGTGCCCGTAGATCGCGGCGGATGGTCGCTTCGGAACGCCCCAGCTCGTCGCAGAGATCGCGGACCGCGACCGATCCACGCCGTTCCACGATCTCCGCAATCCTTTTGCGGCGCATCTCCGAAAGGTCCGGCGTATCTTTCATCGCCGGGCTGGGGGGCCATTAAAGGGGCAAGGGGCGCCGATCATCACTCGGTCCTTTTCGCGCAAAAGCAATCACTCTCGGTCACAACTGTTCACTTTTGGCGTCGATTCGGTCAAGGCGAAAATTGAACCCTTCGGAATGCCGCACCCGGACCCGGCGCGCAGCCGGGGGATGAACGGTGCTCCGGGCAGGGCGAATGCGGGTTGTTTGGCCGGGTCGGTGGGGCGTGGTCGCCGGTTGGCGCGCCACTTGCGCGATGTCCTGAACGGCCACGTTGCGCACGCTTTGGTCAAGCCGTTTGCGGCGGCCGGACTTGCACAGACGCAAAGATGCTGTGGCTCATTGTCGTGACTTTCTCACGGCGCTGCCGGCGGTTTCCGAACCTGCGGAGCGATCCTCAGCTAAGGTCTGGATCAGACGCGAAACGCTGCCGGACCATGGGTCGGTCTGGTTGAGACTGGCTCAGAATTTCCGGGGGAAGGGGCCGCCGGCTTGCGCCTCTGCCACCGCGGCTGCCTGCACGACCTTGGCATCGCCGAATGCGGGGCCGGCGATTTGCAAACCGATGGGCAACCCTTGGGAATCCAGACCACACGGCAGGGTCATCGCCGGAAGGCCCAGCAGGTTCCAAGGGTAGGTCAACCGCCATGAAACGGCGAGGACGCTTTCCGCGCGCTCGCCGATCATCACTTCACGTTCGCCCAGCCGCCACGCGGTCAGTGGCATTGTCGGTCCCACGACGACATCGACCCGGTCAAAGACACTTGCAAACCGTTCACCCAGCAGCGTCCGGTAGCGTTCGGCCTGCACATAGTCCGCGCCGCTGACCAGCCGGCCCATTTCGACCAGAAGGCGCACATCCGGGGTGAAATCCGCGACCGATCCGGACCGGAGCCGTTGATCGTGATAGGCGGTCGAGGACGCCAGTTCGATGGCAAAGATCGCCCCGAGGCCATAGGCCAGTTCCGGCACCTCGAATTCGACGATCTCGGCGCCGGCCTGCCCCAGTCCCATGATCGCGGCATCGACGGAGGCCTCCACCTCGGGCATCAAGCGGTCGAAGAAATGATTGCGGCAGACGCCGACACGCAGCCCCTTGGCCCCGGCCGACAGCATGGGTGTCAAGGACGGCGCCGGGCGGTTTGCACTGCCCGGATCGGTCGGGTCCGGGCCTGCCATCGCCTCCACAAGCAGGGCGGCGTCCGCGACCGATGCGGTCAGAGGGCCGGCATGATCCAGAGACCAGCTGTGCGGCACGATTCCGCCCCGCCCGATCAGTCCGAAGGTCGGCTTGAACCCGACGCATCCACACAGGCTGGCCGGGATGCGGATGGAACCGCCCGTGTCCGACCCCAGGGCCGCGGGCACCATGCCGGCAGCGACAGCGGCGCCGGACCCGCCGCTCGATCCGCCCGGAACGCGATCAGGATCGCGCGGATTCCGCGTCGGCGGCGTTTCCATGCCCCAGGCGAATTCATGCATCCGGGTCTTGCCGATGATCACGGCCCCCGCTTGCCGCAGCCGGGCCACGGCGGTAGCATCTGTGAGCGGATAGGAGGGGCCGTCGGCCCGGGTGCCGGCGTGCGTGGGCATGTCCGCGGTCGTGTGGTTGTCCTTGACCGCGATGGGAATTCCATGGAGGGGACCGCGCCAGTTGCCGGCGCGGATCTCATCCTCGGCGGACTGGGCCGCCGCGCGAGCGCCTTGCGCAACGTGAACGAAGGCGGACAACTCAGCGTCATGGGCGGCGATACGGTCAAGGCAATCCTCAAGCAGGGTGACCGGTGACAGGCTCCGCCCGCGGATCGCTTTGGAAAGTTCCGAAATCGAAAGGGGCGCGGGGCGGTCCGGGTTCATTTGTCCGACTTTCCGACAACTGGATGAAAGACGACGGCAGGATGCGTTTCGCCAAGGTCGAGACTGCGCAGGAGGTCGATCTCTGCCCGGATCTCGACGAAGGCAGCGGCAATTTCGGCAAACCTCTCAGGCGACAGATTCAAACCGGTCAACACCTGCGGGTCGGTGGGATCAACGGGTGTTTCTGGCATGTCTCGGTCCTTTCAGGGGATGCGTGAGCCGCCGCCGCCCGGCCGGTCTGGCGGCGGGCGCAGGAGGGTCTCCACCACGTCTTCCGGCGCGGGCAGGGTGGGCCCGCCGCGTTTCGGCATCCCCTCCACAAAGGGGGCAAGCTGTCGGGAGGCGACTGAATGCACGCGGCGCAGTTCCGCGATCGGGTCGGAATGTTCGTCCACGCGCAGATCGACCCGGCGATAGAGTTCTGCGCCGATCACCGCAACCGCTGCCGATTGTCGCCCGCGTTTGTCACCGCCGACGGTCTGCGCAGCCTCCAGTGCCCTTAGCAGTCGCTCTTCCAGGGGAAGGGACGGGTCTGCGGCAAAGGCGTCGGACATGGCGGAAACCACCTCCGGCCCGGTCAGCATGTTGCCCTGAACGGCGTGGTCCGGCGCACTTTTGTCGCCGGCCCAATCGGTGCAGCCGGCGCCGGTCCGGGCAATGCCAGGTCCTTCGGCCCCGATCACCCCGATCTGGCGCATCACGGCGGCATCGTCATCGGCCAGCACGGCCGAAAGGGCGCTGTCGGTCGGTTCTCCGGCGGCCAGCCGCTCTAGCACGGAGATTGCAAGATACGGGTTGACCCAGGATTGCGTGCTCACAGCGCCCACGCCGCTTTGCAGATATAGACAGATCGCGCCCACCGCAGGCACGGCGGAGGCGACGGCGCCGCCCAATTCGCCGGTGCGCGTGCACCGGCCGACGATGGAGAAGGTGTTCGCTTCGCTCGATCCAGTGTCAGTCATGACCCCTAAACCTTCAGATGGTTGGCAAGGTTTTCGGCCATGCCGGCGTCCCCGGCCGATCCTTCCTCGACGATCTCGCCCAGTTTCAGGATGCCGTAACGATCCGCCACCGAAAGCGCGAAAGCCAGATGCTGCTCGACCAGCAGAACGGCAGTGCCATCCTCGTCCCGCGTCTTGCGCAGCACCTCCGCCATGCGTTCGATCATCGTGGGTTGCAGACCCTCAGAGATTTCATCGATCAGCATGACACGCGGTTTGGCAAGCACGGCCCGCGACATCAGTAGCATCTTCTGCTCGCCGCCGCTGAGCGTGCCTGCGCGCTGCCGCAGACGTTCCGGGATTCGCGGGAATACATCCTCCAGCATCGGCAGGCGTTCGCGAAACAGCTTGTCTCGGGGCACCGCAAGGCGCAGGTTCTCCTCTACTGTGAGATCTTGAAAGAGGGTGAATTCCTGTGGGGCATAGGCTACGTCCCGGCCCGCCATCCGCTGCGGCGCCAGATGGGTCACATCGGCGTCGTTCATCGTAACCTTGCCGGATTCCGGGCGCACGAACCCCATGATCGTCTTCAGAAGGGTGGTTTTGCCCATGCCGTTCTTGCCCAGAACGGTATAGATTTCGCCGGGCCGCAACGACAGCGTGATGTTGCGGACGACCATGCCCGCGCCATAGCCACTGGTGATCCCGTCCAGCGCAAGGATCGGCGCCGAAACAGTCATGTCTCCTCCTCCACCTGCTGGCCGGAATAGACCGCCTTGACCAGATCGGAGGCGATGACCTCCTCCACGGTCCCTTCCATCAGCAGCGCGCCCTGATGCAGCACCACGATCCGTGAAGAGATATCGCGCACAAAGTCCAGATCATGTTCGATCAGCAGGATGCATAGCCCGAAGTCCTGACTGAGCCGCGTCAGGACGGTGCCGATCACCGTGCGCTCTGCCTTGGTCAGACCGGCGGTGGGTTCGTCCAGCAGCAGAACCGATGGTTCGGTTGCAAGAACCATGGCCAGTTCAAGGCCACGCTTCATCCCGTGCGACAGAAACCGCGTTTCGGTTCCAAGGGCGTCCGCCAGTCCGGTGGCACGAAGGATGTCCATTGCCGGTTCGGGCACGTAGACTTCGCTGCGGCGCGAGAACATGCGCGCGCCATCGATGCGGTAGCGTGCCAGCATCAGGCACTGACCGACAGTCAGCGTATCGAACAGGTTCGTGTTCTGAAAGCTGCGTCCGACGCCGAGGGCGACAACCTTTTGCGGTGCGCCGCGCCCGATCTCGACATCATTGACGAAGACCTTCCCGCCGGAGCGTTCGCCCCCGTCCGAGATGCAGCGCATCATCGTCGTCTTGCCGGCGCCATTCGGTCCGACAATGCTGAGCAATTCTCCCTTGCGCCCCTCGATGGCGATGCCATCCAGCACCTTGAGGCTGCCGTAATGCCGGGACAGCCCGTCCGTCCGGATCGGGATTGCTTTGTCCTGCTGGCTGGGTGGCGCGGGCGGTGTGGGCACCAGCGTGATGGCATCGGCGTCCTCCGGCACGTTCCGCCGAAACGGCGCCACCAGTCGCCGGATGCCGTCACCGACCAGCGGCGCAAGGCCGCGCGGTAACAGAACGATAACGACCACGAAGGCAACGCCGACGATCAGCTTCCATAGAAAGGGCATCGACCCGGACAGGTAAGATGCGGTGACGTCAATGCCCAGCGCCCCGACAACGGGGCCGATCAGCGTGGCCCGACCGCCAAGGGCCGTCCAGATCAGCAATTCGGTGCCCAGCAGGAACCCGGCCAGTTCCGGGGCCACAACGTTGGTGAAGGCGGCATAGCCGAACCCCGCCGCCGCGCCGATTCCTGCGGCGGCCATCATCAGCCCTGTCTTGATCCCGGAAACCGGTATCCCGAGGTAGGCGCAGCGTTCCTCGTTCTCTCGCAAAGCGACAAGGATTCGGCCGAAGTCGCTCCGGACGAACAGGTATCCGATGGCGGTCACGATCACCATGTATGTGCCGGCGATCCAGAACCAGACCTCGAAATCCCAGTAATAGGTCGGAAAGGCGGACAGGCCGCTGGAGGACCCGGTAAAGCGCCCGCCGGCAAAGATCACCTGCACCACGACAATCGGCAAGGCCAGCGTGATGATCGACGCATAAAGCGGCGATGCGCCGTGATAGAAGGCAAGCCAGCCAATCAGGAAGCCGACCAGCATGGCGGCCAGAATACCGAGGGCCAGCGCGCCGATCGCCCAGCCCGGGCCAAAGCCGTAATGCGTGAAAACCAGCGCGCAGGCATAGGCGCCAATCCCGAAAAACGCGGACTGCCCGAAGGTCAGGATGCCGGTATATCCCCACAACACGTCCACCGTCATTGTCAGAGCTGCCAGAAAAAAGGCGCGGATCAGGATGTTGGTTGTGTATGTGTCGATGAAGAACGGCGCGATGGCGATGAACAACAGCGCCGTCACCGCGCCAATGGCTACGGTGCGCAGGGTCCTGCGGTTTGTCAGACTGTCAGCCAATGCTCAGCCCCTTGGGATTGATGCGCAGCACAAGCGCCGCCAGCACGACGATCGTCAGGCCGCCGATGATCGGGCTTACAAAGGTCGAAACGACAACCTGCGCGCCACCCAGCACCAGCGAGGCGATCAGCAGGCTGGGGATCGACACGCCCGAAACCAGCACAAGCATGAAGGAATTGACCAGCCACGGCAGACCCATGTTCGGATCGACCGACAGCAGTGGCGTTATCAGGGCCCCGGCGGCACAGGCCAGACCCGCGCCAAGGCCGAAGGTCAGCGCCCTGACCTGTGCGCTGTCGATGCCAAGGCCGCGCGCCAGCGTCTCATTCATGATGACCGCCCGCGCATTCAGGCCAAAGCGGGTCAGATACAGCAGCGCCGTCAGCGCGACGGCGAGGCCGAAGGCGATCAGCGTCACCGCGATGCGATAGGAGGAATATTCTATGGCGCCAAAATCCAGCGTTCCGCTCAGCGGACTTTCCGCGAATTGCACACCGCGCCCAAAGGCCAGTGTGATCACCTGCCCGATGACGATGCCCAGACCCCATGTCGCAAGGATCGCGTCCAGCGGGCGGTCATAGAGCGGCCGCACGATGATGCGTTCGATCACGAGGCCGCAGACAAACCCGAAAAGCCCGGCAAGGGGCGCGGACAGCCACGGGCTGATGCCGGCCTCGGTCGTGAGGTAGGCGGTATAGCCGCCGACGGTCAGAAAGGCGCCATGGGCGAAATTGATCAGCTTCATCACGCCCAGAATGATCATCAACCCCGACGCCACTGCGAAAAGGATCATGCCGGTCGTGATGATGTCGAGGGCGAGCGTGCTCATGTCATTGAACTCCTGAATTCCCCGCACAATGGCCGGTGCCATTGTGCGGGGATGTGCTTATTCCGCGAATTGCGGGCATTGCTCACCCGGATCGACATTGGCAAAGCTTTCGATGACTTCGACAGTGCCGTCCTCGGTCACCTGACCCAGATACATCGTCAGGGGCGTATGCCGCTGCTTGTTCATCGTCAGCGTGCCACGTGGGCCGGTAAAGCTGACCTTGCCAAGCGCCTCGATCACCGCATCCGGGTCAGTCGACCCGGCCATCTCCACGGCTGCCTTGTAAAGATAGACCGCCTCGTATTGCGGTACGGACAGGTCGTTGGGGGTTTCCAGATCATCGCCGAACTTATCCGCCATCGCGGCAAGGAAAGCCGCGTTTTCAGGGCTTTCGATGCCGGTGATATAGCTGGCAGCGATGTAGATGCCGGTGGCGTCGGCGCCCATCGACTTGGCCGTCCCCTCGTCCACGGCAAGGTTGCCGTAGGGGATGTCGACACCGGCCGCGCGCAGCTGCTTGGTGAGCGTGACGTTCGGTGCCCCGCCGGCGGTCGAGGTAATCAACGCATCCGGGTTTGCCGACTTCAGGTTGGAAATGACCGCAGTCCAGTCGGATCCGTCCATGGGCAGATAGTCCTCGCCCAGAACGGTGCCGCCGTTGGCCTCAACATAGGACCGTGTGAATTCCAGCATTCCGCGACCGAAGGCATAGTCGCTGCCGATCAGGTAGAAGGTCTTGGAATCGAATTCCGCCATGAAGTGATCGACAATCGGCGCGACTTGCTGTTCGGGGACCCAGGCGTTGACATACATCCATGGGCTGCAGGAGCGGCCTTCGTAGAACGAAGTGTAGATGTAAGGGGTCCGGCCACGGTTCACGATGGGCAGGCCGGCGTTCCGCGCGGCGCTGGTTTCCATCGAGATCAGCACATCCACCTCGCTCTGGAAGACGAGGCTGTCAAAGGCGCGCTGTGCGCCCTGTGCGCCCGATCCGTCATCCGCGATCACCAGTTCGATCGGCCGCCCGAGGATGCCGCCGGCGGCGTTGATCTCCTCGGCGGCGAGTTCGGACGATTGAACGACCGACGGGGCGACCACGGAGTTCGCGCCGCTCAAACCCACGGGTATGCCGATCTTTATCGGTTCCTGAGCGATGGCCTGCCCGGCGATCATGCCGGCGCAAACGGCACCGACGGCCAATAGATTCCACTTCATGTCAAAAGCTCCCTTTGTTGGTTTACGATCGTTCCGGTCCGCGTCAGTACCAGTTGGGCACCGCATCAGAGCCAAGCATCTCTCCGTAGAGATCGGCCCGGCGGTCGCGGATCAACTGATTGAATTCATTCAGGGACCGCTTGCGCCGTGCATCCGACAGGTTGCATTCCGCAAGCAGGATGGTCGTCTCATCGAACCCGGCGGGTCCCGCGACGGGCCAACCTTCGTGGTTGACGATCACGCTTTGGCCGATGAACGGCTGGCCGCGCTCGACCCCTGTGCGGCAGGCCGCCGCGACGAACATGGAATTGCTGTGCGCCCCCGCCATGCAAAGGATATTCGACATGGAGGGCATATCTTCGGGTTGCGATGGCATCGGGACCCAGTTGGTCGGGACGCAGACAATGTCGGCGCCCTGCAATGCGCAGAGGCGCCAAGCCTCCGGAAACCATCCATCATAACAGATCAGGGATGAAATGCGGCCGATAGGGGTTGTGAAGACTGGAAAGCCAAGATTGCCGCGTTCGAAGAAAAGGTTTTCGGCGGCCCAGAGATGAGTCTTGCGATAGATGCCCAGCAATCCGTCCGGGCCGATCAATGCCGCACTGTTGTAAAGCGCATCCCCTTCGCGTTCGCAAAAGCCGCCGACGATGTGCAGGCCCCGTGCCTTGGCGACCTTTGCCCAAGCCAAGAGCGCCGGGGCAGACTCCGCCGTGCCGGACAGGCCGTAGGCTTCCTGCCGGGACTCGAACACATAGCCCGAATCGCTCAGTTCCGGCAGCACGATCAGGCTGGCCCCCTGTTCCGCGGCCTGTTCGATCATCTCCAGACCGCGCGCGATGTTGGTATCAGGTGATCCGATGTTTGGATCGAACTGCAGGCAGGCCACAGTAACCTTCGACTCCGAAGAATTTTGCATCCGCGTTCCCCAACCGATCAGGCAGGCCCGATATCAGGCCTTCGTCCATTTCATCTGAAAAGAGGACTCGAAATTTCCCCTTAGTCAAGTTTCTTGAATGAGGTGGAAGTCGAACACGGACCTGCGGCATTATCGCGGGAGCAGTTGCCCGCTTTTTCAGCAGGTAGACTTGATGCCTGGCCAACCGGCGGAACCTGGTCTTTCAGAAGGTCGGAGGCGTGTTGACCCAAAGAACCCGTGCGACGGTGTTGCCCGGGTTATTGTACCCATGCGGGATTTCGGACCCAAAGTGAAAGGAGTCCCCTGTATTCAGACGGTAGGTTCGATCTCCCACAGTGAGGTCAAGGATCCCCTCAAGCAGATAGCCCATCTCCTGCCCGACATGGCTGATTTTTCCGTCGCTCGATCCGCCGGCGGCCACGATATGGATGTTGGCTTGCAAAAGCGTGCCATCCCGGTGCGGTGCAAGCCGTTCCAGAGCGACCTGATCGCCCCGGCGCAAACGGTCCGTGTCGATCACCGGGCGTTCTCCGGCGCGGCTGACGACCCCCTCGGTTTCGCCGCCCGAGAACAGCATGGCCACGTTGATGTCCAGTGCCGACGCGATCCGGCGCAAAAGGGTCAGTGAGGGATTCACACTGTCGGTTTCGATCTTGGACACCATGCTTTCCGAGCAGCCGGCCGATTTCGCGACATAGCTCAACGTATGGCCCATCGCCCTGCGCCGCTGACGCAACTTTGCTCCAATGCTGCCAAAATCGGGTTTGTCCAACGCCCCAGCCAATCATCCAAAAACTGTTTTAAAGAGACATGAGGGACAAGACCTCGTCAAGTCAGCGGCACAGAACGACGGATTGGTCTTCCGTCTCTCGCCTGTGTCGGCCGAACCGAAGTGCCAGCCCATTGTGCGAGGTTCGCCAACTTGGCATCAGGCCGTTTTCTCCGGTCCTTCTTGCCCGGATCTGTCTCGGCCGGTCGCAGTCGTCGCTGGTCTGACCGGGGCCTTGGCGCGCGGGCGATCTCCCCGTGCCCAACGCAATGCAAGGCGGGGCACAGCTGGTCTGCATCACGCGGCTCGTTCCGCGCTTCCGGCCCGATCCGGGGCCGGCGCGTTTGCGAGAACCAGCGCCAGCAACCAATCAGGCACTTCCTCCTCCGGCCGGTCCCGCTCGGGCCGAAAGACGATTTCCTTGGGATCTTTTCCGAAGATCTGGGCGAGCATGGTCCAGGAGATACGCCACCCATCTTCATTGGTAACATGGGCCCCGGACCTGCCCTTTGTGAACAGCACCCGGATCAGACGATCCCTGAGCGCCATTTCCACGGCCTCAGGGTCCGGAGACTCGTCATCCCGCCTGTCCTGAGCCTTGGGTCGCCCTGTCCCTTTTGCGTCAGCCGGGTCTTCAACGGGTTCAATGGATCGGTTTATCCGCGTCGCCAATCCCGAAACTGCAAACGACACGCCGGTGAACATGCCGTCTTTCGAGACACGCGCAACGCGCCCGGCAACCAGCCCGACCTCGGCGATCTCAAGGCCGACCCAAGCGCCCGGCTCAAGGCCGAGAGGTCCATCCGATTTCAGGGCGACACCGCTCAACGACATGTCTGTCGCGCAGACATCTGCCGTGAAACGCGGAGTGTGCAGGATCATCTTCTGGTTCAACGTAAAGCGTTCCTCGCTTCGGCTTGCCGGCGGCGAAACCGCGATCCGGGCAACCAGAAGGAGAACAATCATGTTTAGGACGGACCAGAATGCGACGATCGGCATGAGATGCGAAAACGGCACGATCTGTGTCTCCGGAATCGCGTTCAGCAACAGGCCCATCCCTGTCAGGAAGGCCAGGCCGATTGAAACGAAGACGGTCATGTTGTCCTGCACGACAGCTCCGCTGCTGCCTTTCGGCGTCACCTTGAATGCATGGCCGTGCGGCTTGATCAGCGTGGACAGAACCACGGGAAGCAGGCGAAAGGCTTGCAGAACGGCGAGCGATGTCGACGCCAGCGGGTGATAGGACCCCGGCGCAAACAACCGAACCGCTGCCACGGTCGCAAGGATGGTGGGAACCTGGTAGCTGAAAATGCCCGCGACTGTCGTGTTGACCAGGGGCGGTATCCCGGTCAGCAGGAACAGGATCGGCGTGATCATGGCGACCGTCTGACCAAGGCTTTGCGTGATCCAATGCAGCGGGAAGAAGAAAAGGCGTTCATGGAGGGCGAGGCCGGACCGACCTAGCGGGCCCTCGTCGAGGAACATGATCTGGAGGCCGCCACGCGCCCAGCGCGCCCTTTGGATGAAGAACGCGTTGATGCTTTCCGGCGCAAGCCCGAAGGCGAGCGGTTCGTTCAGGTAGCGCGTGACATACCCTTTGCGTTTCAGTGCAAGCGTCAAGAGCATGTCTTCGGTGATGGATCCTGTCGGGAGGGCGTTGCCGATCTCCTCCATCGCGCTGCGGCGCACAATTCCGTTGGAGCCGCAGCAGAACGCGCAATCATACCCGTCCCGACCCGGCATGATGGCTTCGAAGAAAAAGCGCTGATCGTCCGGCATGACCTTGCTCATGTTGAGGGAGGTCTGCATCGGATCCGGATTGAAGAAGTTGTGAGGAATCTGGACGATGCCGATCCTGGGGTCGTCGAAGAAACCTATCGCCCTGAAAAGAAAGGATTGCTGCGGAATGAAATCCGCGTCGAGGACCAGAAAAAAGGGGGCTTGCGTTCGCGCGATCGCCGCGTTGATGTTGCCGGCCTTCGCCCCTTTGTTGTCCGCGCGGGTGAGGTAGCCGATCTTCCTGCGTGCGGCTTCCTGCTCCAGCCAGGGGCGTTTGCCGTCATCGAGGATCCAGATGTTGAGACGGTCGGCCGGCCACTCCATCGCCATTGCGCCCGTAATGGTCTTTTCCAGAACCTCGGGGGGCTCATTGAAGGTGGCAATGAAAACATCGACGGTCGGAAGGTCGGACGGATCGAGGCAGCGCAGGCGCTGCTCGTTGATGTCCGCCTCGGCACTCCTGTTTGTCCGGGCGACAAGAAAGGCAAAAAGGATGGCTGCGTCGATCCACGTCAGAAATTCGATCGTGAAGATAAGCCAGACAACCGCGCCCTCGATGGAAACTGGATCCGCGGGAAGAACCGTCACGAAAAAACGCCATAGAAGATACCGGCACAGCAAGATCCCAAGAAGGCCGACGACCATCACCTCGAACCATGGCCGGTCGAACAGCCGGCGAGGCGCCAGCATTATGGCGCTGATCGTCAGCAAGAGCGGGACAATGTCCTCGACAGTCATAGACTTGCCTTTTCAGGAGCCTCTTTGCGGAGTGCGGACACGGCCTGCCAGAACGCATCGAAGGCGACCTCACTCCGTTCCTGCAACCACGCAAGGCGACCCACGAGTCCGCCTCTGAAGTTGCGCTCGAACCGAACTTCGGCGGTGCGGCCGACGTTGCAGAACCTCGCTGCCGTCTCTGGATCCGAAACATCGGCGGGTTCCAGACGCAGCATCACGGTCAGGGTTTTCTCGCTCATGCGGGCGGGTTCCGCCGCCAGCCGGCCGATTTCTGTCTGCGCACCGGCTCCGCGAACCGTCTCGACCTCGGCCAGAAATGCGGACTTGGATTCCTTGAGCCTGACCCAAGCGGTGGATCCTATATCGATATCGCCAAGCGCGCTCTCCGAAACGGAGACCTCGATGAACCGGCGCGAACAATCCAGAACCTGGAGGATCTCATCCCCGCTGGCGATCGCGGAGCCGGATGCCGGTGATGCCGTCCAGATCACCGACTGGCTTTCAGCCTGTGGGGCGAAACCGGAAAGGCGGTCGGTCTCGATTTTCAGGGCGGCGATTTCACCGGTCGCCGCCTCCATGCGTGCCCCCAGCGTGTCGCGCCGGGTGCGCAGATCTGCCAGCCGCAAGGCAACTTCGTCACGCCTTTGCCGGGCGTAGGATCCATCTTCTGATCCGAACGCCGGTAGGGATCCTTCCTTCAAGGCAAAGATCTTGCGTTCGATCAGCGCCAGGTTGCTCCGAAGGGCCGCAAGTCTGCTTTCGGCCTTGCTGGCTTCCGATGCGGCGCGTTCATGATGAGACTTCGATGCCGTCCCGGTGGTTCTGAGGCTGGCCAGTCGATCCGCTTCGGCGCGCAGGAAGGTCGCGTCCTCTTCGGCTGCGCGCGTATCGGAAAGCAGGGCCTCACGCTCGAAAACCAGGACATCGCCTGCAAGTGAACGGACCTGTTCGCTTCGCCGGGAGAGATCGGCATCCAGCGCCTTGAGGCTTTCGATTTCTGCGGTGATTGCCGCGCGCTCTGACGCCAGTGCCGCGCGATGCGCTTCGAGGCGGCCGGTTTCGCTGTGGGCGGCGCGGGACGCGATGAGTTCAACGATCTTGTCGCCCGGCAGGACCGGGTCGCCGGGTCTTCGGGATGCCGACGTCAGGAAGCCGTCGAACGGGCTTTTCACCGAAACGACCGGCGCATTGATGACGGCGGATTGCGCGACCCTGTTCATGACGTGGGGCGACAGGATGACTGCAACCGAGAGCAACACGAAACTGCCCACCAGAATTCTTGTCGTTCTCCTCAGTTTCATCTGCCACTCTCGATCTTGCGCTTCTTGGTCAGCTGGTCTTGTCAAACCACCGCCTCGCGCCCTGCGGGGACACGTGTGGGCACCGGCGAGATCTCTCTCCAGCTTTCCGTTTAGTGTCGCGGAGACACGAAGCTCTTGAGCAGTCAGATCTCCCGTCTTTGCGCTAAGGAAGGGCTAATATCCGAAGGGACCTGAACAATTTTCGGCGTTTTTCGAGATTGGGCAGGCGACCACGATGGAAGGGCGCCGACATGGCTGCGGGAAAGTCGGCCACAATCCGCTCGGCAGGAGCGAGCCCACGGGAGGGGGATCACACGCCATCCATCATGTCCCCTCTTGGAAGTGGCGAGTCCAAAGATAGATCAACGCGATCACGATGCAGCGGCAGTGATATTCCACATCCATTTTCCAATGCATCGGTCGAGGTCCGGCCTGCTGGCGTGCGGTTCCGCCCGGCTGCGTTTCCCAAGGCACGCGCGACCCACGCCATCAGAGGCTTGCCTGAAATTTAGGTGCGGGAGGTTAGCAACACCTTACGGCGGCATGGGTATCCCGGAGGCATCTGTCTCTCAGCCGGTGCGACCGGGCCGAGGACGTATGTGGTCAGAACGATCTCACGAGGGGCAGAAATGCGTCGACCGATCCGTCGGTTCCGGCTCCGAACGAGCGGCTGGTCTGGCCGCGACCCGTCTTGACGACCTGCGTTCAGCGAGCCGTTCGTTCAAGGGGCAAGGATCTCCAGCGGTGTCTCGAAGCGGTATTCCTGCAGGTTTGCAGTGTCGCCGATTCGGTCCACCACCGCGAAGAGGCCCGGCCGGGCGAGCGGCGTCAGCACACCGTGCCAGGTGCCACGATGAAAATTGACCCCCTGTCCGGGGGCGGCGAAAAAGGCATGGACAGCGCCCGGTATCTCACCACTCTCTGCGACGATCACCAACCATGGGTTCAAGTGCATCGGCAAGAAGGCCTGGCTGCCCTCCGGGTGCCGTTCGACCATGTCGAGCAGATAGGGCAGGGCGCGCGGTTCAGCGTCGAACAGGCTTATCCCGGCTTGGCCCCCGGGCCCGAAATCCAGTCTTGCGCGGTCGTGATAACGGCCGCATTGGCCTGCATTGATCAACTTGTCCGGTGCGCCTTGCACCTCGAGGACGTCCCCGAAGGCGGCAAAAGCGGCGTGGGTGAGAGGCTGTGCGATGATCTGGGGCATTGTCCTTGTCTCATTTGATGCAGGGGGCGCTGCCCCCGCCCTTCGGGCCCCCCGGAGTATTTCAGGAGAAAAGAAGCCGGCCGTCAGAGCAGAGAGTCGATGCGCAGGCGCGCGATCCGTTCCACTTGCTGGCAGGCCTCGGTGAATTCGGTGGCGCTGTCATGGGTGAGACGGCGTTCGAAGGCCTCGAGGATCCCGGCCTTGTCATGGTCGCGGACAGCGATGATGAAGGGAAAGCCGTGCTTGTCGACATAGGCGGTGTTGAGGTCGGTGAACTGCGCGCGCTCGGCGTCCGTGAGCGCGTCCAGGCCGGCGCTGGCCTGTTCGGCGCTGGAGTCGGCGGTCAGACGGCTGGCGGCGGCGAGTTTGCCGGCAAGGTCGGGGTGTGCGCGCACCACGGCAAGCCGCTCTTCGGTCGTGGCGCTGCGGAACGCGCGCGCCAGAGCATTCGCAAGGCCTGCGGGCCGGTCATGGGCTGGGCCCAGCTCCAGCCCGTAGGCGCGCTCGGCGACCCACGCACTGTGTTCGTAGATTCCGCCAAAGCGGGTGACGAAGGTATCGCGGTCCATTTCCGAGGGCCGTTCTGACGTGCTTGGCGGATGCGTCGCGGCCCAATGTTCGGCGATTGCGAGGCGGGTTGGGGTCCAGACGTTCTCATGCGCTGCGATGTGATCCAGGAACCGTTTCAAACCGGCGATCTTTCCCGGGCGGCCAATCAGCCTGCAATGCAGGCCGACACTCATCATCGCCGGCCTGCCAGCCTGGCCCTCGGCATGGAGTGTATCGAAGGCATCGATCAGATACTGGCCGAAGTCCTGTCCCGTCACCCATCCCGGCGCGCCCGCAAAGCGCATGTCATTCGCCTCCAACGTGTAGGGTATTATCAACTGGTCACGTTCGCCGAATCGTGCCCAATGG
Source organism: uncultured Rhodobacterales bacterium (assembly GCA_964604565.1). Classification (GTDB taxonomy): domain Bacteria; phylum Pseudomonadota; class Alphaproteobacteria; order Rhodobacterales; family Rhodobacteraceae; genus CAZRZN01. Next base: position 25,027 of record CAZRZN010000010.1, read on the forward strand.
GGGAGATCGTCGTCGTAAGTGTCTGATATATAATCGAATGCGCCGGTTTCGGCCGCCAAGGGAACCGTGTTCATCGAACAGCGCCCCGTGTACCAACCGCGAGGGGGCGCGCCCGTGACCTCCGTGTGCAGGCGGATCGCTTCGGCGATCTGGGCGCGTTCCTCATCCTCGGGCATGTCGCGGTGGTCTATCCATTTCAGACCATGCGACGCGATCTCCCAGCCCGCGTCCTTCATCGCTTCGACCTGCTCGGGCGAGCGGGCAAGGGCCGTGGCGACGCCGTAGATTGTCAGCGGGATGCCGGCATTGGTGAACAGGCGGTGCAGACGCCAGAACCCGGCGCGCGCGCCGTATTCGTAGATCGACTCCATGTTCCAGTGCCGCATGCCCTGCCAAGGTGCGGCGCCGGGTATGTCCGACAGAAAGGCCTCCGAGGCGGCATCGCCATGCAGCAGGTTGTTTTCGCCGCCCTCTTCGTAGTTCAGGACGAATTGAACGGCGATCCGGGCGCCGGAGGGCCATTGTGCATCGGGGCGATCTGGGCCATGGCCGATCATGTCGCGGGGGTAACGGTTCATCTTGACCTGCCTTCGGGGATGGTTCTGACATAGAGGCACTGCGCCCGGGCCCAATTGTCAAGCCCGGCAAGTGGCGAGGGGGGACGCGCGATGAGTGACGGATATCTGACGACGCATGTGCTTGACACGGCTCGGGGTTGCCCTGCGGAAGGGCTGAAAATCCTGTTATACCGGCTTTCGGGAACGGACAGGTCGCTGATTGCGGAGGTCGTGACCAATGCGGACGGGCGCTGCGATGGGCCGATCCTGCCGAAGGAAACCTTTGAAACCGGCTTCTATGAGCTTGTATTTTGTGCAGGGGATTACCTGCGGGCATCCGGCTTGTCGGCGGCGGAGCCGCTGTTTCTGGACGAGATCCCGATCCGTTTCGGCATGTCTGAGGCGTCACATTACCACGTGCCGTTGCTGTTGTCGCCCTTTGGGTATTCCACATACCGCGGCAGTTGAGGGCCGTGGACAGTGCCGACCGGAATGACTATCTAGGCGGACCATGGCCAAGAAACCCGTAACAAACCCGAACTACAAGGTGATCGCCGAAAACCGGCGCGCGCGCTTCGACTATGCGATCGAGGATGATCTGGAATGCGGGATCATGCTGACCGGTTCCGAGGTGAAGTCGCTGCGGCAGAACACCTCGAACATCGCCGAAAGCTATGCGGCGGTCGAAAACGGCGAGTTGTGGCTGGTGAATGCCTATATCGCGCCCTATGAGCAAGCCATGTTCGGCCATGAGGACCGGCGGAGGCGCAAGCTGCTGGCCTCTAAGCGCGAATTGGCGCGGCTGTGGAACGAAACGCAGCGCAAGGGCATGACGCTTGTGCCGCTGGTCCTGTACTTCAACCACAAGGGCATTGCGAAGATCAAGATCGGCATCGCAAAAGGCAAGAAGACCGTGGACAAGCGCGAGACCGAGGCAAAGCGCGACTGGAACCGGCAAAAGCAAAGGCTGCTCAAGCAGGGCAGTTGACCGGACCCCACCGGCTTCATGCCGGTGGTAGCCGCACCGGCCGGAATGAGGGTCCGCCGGATTTCCCCTTATGCATCCGTCCCCGGCCCATTTGCGCAATGCGACCCCAGGCAAATCGGGGGCAACGCGCAGTTTCAAGGCGCCGGAGCGGGTCATGAGGCGGTGCGAAAAAGGGCGGAAGGGCTGGCGTCACCGGTCTGCAAGATGCCATCTGCCTTCGCGAAAGCTTGTCATTGTTTCCGCCCGGGGCCGCGGCGATCTTGGCCTGCCGAACCGCGCGATTTCATCCTTTTCATCCGGGTCGTGCCCCCCGTCATGCTTGCAAGCCGTAGTCCTCTTGCCTAATCACGTGATACTGACCGCCGAGGGGGCCCAATGTTCATCGACGATCCCAGAACGCTCGTATCCACCGAGTGGCTTGCGCAACATCTCAACGATCCCGACCTCAGGGTGCTGGACGCAAGCATGTATTTGCCGGACATGGGTCGGGATGGCCGTGCGGAATACGCCGCGGCGCATATCCCGGGTGCCCGCTTTTTCGACATCGACGATATTTCGGATGCGCGGTCCGATCTCCCCCACATGGCGCCGCCGCCGGAAAAGTTCATGTCGCGGCTGCGCGGCATGGGTGTGGGCGACGGCCATCAGGTTGTGGTCTACGATGGAGCCGGTCTTTTTTCGGCGGCCCGGGTCTGGTGGCTTTTCAAGCTGATGGGTAAGCCTGAAATCGCCGTGCTCGACGGCGGGTTTCCCAAATGGCAAGCCGAGGGCCGCGAAGTTGAAGACATGGACCCGATGGTGCGCGACCGCCACATGACCGTCCGGCGGCAGGCGCATCTGGTGCGTGATGTCACGCAGGTCTCTGCGGCGGCGAAGCTGAAACACACGGAGGTGATCGACGCACGCTCCCCCGGTCGGTTCCGCGGGGAACAGCCAGAGCCGCGCGTGGGTCTGCGCGCAGGCCATATTCCGGGCTCCAAGAATGTCTACTACGGCGACCTTCTGAACCAGGATGGAACCCTCAAGGACAATGCCGCGCTGCGAGAAGTTTTCGAGGCGGGCGGCGTGGATCTGTCCAAACCGGCGATCACCACCTGCGGGTCAGGTGTGACGGCGGCCATCCTCAGCCTCGCGATGGAACGCATGGGCAAGACGGATCATTCCCTTTATGATGGCTCCTGGTCGGAATGGGGTGCGTTTCCGACGTTGCCCGTCGCGACAGGACCCGCAGACACCGGAGAGACTTGATGTTCGAAACGATCCAGCAACAACCCGCCGACAAGATTCTGATGCTTGTGCAGGCCTTCCGCGAGGATCCCCGGGAGACCAAGATCGACCTTGGTGTCGGTGTTTACAAGGATGCGTCCGGCAATACGCCGATCATGCGGGCGATCAAATCCGCCGAACAGCAGTTGTGGGAGGCGGAAAACACCAAGGCCTACACGGGCCTGGCCGGCGATCCCGGGTTTTCCGACGCGATGGTTGCGCTGGTCCTGGGGGACGCGGTTGCGCGCGATACCGTGGCCGCGGCGGCGACGCCGGGTGGCACGGGCGCCGTGCGTCAGGGGTTTGACATGGTGCGCATGGCCAATCCGAAGGCCCGCGTCTTTGTCAGCGATCCGACCTGGCCCAACCATCTTTCGATCCTGAAGCATATGGGGATCGAGACGGTTTCCTACCGCTATTTCGACAATGACACGGGCGGGGTCGATTTCGACGGCATGATGGCGGATCTGGCGCAGGCGAATGCCGGGGATGTCGTGTTGCTGCACGGCTGCTGCCACAACCCGACCGGGGCCAACCTGAACCCGTCGCAATGGAAGACGGTCATCGAGCTTCTGCTCAAGACCGGCGCGATGCCCATGATCGACATCGCCTATCAAGGGTTCGGCGACGGGCTGGAGGCGGACGCTGAAGCCGTGCGCATGGTCGCGTCATCCGTGCCTGAATGCCTGATCGCGGCATCCTGCTCAAAGAATTTCGGGATCTACCGCGAGCGGACCGGCATCCTGATGGCGGTCTCGCAAAAGGCGGATGCGCGCGCGCTGAATCAGGGCACGCTGAATTATCTCAACCGGCAGAATTTTTCCTTTCCGCCGGATCACGGCGCGCGCCTTGTGACGATGGTGCTGACCGACCCGGATCTGCGCGCCGACTGGACAGCGGAACTCGAAGACATGCGCAACGGGATGCTGAACCTGCGTCAACAGTTGGCCGATGAGCTTCAGCGGCTGTCCGGATCGGATCGTTTCGGCTTTCTTGCGCAACACAGGGGCATGTTTTCGCGGCTTGGCGCGACGCCTGAGCAGGTCGAGACTCTGCGCAAGGATTTTGCCGTCTACATGGTGGGCGATTCGCGGATCAATATTGCCGGGCTGAACCAGAAGACCGTGCCAATTCTGGCCGAATCCATGATCAAGGCCGGGGTGTGACCCATCCCTGCGCGGGCCGTCGCGCCCGCGCAGGGCGGCGCCTGAAGGTGCGTGATCTGATACCCGCATGCGGGCACGAAACGGCGCTGCGCGGCGCCTGACCAGCACCACCGGCCATGCTGATCTGACCTGTTCAAGGCGGGTATTTCAGACATGACCGGCGGCGGAACGGGATGCTAGGCTGCTCTCAGGTTGGGGGAGATGCGATATGGATCCTGTTTCGGTTGGATTTTATGCGGCGGTTTGCGGTGTTCTGGGGCTGGCGGGGCCAAGGCTGGGTGCGGCTCCGCTCCGTCTGGCGATCGGGGCGGGGGTCGGTGTGGTCGCGGTGGCGGTGCTGCCTTTTATCCAAGATTTTCTGGGCGCGACGACCGGGTATCAGTTCACGGGACCGTGAGTCCGCCTCCGATATCCACAAATGTCGCATCCTCCATAGGCCTCCGGATCCTATCTCTTGGTCATCAGACAAGAGGTGACAAGATGAAGGAAGGACAGGACTTTACCCCGTTGATCGCGCCAAAGCGGACGGTTGAACTCGACGGCCATCACACGCCGCAGGACATCCATGACCGGATTGCGCTGAGGGTGGTCAAGGTGATGCGAGTCTTTGCGGATCGCTTTTTCGCCAAACGCTATGGCCACCGCGCCGTTGTGCTGGAAACGGTGGCTGCCGTGCCCGGCATGGTTGGTGGATTGTTGCAGCACCTGCGTGCGGTGCGGCACATTCGGGACGATCAGGGCTGGATCCGCGAATTGCTGGACGAGGCCGAGAATGAGCGCATGCATCTTATGACATTCATCAAGATTGCGCAGCCCAGCCGCTTTGAGCGCGGATTGATCATGTTGGCGCAGGCGATCTTCTACAATGTCTTCTTCTTCACCTATCTCTTTGCGCCGCGCACCGCGCATCGCATCGTCGGGTATCTGGAGGAGGAAGCGGTGGTCAGCTACACGCAATATCTGGCAGAGATCGACGCCGGGCGGATCGAGAATGGGCCGGCGCCGCGCATCGCGATTGAGTATTGGCAATTGCCTGAAAATGCCCGACTGCGCGAAGTCGTGATCATGGTGCGGGCCGACGAGGCACACCACCGCGACACGAACCATGCCTTTGCCAATCAGATCCGCGACGGTGATCACGCCTGACGGGAGAGGCGCAGCCTCAACCCCAGTCCACATCCCCGAGAAAGATATAGCCCGCGCCGTAGATCGTCTTGATCAGGCGCGGGCTTTTCGGATCTTCGCGCAGCTTTGTCCGGAGGCGCGAAATACGCACATCCATCGCGCGGTCAAAGCTTTCTCCCGCTGCGCCACCCAGCGTTTCCTGCATTTGCGCCCGAGTGATCAGGCGTTTGGGGCTTTCGAGAAACAGGCGGAGCACCTCGCCTTCGGCATGGCTGAAGGGGGTCTCCGCGCCGCTGTCATCCTCCAGCGCGTAGCGGTCGAAATGCGCGGTCCATCCGCTAAATCGGGCAGTATCCGAGGTTGCCGCGCCGCGTTTCGCGCCGCGCAGACGGGCGCGGATGCGGGCCACGACCTCGGCCGGGTCGAAGGGCTTGATGATGTAGTCGTCCGCCCCCAGTTCCAGACCCGTCACACGGTCCTGCACCTGCGCGCGGCCCGAAATGATGATGATGGTCGCGCCCTGTTCCAGCGCCAGACGGTGCACCAGTGTCAGCCCGTCGCGGTCCGGCAGGCTGAGATCGACAAGACAGACATCCGGTGTCGCCCGGCGTAGCGCCGCCTCGAATTCGGTTGCGCGGCCAAAGGACAGCGTGCGGAAACCCGCGTCGGTCAAGGCCTCTGACAGCATTTCGCGGATGGCCGGTTCGTCGTCGAGGATGGTGACAAGCGCGCTCATGGGCGATGTGCTATCCGTTTTTTACCGGGTCTAGAAGGGAGAGCGTGTCGCGCCCGAGAAAGACGCTCAGATCTGCGGCGGTAAAGGGTTTCGGCAGGACCGGTCCCAACCGGCGGGCCTGCGCATGCAACGGGTGGTCGACGGGCAAGGACGTCATGAAGCGCAAGGGCAGATGGGGCAGACGGTCAGCGAGGGCAAGACCGGGCGTGTCGCCTTCCAGCGAAATGTCCGACAGCGCCAGCGCGATGTCGGGCAGTCCGTCGGCCAGTGTGCAGGCCTCTTCGACGGACGCGGCCTCTACCACGGCAAATCCGAGGTCGGTGAGCATGCCCCGGATCGCGTCTCGCAGGTCAGGACTGTCCTCTGCCAGAAGGGCTATGCCGGTATCCGGCACGGAGGTCTGCTCTGCGCGGCGGAGCGGCAGCCGCAGCGACACGCGCGCGCCGTGGCCAGTGTTTTCCAACCGGACGGAGCCACCGGCAAGCTTGGTCATGTCATAGACCATCGCCAGACCCAGCCCCGACCCCTCGCCGCCCTTCGTGGTGAAAAAAGGCTCCAGCCCGTGATCCAGCGCCGCGTCGGAAAAACCCGCGCCGCTGTCTTCGACCGATAGCTGCAACCATGTGTCCTGAACCTCCTCTGCGCAGAGCACGATCTGCCCGCTGAGCCCGCAGGCATCGCGGGCGTTCAGGGTGAGGTTCAGAAGCGCGTCCTGCAACAGGCCGGGATCGGCCATGAGCGCGCCCTGCGTCCGATCCATCGTCGTCAAGGTGATGCCGTCGGGAAAGGATGGGGTGGCCAGCACGCGCAATTCCTCCAGAAACGGTCCCAGGACAAGGGCGCGCGGTTGCCAGACGCGCTGACTGGTCATGTCGGCGATGCGGTTCAGCAAGCGCCCGCCCCGTTGCGCCGCGCCCATCGTGGCCGCGATCAGCGGATCCGCGTCCGGACCCAGACCCATGCGCGCCAGTTTCGACTGCATCCCGAGGATGATGGTCAGCAGATTGGAGAAATCATGCGCGAGGCCGGAGGTCAGTTGTGCCGCGATTTCGCGCCGTCGAGTCTGTTGCAGGGTGGTCCGGGCCTGGGTTTCCTCGGTCACGTCCTGGCTGAGGATATAGACGCCCGGTTCCAGCGGGTCGGGGGTGAAGACACCCCTGATGCGGCGCGACGACATCTCGTCAGTGAATTCGAACACGCTTTGCCGTCCTGCGGCGGCAGCCTCCAGATAAGGCTGCACGCGGGCGTAGGCCTGCGGTCCCAGTGTTTCGGAAATATGCAGTCCGAGAATCGAGGCGGGCCGGCCCGGCATCACGTCACCAAGGCGATTGTTGGAAAACGTGTAGCGCCCGTCGGCATCCACCCGGGCGATATGGGCGGGCATCATTTCTGTCGTGGTGCGGGTGCGGGCCTCTGTCTCGGCCAGTTGGCGGCGTGCTTCCTGCAGGGCCTTGTTGGCGGCGCCAAGGCGGCGGTTTGTTCCGGCCAGTTCTTCGGAGCGCTTGAGCACCTCTTCGGAGAGCAATTCGGACCGGGTCCGCAGGAGTTGTTCCTGCGCCTTGGTTTCGGTGATGTCGGTGTAGACCGTGACCCAGCCGCCCTGTGGCAAGGGCGCCCCTTCGACCGAGATGGTGCGGCCGTTCGCGCGGGAGCGCTCCATGTAATGCGGCTCGAAGGCGCGGGCGATCTCGACGCGGGTGCGGATAAAGGTTTCGGGGTCGTCCACGGGTCCGTATTCACCCCGCTCTACCAGATGCCGGATCGTATCCTCGAAGCTGGCGCCGGGGGTGGTCAACCCTGCGGGCAGGTCGAACATCTGCGCAAAGGGGGCATTGCATACGGCAAGCCGCAGATCGCTGTCATAAATGGTCAGGGCCTGCTGGATCAGGTTCAGGCCTGCCTGGGTGAGGGCGGTTGTCATGGCGTCAGCCTAGTGTGCGCCGGTCGCCTGCGCCAGTGGTGCTGGCCTGCTGGCCCGGCGGCGCGGAGCTCGTCCTGCGGACCTCGCCCCGCCCTCCCCGGCCATCCCTGCGCGCCCCATGCAGGCCGCATCTGCGCCGGATGAACGGTGGCTGCCTGATGCCGGGCGATCGTCACGTCGCAACCGTGCCCGCCGCACTCTGTCCGGTCGTGGCAAGGGCAGTAGGGAGGCGGGCTGTAAGAATTCGTAGGAATTGGGAAAACTTCAGGAAAAAGTTGACCGCGAAGGTCTGCCTTGTCCAAATAGAGACAGGGCGCGACAAAGCGCGAGCGGCACGCAACGACGGGCACAGAAGGCACTCCGGGAAACCGGTCTGGGAGGAATGGACTTGGCACATATGGCTGAGGGCGTGGCTGGTCTGCGCTCTATCCCGGCACTCTTGCACCGCAATGCCACCGAACTTGGCAAGGCGCCGGCCTATCGTGAAAAGGAATACGGGATCTGGCAGTCCTGGACCTGGTCCGAGACTGAGAAGGAGATCGAGGCGCTTGCCCTGGGATTGATGAACCTCGGGGTTGCGCCGGACGATTACATTGCCATCATCGGGCATAACCGGCCTTATCTCTACTGGTCGATGGTCGCGGCCCAGATGGTCGGCGCCATTCCGGTCCCGCTTTATCAGGATGCGGCGGCCGAAGAGATGGCCTATGTGCTGGGCCATTGCGGGGCACGCTTTGCGATCGTCGCCGATCAGGAGCAGGTCGACAAGGTGATCGAGGTGCAGGACCAATTGCACCAGTTCGAGCATCTGATCTATGTCGATCCACGCGGCTTGCGCAAATACGACCACACCCATCTGCATCAATACAGCCACGTTCAGGATCAGGGCCGCGCGGCGCGTGACGAATACATCGCCGAGTTGACGCGCCGGACAGAGGCGCTTGGCTATGACGACACCTGCGTGATGCTGTATACCTCTGGCACCACGGGCAAGCCCAAGGGCGTGGTGCTGTCCAATCGCAACATCATTGAAAGCGCAAAAGCGTCGTCCGAATTCGACCATCTGGTCCAGACCGACGAGGTTCTGGCCTATCTGCCGATGGCATGGGTGGGTGATTTCATCTTTTCCATCGGTCAGTCCTATTGGACCGGCTTTTGCGTGAACTGTCCCGAGAGCGCGGAGACGTTGCGCAACGACCTGCGGGAGATCGCGCCGACCTATTATTTTGCGCCGCCCCGGGTTTTCGAGACGCTGCTGACGCAGATCATGATCCGCATGGAGGATGCCGGGCGGGTCAAGAAGGCGATGTTCGACCATTTCATGAAACATGCAAGCCGGGTCGGACCCGCGATCCTTGACGGCAAGACCGTGAGTTTTGCCGACCGAATGAAATACAAGGTTGGCGAGGTGCTGGTCTATGGGCCGCTGAAGAATGCCATGGGCTTTTCGCGGGTGCGTGTGGGCTATACCGCCGGCGAGGCGATCGGGCCGGAAATATTTGATTTCTACCGGTCTTTGGGGATCAATCTGAAGCAGCTCTATGGACAGACCGAGGCGTCGGTGTTCATCACCGTGCAGCCGGATGGCGAGGTGCGGTCGGACACGGTGGGCGTGCCTGCCCCCGGAGTGGAAATCCGGATTTCGGACACGGGCGAGGTTTTCTACCGCTCACCGGGCACGTTCGTGAAGTATTACAAGAACCCCGAGAGCACCGCGTCCACCAAGGATGCCGAGGGCTGGGTCGCCACCGGGGATGCGGGATTCTTCGAGGAGGGGACCGGACATCTGCGGATCATCGACCGGGCGAAGGACGTGGGCAAGATGGCGGATGGATCGTTGTTTGCCCCCAAGTATGTTGAAAACAAGTTGAAATTCTACCCGAACATCCTTGAAGTCGTGGTTTTTGGGGCGGACCGGGATCGGTGCTGCGCCTTTATCAACATTGACCTGACAGCGGTGGGCAACTGGGCGGAGCGCAACAACATCGCCTACGCGAGCTATCAGGAGCTTGCGGGGCATCCGAAGGTTCTGGACATGGTGCAGGGCCATGTCGAGGAGGTGAACCAGAGCCTTGCCGTGGATGACATGCTGTCGGGCTGCCAGGTCCATCGTTTCCTGATCCTGCACAAGGAACTGGATGCGGATGACGGCGAGTTGACACGGACGCGCAAGGTTCGCCGGAACATCATAGGCGAAAAGTTTGAAGAACTGGTGAACGCTTTGTACGACGGGTCGGAATCGATCTACACGGAGACCGAAGTCACCTACGAGGATGGACGCAAGGGCAAGATCAAGGCCACCTTGCAGATCCGCGATGCGAAGGTTCTGCCCGTGGGGCACAAACGGATGGCCGCGGAATGATGGGTGACGTGCGCCTGCGGCGACACCCCACCCGCCATCCCGCAGGCCCTGTCCGGGCGCCAGCGTCCCGGGACCTGCGTGACGGGGCGCGAGGATCGAACGACGACAGGCAGGGGGCGCGCGCGTGAAGGATACCGAAGGTTACGTCACCGCGGATGGACGCCAGATTGGCGGCGTCCTGATGGAGATGAAGAATATTACCCTGAAATTCGGAGGGGTGACTGCGATAAACGATATCTCGTTTGACGTGCGCGAGGGGGAGATCCGCGCGATCATCGGTCCCAATGGCGCCGGCAAGTCATCGATGCTGAACATCATCTCTGGCTTCTATACGCCGACGATTGGCGAGGTCTGGTACAAGGGTGAAAAGCGCCCCTTGATGAAGCCCTACGAGGTTGCCCGCATGGGGGTCGCCCGGACCTTTCAGAACATCGCGCTGTTCGAGGGAATGACCGTTCTGGACAACGTCATGACGGGCCGGTTGACGCATATGAAGGCGGGCATCGCGGCGCAGGCACTGTGGTGGGGCAGGGCGCGGGACGAGGAGATGGAAAATCGCGAGATTGTCGAGAAGGTCATCGATTTCCTTGAAATCCAGAGCATCCGCAAGACGCCCGTCGGGCGTCTGCCCTACGGTCTGAAGAAGCGCGTGGAGCTGGCCCGCGCGCTGGCGGCGGAGCCGTCCATCCTGCTTCTGGACGAGCCGATGGCGGGCATGAACGTCGAGGAAAAGGAGGACATGAGCCGCTTTGTCCTTGATGTTAATGATGAATTCGGCACCACCATCTGCCTGATCGAGCATGACATGGGCGTGGTCATGGACCTGAGCGACCGGGTGGTGGTGATGGACTACGGCAAGAAGATCGGTGACGGCACACCGGATGAAGTGCGCGGCAATCAGGCTGTGATCGACGCCTATCTGGGGGTGCCGCATGAGTGATTTTGCCGATGCACAGGCCATGCACAGCGCATGCACAGCCCATGCACGGGATTTGTGCCGGACGACCTTGGCGCCCGGCGCCGGCGACGCGCGGGAAGGCCGCATCGGCCAAGCCGGTTCGCCGGTTCGGCGGCGGGAGATTGGCGCCTTTGAAAGACGAGGGCACGGCGGCCAGTGTGCCGGTGGCCGGGGCGGGCGCCCTGCGCGGAGCGCCGAAAGCCGTGGCGGTCACATTCGCACGACAGTTTGGGCCGGCGGTGCCGGTGGCGCGGGATCCGGCCGCGCGGGGGAGGTGATATGCTGAACGACATTTTCGTAGCGCCATTCGTAGACATGTGGGTCGCGCCGGACTTCCTGCTTCAGGTCTTGTGGGAGGGGCTGGTGTCGGGCGTGCTGTATGCGCTGATCGCGCTGGGCTTTGTCCTGATTTTCCGGTCCAGCCGGATCTTCAACTTTGCGCAGGGGATCATGGTTGTCTTTGCGGCGCTGACGCTGGTTGGCCTGCATGCCTATGGAATCCCGGCCTGGATCGCGGTCGCGCTGACGCTGGGCGTGATGTTCATTCTGGCGGTGACCATCGAACGGGTCGTGCTGCGCCCGCTGGTGGGGCAGCCGGACATCATCCTGTTCATGGCGACCATCGGCATCACGCTGTTCCTGATCGGGCTGGGCGAGACGATCTTTGGCGGCGAGAACAAGGTGATGATCAGCGAAGAACTGGGCATTCCCACCGGCGACACGGTGCTGGAGCCTTGGGGCGGTCTGCTGATCCTGCAACATCTGGACATCACCGTGGTCGTGGTGGCGGTGCTGCTGGTGGCGGCGCTGCTGGCCTTTCTCAACTACACGCAGATGGGCCGGGCGATCCGGGCGCTGGGCGACGACCATCAGGCCGCCCTGTCTGTGGGCATATCGTTGCAGACGATCTGGGTTCTGGTCTGGTTCATCGCGGGGATCATCGCGCTGGTCACAGGCATCGCATGGGGCGCGCGGGCGGGGGTCAGTTTCGCGCTTGAGGTGATCGCCTACAAGGCGCTGCCGGTCTTGATGCTGGGCGGGCTGGAATCGATTACTGGCGCCATCGTCGGCGGGCTGATGATCGGCATTCTGGAAAAGCTGTTCGAGATCTACTGGGGTCAGCCGCTGCTGGGGGGCAATACCGAAACATGGTTCGCCTTTGTGCTGGCGCTGGTGGTGCTGCTGTTCCGCCCGCAGGGTCTGTTCGGGGAACGGATCATCGAACGGGTCTAGGCGGGGGGCACCCCGTCGATGCGACAACCCGGTGGCCTGCGGCGGAGAGCATCCGCCACGCCCCGGAAAAGGGACCGGCCCGGCAATCGGACCGGCAAGACCGAAAGCAAGACCGAAGAGGGCATGACCAAATGTCAAAGCTGATCGCCATTCTGAACGTGGTCGCCTGGGCGGGGTTCTGGGCCTTTGGCTATCTGGCGCTGACCGGCGATCCGCAGGCTGCGGGCCGGATGACCATGGCGCTGATCCTCGCGGTGGCCGGGGCGGGCCTTGGCCTGTGGGCCTATTTCTGGCTGGTGCGCTATTCCGAGGCGACGGGCTATGCCAAACCGTCCAATTCGCGCCCGCGGGCCGACGAATTGACGGATGACTTGGACGCGGCGGGGTAAACACCGCCCGAAGGCAAGCAGCGCCGGACGGCGCGCAGGGAGAGAGAAACCGAGATGCTTTATCGCACGGCGGGACAGTTCAAGACGACGTATGAGGCGGATCAGGCGCTGTTTCCGGTCCGGCAGGATGCCGTCCTGCTGGGGGTGATCCTGCTGTTCGCATGGGTGATCTTTCCGCTGACGGCGAGCGAATTCGCCTTTCAGACGCTGCTGATCCCGGTGCTGATCTACGCGCTGGCGTCGCTGGGTCTGAACATCCTGACCGGCTACGCGGGGCAATTGTCGCTGGGCACGGGGGCCTTCATGGGGGTGGGCGCCTATGCCTGCTACAAGATGATCACGCTGATGCCGTGGATGAATCCGATCTTTGCCATCCTGCTGTCGGGGTTCTTCAGCGCGGGGGTCGGCGTGATGTTCGGCATCCCCAGTTTACGGATCAAGGGGTTCTACCTGGCGATTGCGACGCTGGCGGCGCAGTTCTTTCTGGTCTGGCTGTTCGAGAAATGGGCGTGGCTTTACAATTACAATGCCTCGGGTGCGATCCAGGTGCCGAACCTGGACATCTTCGGGCTGTATGTGGCGGGGCCGCTGGCGAGTTCGACGGTGCAATATTACCTTGTCCTCGGGGTGGTGACGCTGCTGGTGATCCTGTGCATCAACCTGACGCGCGGGACGCTGGGCCGGACGTGGAAGGCGACGCGGGACATGGATATCGCCGCCGAGCTGATCGGCATCAACCTGATGAAATCCAAGCTGACCGCTTTTGCCGTGTCCTCCTATATCGTGGGGGTTGCGGGCGCGCTGTATGTGTTCAGCTGGAAGGGCGCGGCGGAACCCAACGTGTTCGACATTCCGCTGAGCTTTCAGGTGCTGTTCATCGCGATCATCGGCGGGCTGGGGTCGATCCTGGGGAATTTTCTGGGCGCGATCCTGATCGTCGGGTTGCCGGTCGTGCTGAACCTGCTGCCCGCGGCGGTGGGCGTCCCGCTGGACAGCGCGCTGATCGAACATCTCAACGTGATGATCGTCGGGTCGCTGATCATCTTCTTTCTGATCGTCGAGCCGCATGGACTGGCGCAACTGTGGCGACTGCTGCGGGAAAAGCTGATCCTCTGGCCGTTCCCCTACTGAGGACCGGCCCGATACTGTAAAGACTGAATAACGAACGAGAGATTCCAAGGGAGGAAACACCATGAAACATATGACCAGACTGGCACTGGCCGCGGTTGTCGCGGGGGCCACGGCGGGCGCGAGCTTCGCGCAGGAATTGTATACCCCGAACCTTGCCTATCGGACCGGCCCCTTTGCCGCGACGGGCATCCCGCTGATGAACGGGCAGGCCGACTATCTGACCATGCTGAATGAGCGCGACGGCGGCATCGGCGGCATCATGGTCAACGGCGAGGAATGCGAGACCGGCTATTCCACCGAAAAGGGCGTGGAATGCTATGAAAAGACCAAGGGGCAGGCGATCGTGACGCAGCCGTGGTCCACCGGCATCACCTTGCAGGTGCTGCCCAAGACGAATGTCGACGAGATCCCGATCCTTGCGCCGGGCTACGGCTTTTCGCCGATGATGGACGGCACGACCTTTCAGTGGGCGTTCAACGCGCCGGCGGGATATTGGGATGCCGCGGACATGATCATCCAGTATCTGGAAAGCGAGGGCAGCCTTGACGGCAAGACCATCGCCTTCCTGCATCTGGACCATCCGTTCGGCAAGGAGCCGCTGCCGGTGCTGGAGGCGCTGGCCGAGGAAAAGGGGTTTGAGCTGAACCCGATCCCGGTGGGCCTGAAGGAGATGCAGAACCAGTCTGCGCAGTGGTTGCAGATCCGCCGGATGCGTCCTGACTACGTGGTGATGTGGGGCTGGGGCGCGATGAACGCCGGCGCCATCACCGA
>CAZRZN010000011.1:0-39407 GCA_964604565.1 uncultured Rhodobacterales bacterium
CCCGTGGGCGATCCCCGCGGCCACGTCACGACCAAGGCTGTCACTGCCCAGAAGGTAGCCGTTTTCCCCGGGGGGCGACATCGGCTGCCCCGCCAGACTGAAGGGATCTTCGGGAAAGAACAGGCTGGCGGTCGCGGCCATGAAGGTGATCAGCAAGAGGATGATCAGCCCGACGACGGCGCCCCGGTTGCGGGCAAAGAGTTTCCAGAATGTCATGGCTCAGCCCACCTCGATACGCGGGTCGAGCGTCGAATAGACGATGTCGACCACAAGATTTACCGCCACCACCAGAAGCGCCGACAGCAGAAAGATACCCAGAAGCAGGTTCAGATCGCGTGCGAACAGCGCCTCGAAGGCCAGCATCCCCAGACCGGGCCACGCAAAGACGGATTCCACGATGACCGATCCGCCGATCAATGCGCCGACCTGCACACCGGCCATGGTCACCACGGGCAACAGGGCGTTTCGCAGGACATGCACGAACATGATCCGGTTTTCTGTAACGCCCTTGGCGCGGGCGGTCGTGACGTAATCCTGTCCGGATTGCTCCAGCATCGACGCCCGCATAAGGCGGGTGTAAAGGGCCAGGTAGAACAACGACAGCGTGATGGTCGGCAGCACAAGATGCCGCGCTATGTCCCAAACGCGGTCCCAACCTTCGTAGAACATGGCAAAGTTTTCCATGCCCGAGGTCGGAAACCAGCCCAGATTGAGGGAGAAGACGACGATCAGCATCAGCCCCACCCAGAAAAGCGGCGTGGCGTAGGTGATCAGCGCAAAGATCGAGATCGCGGTATCGCGCCAGGTGTTCAGCCCCATCGCGGCGACAAGGCCAAGGACGATGCCGAACCCGACGGCCAGCGTGATGGTGGAAACCATCAGCAAAACGGTGGGCATCAGGCGGTCCACGATGAGCTGGCTCACCGGCATGTCGTGACGGAAGGAATAGCCAAGGTCCAGAACCATGACATTCTTGAGATAGATCGCCAGCTGCACCGGCAGCGGCTTGTCGAGGCCGAATTTCGCCCGAAGTTCGGCCATGTATTCCGGGGTCGCGGATCCAGCCTCACCGGCCAGCACGTCGACAGCATCCCCTTCTGCCAGTTGCAGGAGGAAGAAGTTGAGGATGATGATGGCCAAGACGATCGGAATGGCCTGAAGAAGGCGCTTGCCGACGTAACGAAGGCGCCGAGTAAAATGAGACACGTTGCAAGTTCCCCTGTGCTTGGCACCGGCCCACGGGGGGCCGGTGCCGTGCCGTTGTCAGATCAATCGTCGATCCATACCTGATCGAAAGGCCCGTAAGCGCCCAACGCCGAGGTCGCGTGATCTTTCAGCTTTTCGTTGTAAACGGTCAGGAACTCCATCTCGAAGAGGTTCGCCACCGGCATGTCCTCTGCCAGAATGTCCTGCACTTCGCCGTAGATTTCGGCGCGCTTTTCCGCGTCAGGTTCCTGCGCACCGGCTGCGAGCAACGCATCCAGTTCCGGGTTCGAATACCGCGAAGAGTTCACGAAATGCGTGCCCTGACGGATCTGGTCCGTTCCGTAGTGACGGTGGACGCCCAGCACCGGATCCGGCAGCTGGTAGAAGTAGTTCACCGTCATGTCGAAATCGTAGTCCGCGTAGACCCGGTTCAGCCAGGTCGGCACGTCCTCATAGCGCAGTTCCAGATCGATGCCGATCTCGCTCAGCGCCTGCTTCAGGTATTCACCAGCCCGGCGCCAGTCTTCGCCGTAGGGGATCAGATCGACCACGGCGCTGGCCCGGATGCCATCTTCGTTCGGGGTGATGCCTGCCTCGTCCAGCAATGCAATCGCGCCTTCGACGTCGGCATTGGGGGTATAGACAGAGGGTTGCGGCTTGTAGAGGCCGGTTGCGTCAAAGTTGCTCGACAGGGCCGAGGTGGCCGGTTCGCCATAGCCGAACCAGATGTTCTCGATCAGGAACTCCCGGTCGATTGCCAAGGAGACCGCCTCGCGGATGGCCGGATTGTCGAACGGCGGCTCTGTTGTATCGAATTCGATCAGGGCCATCGGGTTGATCATGGAATAGCCATCGGTCGTGACCGAAAATTCATCCATGTCCCGCAGGCGCACTGCGTCGATGTTGGGGATGGCGCCATAGGCACCATACATCACTTCGCCGTTTTCCATGGCGGCCGTCCGCGTCGAGGCGTCCGGAATGAATCGGCCCACGATGGTGTCAAGGTAGGGCAGGCCCGGCTTCCAGTAGTTCTCGTTCTTGTCGAGGCGGATATACTGGCCCTTGCGCCATTCGACGAACTTGTAGGCGCCGGTTCCGACAGGGTTTGTCGCCAGATCGGAATTGCGCGGATCGGTGCCTTCGAGCAGGTGCCTGGGCACCATCGGGCTTTCATATCCCGACAGTGCGCGGAGCATGTAGGGCGCCGGATTGGCGAGGTTGAAAACCGCCGTGTAGTCATCCGGCGTATCGATGGACGTCACTTCGAGGAAGGAGTTCGGCCCGCGCGGGTGCACCTTTTTCAGGACTTCCATCACGGAATACTGCACGTCGGCAGAGGTGAAGGGTTCGCCGTCGTGCCAGGTCACGCCTTCGCGCAGGTTGAACGTCACGGTCTTGCCGTCTTCGCTGACCTCATAGCTCTCCGCCAGTGCGGGAACGATATTCAGATCGTTGTCATAGTCGAAAAGACCGTCGTAGATCTTGGGTGCGACCAGCCCGATCGGGCCGGACGTCGACAGAAACGATGCCATCGAGGGTGGTTCCGGCTGGACAATGTAAACCATTGTTCCTCCGGCTTTTTGTGCGTCCGCAGGTGCGGCGGTCATTGCCAATGCGATGGCGCACACCGTCGCAGTTGCCAAGCTCCTAAAGCTCATCTTCAGTACCTCCTTGTCAGGAAATGTGCAGTTTTTTGGTTCGCTTGCACGTGGCGTCAAGCTGACCAATTCCGCCCGGCAAGACAAGGTCTACAGGGGGACTTTGAAGCGCATTTTGCACGCAATGGCATCGCTCCTACGCTATTTGCCTGTTTTTTTAGCGACTTAATTGTGAATGCTGAACTCAAGATTTGATTGGCCGGAGGCGATTTTTACGTCGCCGACCGCCCGTTTGCGCTATCATTTTGTGAGTTTCACGACCGAAATTGCCGCTTTTGACCTGCGATTCTGGTTTCACGCCATGATGATGGGCTGCGCCCTCAAGCTCCGCGTCAAGGGGCGGCGCCTCTTGCTGCCGCCGGGCCGGAGGCTGCCGGCCCGACGTGATCCATGTCTCTGAATGCCCCGCGCCAAGACGCACAAAGGGCACGCTTTGGTTTCAAGGTGCCCCTTCTGCGTGCCGCAATTTGCACGGGACGTTCGACGCCGAAGCGTTCGTGTCAGAAGCCGACCGCGTGCCCGTCCTTGCGGGGTTCGGAGCCCCCGGCGTAGATGCCGTTTTCCTGACGGGCAATCAGTTGCGCGCCGCCAAAGCCAAAGGCATTGTCAGGCGCTTCCATCGCCAGATCGTGGCCCATCGCGGCAAGACGGTCGAGCGTCGTCTCCGGCAGCGTCGTCTCGCAGGCGACGCCCAGACCGTCCGTCACGCGCCAGCGTGGCGCATCCGCCGCCATCTGCGGGTCTTGATCCCATAGCTGGGTGCGCAGCGTCATTTGCAGGTGACCTTGCGCCTGCATCGGGCCGCCCATCACGCCAAAGCTCATGGCGGGTTGATCTCCGCGCATCAGAAAGGCGGGGATGATCGTGTGGAACGGACGCTTGTTCGGTGCCACCACGTTCTGACTGTCGGGATCGAGCGAGAAACCCGCCCCGCGGTTTTGCAGGTGAATGCCCGTCCCCGGGACGCACACTCCGGATCCGAAACCGGCGTAGTTCGACTGGATGAAGGACACCATCATGCCGGAGGCATCGGCGGTGCTGAGGTAAACCGTGCCGCCCTGTTTCGGTGCGCCCGCATGGAAATTCGTGGCCCGGTTGGGGTCGATCAACCTTGCCCGCTGGGCAAGATAGCCCGGATCAAGCATGTCCTCCGGCGTGATGCGGGTCATGTGATCCAGATCGCCGACATAGGTCAGCGTGTCCCGCAACGCGAGCTTCATCGCCTCGATCTGAAGGTGAAAGGCCTGAGGGTCGTCGGCATCCAGATCGCGGATATTCGTCTGATCGAGGATCCCCAACGCCATCAGCGCGGCAATCCCCTGGCCGTTCGGGGGGATTTCGTGCAGCGCCACGTCGTCGAACCCCTTAGATATGGTGCCGCACCAGTCGACCTGATGCGCGGCAAGATCCGAAACCCGCAGCGCCGCGCCATGTTCGCGCGCGAAGGCTTCCATCGCCTCTGCCAGTTCTCCCTCGTAAAAGGCGGCCCCCTTGGTCTCCGCGATCAGACGCAGGGTGCGCGCGGTGGCTGGATTTGCATAAAGCTCCCCGGCAACCGGCGCACGGCCATTCGGCATGAAGTTCTGGGCAAAGCCGGGTTGGTCCGCCAGTGCTTCGGCGCCGCGCGCCCAGAGGCTGGCGATGACCGGAGAGACCGGGAAACCGTTTTCGGCATACCCTATGGCAGGTTCGAAAAGCTCTGCGAAGGGCAGCTTGCCGAACCGGTCCGACAGGGCGACCCAGCCCTTGACGACCCCGGGGACCGTGACGCTTTCCCACCCGCGAAATGGCATCGCGTCCTGCCCGGCAAAGCGATCTGCCGTCCATGCCGCCGGCGACCGGCCCGACGCATTCATCCCGTGCAACTCCTTGCCGTCCCAAAGGATCGCGAACCCGTCGGACCCCAGACCGCATCCCGTCGGCTCGACCAGTGTCAGCGTGACCGCAGTCGCGATTGCGGCATCCACCGCGTTCCCCCCTTTGGCCAGCATGGACAGTCCTGCCTGCGCCGCCAGTGGCTGGCTGGCGGCGACCATGTTGCGGGCGAGCACCGTAGACCGGCGGGACGGGTAGTGGTGATTGGCGCGCAGTTGCATGTCGGCTCCTTGTGATCATGTCGGCGAGTTCAGGACAGCAGGACGCGTCCGGTTTCCGTCCGGTGCCTTTTCATGACAGTTTTCGCCCGCGTCCAGTGGTTTTTGAACACGTGTCCGGGTGCGAAGCGGCCCGCGACCACAGGTTTTTGTCTCGCAGAGACCTCGGATGCTTTGATAGGCGTCTTCCCCTCGGAGGGGCCCAACATGTTTTCGGGCGGGCCTTGGGATTGCGCAGAAGGCGGCTCCTGCGGCCATTCCGCGGTCTGCATTTCAAGCCCGCGGTGGCCCTGTTGTTCATGGCCATCTGCATCTGGCTTGAGAGGCTGCGACCTATGCGCGCCAGCGCCCTGAAAACATTGTTTTGAGAAATACCTTTATTAGGCTTCGCACTGAAAACCAGTGGGCAAGGGAGGTGTCATGAGCGCGGATAGTAAAAATCAACAGTATGATGCCCTGCCGCACTGCGCTGATTGTATGATCCGCGTGACAGGGGTGTGTTCCGGGGCGACGGCGGTCGATCTGCGCGCGTTGGAGCAGGCCAAGGTCTACCGGCGCTTCGGACCCGGGGAAACCATCGCGTTGGCGGGATCGAGGATGACCCATATCGGAACCGTCATGAGCGGTGTCTGCACGCTTGCGCGCACGCAGGGGCGCGGGACGCGTCAGATTGTCGGTCTTTTGCAGCCGGGGGATTTTCTTGGCCGGCCATGGCGCACCATCAGTCCCTTCGATGTGGAGACGGCGACGGCTGTCGAGCTATGCGGTTTTCGTCCGGCAGTTTTCGAAGGATTGTTGGACCGCATGGATGGGCTGCGGCGCCGAATGATGGAGATGATGCTGGACGAGCTTGACGCCGCGCGAAGCTGGCTGACCATCCTCGCCCGAAAGACGGCGCGGGAAAAGCTCGCCAGCTTGCTGGTCAATATGACGCTTCGGCAGAACACCGCGCCTTTGCGGGGCAAGCCGTGCCGCGTGGACATCATGCTGAGCCGCGAGCAGATCGCCGATCTCTTGTCGATGACCTTTGAGACCGTGTCGCGGCAATTGACGTCGCTGGCGCGGGAGGGGTTGATCCTGCCTGTGACCCGCCGCGTCTTTGATGTGCCGGATCTGCACGCGTTGATGCAGGCGTCGGGAGAAGATGCGGATGGCGGCTTTTTCCACGTTTGAGGTGGCTCTTTATCTGCGAAATCTTTATCAATCGCACAAAATATGGGCGAAGTGACTGGAATCTGCTATTGAAATGGCGTTGAAATGGATGTGCCATTGCCTTGTCGGGCCGTCGCCCGGTGCGGGATGTTCCGCTTGGCAGGATTGTGGCGCACCATTTCGCGCGACTGCAGACAGGGAGAATACAATGCTGAAACGAACCCTCGCGGCCTTTGCCGCGACTGTTTCGCTCGCCGGGGCGGCGGTGGCGCAAACAGAGATGCCCTTTGCGCTGGACTGGAAATTCGAAGGCCCGGCGGCGCCGTATTTCGTTGCCGTCGACAAGGGTTATTTCGAGGCTGAAGGCCTGAACGTAGAGATTTCGGCCGGGCAGGGGTCGCTGGATGCGATCCCGAAAGTGGCCACGGGCGCCTTTCCCGTGGGATTTGCGGACATCAACTCGCTGATCAAATTCCTTGACCAGAATCCCGGGGCACCGGTCACGGCGGTTATGATTGTTTATGACAAGCCGCCCTTTGCGGTCGTCGGTCGCAAGTCCCTCGGCGTCGCGGTGCCCAAGGATCTCGAAGGCAGCGTGCTGGGGGCGCCGCCGCCGGATGGTGCCTGGGCGCAATTCCCCGCCTTTGCTTCCGCCAACGATCTGGACATGAGCAAGATTACCGTCGAGCCGGTCGGTTTTCCCACGCGTGAACCGATGCTGGCAGAGGGCAATGTCGACGCGGTGACGGGCTTTTCCTTCTCGTCCTATCTGAACCTCGTGCGCCTTGGCGTGCCGGAAGACGACATCTCGACCATCCTGATGGCGGACTACGGCTTGCAGCTTTATGGCAACGCCGTGATCGTGAACACCGACTTCGCGGCCGAGAACCCCGATCTCATCACAGGGTTCCTGAGCGCCATTGCGATGGGCTGGAAGGATGCCATCGCGGATCCGGCCATGGCGATCGAAAGCCTGATGGACCGCAACCCCGCCGCCGATGCCGCGCTTGAACAGCGCCGTCTGGAACTGTCGATCGAGGCCAATGTGCTGACCGACTATGTCGAGGCCAATGGCATGGGCGGGATCGACGCCGCGCGCATGGAAGAGGCGCTGGGCCAACTCGCAGAAACCTACGAGTTCCAGAACACGCCGGATGCCACGCTGTATTTCACCGACGCCTATCTGCCCGACGCCTCGGCGCGGATGCTGAAGTAAGAAATGACGGCCCGCGGGTGCCATGGCTGCCGCGGGCCGTTTTCTGTCAGGAGCCTGCCCCCGTGTCGCAACCGCTGATCGAGATCAAAGGCGTCAAACACGCCTACAAGACACAGGCAGGTCCGTTGCCGGTGCTGGACGGATTGGAACTGAGCGTTCCTGAAATGGGCTTTGTCGCCGTGGTCGGGCCGTCCGGATGTGGCAAATCCACCCTGACGCGGTTGATCGCCGGGCTGATGAAACCCGATGCGGGCGAAGTCTGGCTGCACGGAGAGCGCGTGACCGGGCCGAAATCGACCGTCGGGATGGCCTTTCAGAACCCCGTCCTGCTGGAATGGCGCACCATCCTCCAGAACGTCATGTTGCCGTTGGAAATCGTCTCGACCGGAATGCCCCGCCGCGCGCAGGCCGAACGGGCGCGGCATCTGCTGGCGCTGGTCGGCCTTGAGGGGTTCGAGGACAAGCGCCCCAGTGAGCTGTCGGGCGGGATGCGACAGCGCGCCTCGCTTTGCCGTGCCATCG
This sequence comes from uncultured Rhodobacterales bacterium, assembly GCA_964604565.1. Lineage (GTDB taxonomy): Bacteria > Pseudomonadota > Alphaproteobacteria > Rhodobacterales > Rhodobacteraceae > CAZRZN01. The sequence goes on from CAZRZN010000011.1 coordinate 7,848, forward strand.
TGCACAAGCCCGAAGTTCTGATCCTTGATGAGCCGTTCGGCGCGCTGGATGCCTTCACCCGCGAAGACCTTTGGCAAACCATGCACAAGGTCAAGGCAGAGGAACCCTTTACCGGTGTGCTGATCACCCATGACCTGCGCGAGTCGATCTATCTTGCGGATCAGGTGGTGGTGCTGTCGGGGCGTCCGGCACGCACACAATACGTGATGGATGTGCATTTGACCGGAGAGCGCGACATCGAGCATCTCTACACGGCGCAGAGCGCGGACGCGTTGAAGATCCTGCGCCATCAGATCCAGATCGCGCAGGGCCGCACACCCGCTTCCGAGCAGGAGGCGGCTGAATGAGCTGGCAGAAAATCAGTGTTCCGCTGACAGCCTTGATCCTGTTCGGGGTATTCTGGGAATTTCTGGTCTGGGTCAACGGCTGGCCCAACTACAAGATGGCCTCCCCAACGGACATCTGGCCCGCCTTCTGGAAATTCCGCTGGCTGTTTCTGGAATACGGGTGGCAGACGCTGTGGCGGACGGTCGTCGGGCTTTTGGTGGCGGTCGTGTTCGGAACCGGTCTGGGCATGATCATGGGCTTGTCGCGCACGGTGCGCGACGCGCTTTATCCGCTGCTGGTGGGGTTCAACGCGATCCCCAAGGCGACGGTGGTGCCGATCATCGCGCTGATGTTCGTGGGGCAGCATGACTTCAACACGATCCTGATCGCCTTCATGATTTCCTTCTTTCCGATCGCTGTGTCGGTTTCCATCGGACTGTCGACGCTGGAACCGGAATACCGTGACATCCTTGCCTCTCTCGGCGCGTCGCGGTTCACGATCTTTCGCAAGATCGCCCTGCCAAAGACGCTGCCGGAATTCTTCGGCGCCCTGAAGGTGGCCGTGACGCTGGCCTTTATCGGCACGAACCTGATGGAGATCGTCGAACCCCATGGCCGGGGGCTGGGTCATCTGTTCGACAGCGGCAAGATCAGCGCGGACTACCCGCTGATGTTCGCGGTCCTGATCGCGCTCGCGCTGATGGGAATCCTGCTATATTATATCGTTGTCGCGCTGGAGAAAATCTTTGCTGGATGGGCGGAACGGGCGCCGACCTGACGCCCTTGCCAAGGATGTTTTCTGCCCAGGACGGGATCCGCGGCGCCGCCTCCGTCGCCGACTATGAGCCGTTTTGTGCGATTCGGGGATTGTCTGCGCGTGCGCTGCGTCGGCCCGCCCCGACATGCGTTTTCGCGGGCCTGCCACGATGGCCGGATGGACAAGAGGGCGCCATGCCGGCCCTGCGCATCTTTTGGCCTTTTGCGAGGGGCGCTGCTGTGCCAAAGCACCAGTCATGATGCATCGAGAGCTTCAGTATCTGATTGCAGTTGACGGTGGAGGCTCCGGCTGCCGCGCGGTCGTTGCCGATGCCACGGGTCAATTGCTGGGGCAGGGTGTGGCGGGGCCCGCGAATGCGACCACGGACCTTGAGCAAGCGGTGGCCAACTGCCGTGCCGCGATCAACGCGGCCCAAAAATCTGCGGGCTTGAGGTCAGACAGCCTGTCGCATGCGCGGGCGCATCTTGGGCTGGCGGGGGCGCTGACGCGCGAGGTGACGCAGCGTGTCGCAGACGGGATCGGGATCACCGCCGTCACGGTCAGCGACGATCTTGCCACCACGGTGGCCGGGGCGCTGGGCGCGCGCGACGGCGTGGTGATCACGGTTGGCACGGGATCGGTTATGGCCGCGCTGCGCGGTGGTGTGTTGCATCGCGTGGGGGGCTGGGGGATGCAGGTTTCCGATCAGGCCTCGGGCGCCTGGCTGGGACGTAGCCTGCTGGAGCGGGTGCTGCTCTGCCATGACGGGCTTGAGGATCATGGCGCGCTGACGCTGGAGACCTTCGAGGCGCTGGGCGAGGACCCGATGAACGTGGTGCGCTATGCCAGAACGGCGCGACCCTCGGATTATGCGCTCTTCGCGCCCAATGTCCTTGCGGCGGCCCGAACCGGGGATGCCACGGCAGAGGCCCTGATGCGCGATGGTGCGTCCTATCTGTTGCGGGGTATCGGCGTGCTGGAACGGGATGTATCCGAAGTGCTCTGCCTGACTGGCGGGATCGGCCCTGCATATGCGCCCTACCTGCCCGAAGAGGTGCAGGCGCGGCTGGCACCGCCCGAGGGATCGGCGCTGGATGGGGCGCTGTCCCTTGCCCGTCAAAGCTTTGTCCCGTGACCCGCACGACATTCACCGGGGCGCGCGTCTTCGATGGATCGACACTGTATGAGGGGCATGCCCTTGTTGTTGAGGAGGGTCTGATCGCCGCGATCCTTCCCGAGGGGGAGGTCCCTTCGGGCGGCCGGCGGATCGCGCTGGAGGGGGGCATTCTGATGCCGGGCTTCGTCGATCTGCAGGCGAACGGCGGCGGCGGCGTCATGTTCAATGACGAGACAACCGTAGAAGGGCTGCGTTGCATGGCAGAGGCCCATGCCAGCACCGGAACGCTGACGATCCTGCCGACCCTGATTACCGACACGGCCGATCGGACCCGCGCGGCGATAGAGGCAGTCGCCCGCGCCGTGGAGAACGGCGTCCCCGGGATCGCCGGCCTGCATCTGGAGGGGCCGCATCTGGAAGTGACCCGAAAAGGGGCCCATGATGCGGCATTGATCCGACCCATGACCGACGCGGACGAAGTCATGCTTTGCGCGGCGGCTGCCCGCTTGCCAACGCTGAAGCTGACCGTAGCGCCGGAGGCCGTGACGTCCGCGCAGATCGCCCGACTGACCCGTTCCGGCGCTCTGGTTTCTCTGGGGCATACGGATTGCAGCTACGACGCCGCGCGGGGGGCGTTTGCGGCGGGCGCGCGCTGTGTCACCCATCTGTTCAACGCCATGAGTCCGCTGAAGCACCGGGAACCGGGGTTGGTCGGTGCGGCGCTGGATTCAGGCGGGGTCCATGTCGGTATCATTGCGGATGGCGTGCATGTCCATCCGGCGGCCCTGCGTGTCGCCATGGCGGCCAAGGTCGGGGCTGGGGAGATGTTCCTTGTCACGGACGCCATGGCCACGCTCGCGTCGGAGTTGCGTGAATTCCGGTTGAACGGTCGCCGCGTGCTGCGCGACAACCAGCGGCTTACGCTCGAGGATGGCACCCTTGCCGGTGCGGATCTGGAAATGCCGCGGGCCTTGCGTGTCGCGATGACTGAAGGTGGCGTTCCGGAGGCAAAGGCACTTGCCATGACCACCTCGATTCCGGCGCGCCTGTTGACCGGCGGCGCGCATCGCGGCGCGTTGCGCGTGGGTGCAAAGGCCGTCGCCATTCACCTACCTGACCGGGGGCGCGCACGTCCATTGGCCGAACTGACCGCGCCAGCCTGATCCGCGGAAAGTTGCCGGAAAATCCTGCCGTGATCGCAACGGCAATTTTTGAATGTGACGAGCGCGTTATTTGGCTTATGACAACTGCACAAAAAGACTGTTCGTTGAGGTTTTCGTGACAAGTTGCATATTCCGTTGCCACTGCAATGACGAGTTGCCCTACGGGGCAAAGGTCTGCAGCTACTGCTTTCAACCGACACCAATCTGGAACCGACGTTGGGTGCCGGTGTGTCTGTCCTTGCTTGCGGTGATCGCCTTCTGGCTTTATCCGTTCCACGGGGAGCCGCGCGTCGGTTTGAAGATCGAGCTGACCGTGCAGGAGTCTCGGCTGCGGGATTGATCTCAACCCGACATTTCGTCAGGAGACACGACATGCGTGTGGGAAGACGCGGTTTCGCTTTGGGGCTGTCGGCAGTCTGGCTGTCGGGATGCGCGTCTGTCGGCGGTGGATTGCCACAAGTGGCGCGACCCGATCCGGAGCTTGAAGAAGGGCTGAGGCCACAGCCGAACCCCGCGTATGATCAATGGGTTGTCGCGTTTCAGGCGCGCGCGAGGGACCGTGGGATCACGCAGGACACGCTGGACCGGGCCTTTCGCGGTCAGGGCTTCCTGCCCGGGGTGATCGAGCGGGATCGCAACCAGACCGAATTTACCCGCACGCTTGAGGACTATCTCGCCATAGTTGCGCCCGAGGAAAAGGTCGCCTTTGGCCGCCGCGCCTTTGCACAGCAGAGCGTCGCCCTCGACCAAGTGGCGGCACAATACGGTGTTCCGGCGCAGGTCATGGCGTCGATCTGGGGGGTCGAAAGCTATTTCGGGACAAAGCGTGGAAAGATCCCCGTGATCTCCGCGACCTCGACGCTGGCGTGGGAAGGGCGGCGCGGTCGCTTCTTCGAATCGAATCTGATGGACGCCCTGCGCATTGTGCAAACAGGCGATGCACAGCCCGTGCAACTGGTCGGAAGCTGGGCAGGGGCCATGGGTCACACACAATTGATCCCGAACGCCTACCAGGAACATTCGGTGGATTTCGATGGGGACGGGCGGCGCGATATCTGGTCCGAAAACCCGATCGACGCGTTCGCGACGACGGCACGTTTTCTGACACGCGCCGGTTGGCGCAGGGGGGAGCCGTGGGCATTGGAGGTGCGGCTGCCGGACGGTTATTCCGGCCCGACGGGACGAGGGTCGCGGGCACCTGTTTCGCAATTCGAAAGCCTTGGGGTCCGGGCCGCCCGCGGGGGATCCCTGCCGGATTATGGCAGCGCCGCGGTTGTGGCCCCAATGGGTGTGGGCAAGCCGGCGTTTCTGGTCTTCCACAACTTTAACATGATCTTGCGCTATAACCCGTCTGAGAATTACGGCCTTGCCGTCAGCTATCTGGCGGATCGGCTGGCGGGCGGCGGACCTCTTGTTGGGGAATTCGGGCGGGACGCGACCGGTCTGACGCTGGATGATCGCAAGTCGTTGCAACGTGGCCTGACGCGGGCGGGATTCGACGCGGGCACGCCCGACGGCGTGATCGGCAAGAAAACGGAAGCCGCGATCGAGGGATATCAGCGGTCTCAGGGGCTTGCGGTGACCGGCGTCCCCTCGCGGGCGCTTCTGGACAGGCTGGGCTGAGGCACATCTGCGCGACCATCACAGTTGGGGGTGGTGTCAACGATCGGATGCAGCACGGCTCAGCCGGTCGTTCAGGGCGACGCCAAGACCAAGATGCGGGATCGGCGAGACGGCGATCACCGGTGCGCCAGTCGAGTCCAGCCGGTGCAGATATTCAAAGAGATTGGCTGCCGCCTCTGTCAGGTCGGCGTCAGGCGACAGGTTCAGGTCGCTGGCCACGTCGCCAAAGCCAAGGCGCGCCTCGCCCGGCTCGAACTCGACCGCATTCAGTCGCACCTTGGCGCGCGGCGCGTAATGAGAACGGGTTTGGCCCGGCGCCGTTATCCCATCGGCATCGCGTCGCAGCGCGATCGGGCTGTCCAGAACAGCGCCCAAGGCGTCGCTCGTGATGCCCCCGGGGCGCAGCAGCGTCGGCGTGCCGGTCAACCCGAGAATGGTGGATTCCAGCCCGACCTTGCAGGGCCCCCCATCGACGACAGCGTCGATCCGGTCGCCAAGATCCTTGAGGACATGCGTCGCACGAGTCGGGCTGATCTGCCCCGACCGATTGGCCGACGGCGCCGCCACCGGCCCTGCGAAGATGCCCAGCAGCGCCTGCGCCACCGGGGCGTCGGGGATTCGCACGGCGAGACTGTCCAACCCCGCCGTCACCAGACGTGAGACCGCCGCATCCTTGCGCAATGGCAGAACCAGCGTCAGCGGACCGGGCCAGAACGCCTGCGCCAGCGCATCGGCGTCATCATTCCACTGCACCAGCTTCATGACTTCTTCGAGATCCGCGAGATGCACGATCAAGGGGTTGAATGCCGGGCGCCCCTTGGCCTCGTAGATGCGGGCCACCGCGGCGTCCTGCCGGGCGTCGGCGCCAAGGCCATAGACCGTCTCGGTCGGAAAGGCGACCAGCCCGCCCCGTGACAGGATCCGGGCGGCGGTTTCCAGATCCTGTGTGCTTGCGCTAAGCTGTGCTGCGGGCATCGCGGCGGTCCCTTTGTGACGCGGCGTTCCGGTTGAAGCGCGGCAAGAGGGCGATACCCTCTGCGCGCCGCTGTTCACGTGCTACAAGAGCCGTGGCAGGTTGCCAAGACAGAGGAAGACTTCATGGCTTATCGTGCGCCGATCAATGCTTACATGCGTCTGCTGCGTGATGTTGTCGGATATGACGAGGTCGCTGCGACCTCCTTGTATTCCGAGGCGACACCCGAGACCGTCGAAGCCGTTCTGGGGGAGGCCGGGCGACTGTGCGAGGACGTGCTTGCGCCGTTGCAACGCGCCGGTGATCTGGATCCGGCGCGGCTGGAAAATGGCGTGGTGCGCACGTCCAAGGGATTTGCCGAGGGGTATCGCGCGCTGGCGGAGGGTGGCTGGATCGCCACGTCGGCCCCCGCTGCCCACGGTGGCATGGACCTGCCGCTGACCGTGACGACCTGCATCAATGACATGATGAGCGCGTCCTGTCTCGCGATCCAGCTCAACCCACTGATGACCCAAGGACAGATCCATGCGCTGGAGCATCACGCTAGCGATGCGCTCAAGGCATTGTACCTGCCCAAGCTGATTTCGGGCGAATGGTCCGGCACGATGAACCTGACAGAGGCGCAGGCAGGATCCGATGTCGGGGCGCTGACCTCCAAGGCAGAGCCGGAAGGGGACGGCACCTACCGCATCACCGGGCAGAAGATCTATATTTCTTGGGGCGACACCGATTTCACCGGGAATGTGTGTCACCTCGTTCTGGCGCGGTTGCCGGATGGCGGATCTGGCACGAAGGGGATCAGCCTGTTCCTTGTTCCCAAATATCTTCCGGATGAAAGCGGCGCGCCGGGTATCGCGAATGACCTCAAGGTGGTGAGCCTGGAGCACAAGATGGGCCTGCACGGTTCGCCCACCTGCGTGATGCAATATGACGGTGCCAAGGGCTGGCTGGTGGGCGAACCCCATGACGGAATGCGCGCCATGTTCACCATGATGAACAACGCCCGTCTTGGGGTGGGCGTGCAGGGGGTTGGCGTCGCGGAGGGCGCCTGCCAGCATGCGCTGGCCTTTGCGCAGGACCGCAAGCAGGGTCGATCGCCCGAGGGGACCATCATAGGCCACGCGGATGTGCGCCGCATGCTGGCGACCATGAAGGCAGAAACCTTTGCTGCCCGGGCAATCGCACTGTCGCTTGCGGTATCCATGGATATGGCGCGGGCCACCGGAGACGCGGAATGGTCGGCCCGTGCGGCGCTGCTCACCCCGATCACCAAGGCGTTTGGCACTGAAACGGGGATCCGGGTGGCCGATATCGGGGTCCAGGTGCATGGCGGCATGGGCTACGTAGAAGAGACGGGCGCCGCGCAATATCTGCGCGACGTGCGCGTGACCGCGATCTACGAGGGAACCAATGGTATCCAGGCCATGGATCTTGTCGGGCGCAAACTGATGGATGGTGGCGAGGCGGTCTATCGCCTGCTGGACGAGATCGAGGCCAGTGCCGAAGCGGCGCGCGGCGCGATGCCGGATTTGGCCGAGGCCGTCTGGCAGGCGGGGGAGTCGCTGCGCGAGACCACAGAGGCGCTGGTGGCCCGCGACATGGCGGACAGGTTCGGCGGCGCCGTGCCTTATCTGCATGGCTTTGCGCGCGTCCTGGGCGGCCATTTCCATCTGCGCGCCGCCTTGGCCGATCCCGATGGGGCAGATGCGCGGCTCGCGGCCTTTTATATCGGGTGCCTGCTGCCCGAACATGTCGGCCTGCTTGCACAGGCACGAGCCGATGCGAACGCCCTCTCCGGGATCCGGACGGAGGATCTGGTCGCATGATGGACGGTGGCGTGCAGAGCATTCGCTACCCATGGGAGACACCGCCGCCACCCGGGGAGGCCATCGAGGTGGCCGAAGGGGTGCTGTGGATGCGCCTGCCGCTGCCGATGAAGCTGGATCACGTGAATGTCTATGCGCTGGACGATGGAGACAGCTGGACAGTGGTCGATACCGGTTTTGACACGCGCAAGACCCGGGCCATCTGGCAGGATCTGCTGACAGGTCCGCTGAAGGCGAAGCCGGTCGGCCGCGTCATCGTCACCCATCACCATCCCGATCACATGGGGTTGGCCGGGTGGTTCCAGACCGAACATGGCGCGGAACTGGTGACCACGCGCACCGCATGGCTTTTCGCACGGATGCTGCAACTCGACCCGCAGGAGCGGCCCACCGAAGAGACGCTGACCTATTGGCGCAAGGCGGGCATGGATCTCGACATCCTCGCCCAGCGAATGCAGGAGCGGCCGTTCAATTTTGCAGACTGTGTCGCACCGATGCCGCTGGGGTTCACGCGGATCCGGCAGGGAGACGTGCTGCGCGCGGCAGGGCGCACATGGGAGGTGCATATCGGCAATGGCCATGCGCCCGAACATGCGACCCTCTGGGCACGTGACGACGATCTGGTGCTTGCGGGCGACCAGATCCTGTCCTCGATCAGTTCAAACCTGGGTGTCTACGCGACAGAGCCGGAGGCCGATCCCGTAGCGGACTGGCTGGAGTCCTGCGAGAGGCTGGCGCTGCTTGCGCGGCCCGGGCATCTGGTTCTGGGGGGTCACAAACTGCCGTTTACCGGGCTGGGTCCGCGAATGGCGCAGTTGATCGACAACCATCACGGCGCGCTGGATCGGCTGCACGCGCATCTTTCCTCGCCGCACAGTGCGGGGGAATGTTTCGCAGCGCTCTTCAAGCGCAGGATCGGGCCGGGCGAATACGGTCTGGCACTGGTCGAGGCGATGGCCCATTGCCTGCATCTCTGGCATGCCGGGCGGGCCACACGGAGTCTGCGTGCCGATGGCGCCTGGGCATGGCAGGCCATCTGACGCACGCAGGCCGGTCACTTTTGCGGGATCCGCGACATCTGCGACACCTGCGGGCGCGTGACAGGCGCGTGAATATGCGCTACCCGATTGGGGATCTTTCGCACGATATGGAACGGGAACGAAGACATGGCTGAACACAAACACGGTAGCATGGACACCACCTCGCAAGAAAAGACCTTTGAGGGGTTCATCAACTTCACGATCCGCACGGTGTTCGTGATCCTGGTTCTCGTGATCTTCATGGCCATCTTCAACGCCTGATCCGGAGACCGGTTTGAACGCGGAAATGATGAACAGGCGTCGGGCTCTTGCGGTGCTGGCTGCTTTCGGGACTCTGGCCGGATGTGGCGGATACAGCATGTCCGGCCCGGATTCGACCCCTGACGCAGTTGCGCGTGCCGCCTACCGCCATGATGGCCCGCCGGAAATCGTGCTCTATACAATGATCAACAACCGTTCGGGCGCCGGGGCCCACTCGGCGCTGTTGATCAATGCGCCGTCTCAGCGCGTGATCTTTGATCCGGCTGGATCCGTCCGGTTTTCGGGCGTGCCGGAAATGGGGGATGTGCTTTACGGCATCACGCCAAAGGTGCGCCGCTACTTTGAAAGCGCGCATGCGCGCAGCACCTACCGCGTGCGAATCCAGAGCAAGCCGGTCCCGGCTGACGTGGCTGAACAGGCCATCCGGATCGCGCAATCAAAGGGACCTGTGCCCTCGGCGCTTTGCTCCAACGCGGCGTCCGATCTGGTGCGCAGCCTGCCCGGCTTCGAAAGCGTCAACAGCAGTTGGCTGCCCAACAGGCTGGCCGACTCCTTTGGCCGCCTTCCCGGGGTGACGGAACGCGTCCTGCGTGAGAATGATTCGGATGACAAGGATCTTGCCATCGCCGAGCTGCAAGGAACCGCAGCGCCCGCCCGATAGGACCGGGCGGCGCCCATGTCGGCAAGGGTTCAGGCCGCCCAGACCGCACCGGCAACCATGACCGCGGTCCCGGCGGCCATCGCGCCATACAGGCTTTTCCAGATATAGCCGACTGCCAGTGCCGCAATGGCCGCTATCAGTCTCAGAGGATCCGTCTGTCCCTCTGTCGCGGTTGGCCAGACCACCAGCGGTGCGACCAGCGCGGGCATCACGGTGACGGCCGTGTAGCGCAGATGGCGCAGCAGCCAGTCCGGCATGGCCCGGTCGCCCACCAGCCCGAGGAACAGGAAGCGAAGTCCGAAAGAGCCCAGTCCCAGCCCGGCGATGACAATCCAGATATCTTTCATACGCCCGGTCTCCGATCGGCGCGCAGGCCCGCCCGCCGTTCCATTTCGGCCCCGGTCATCATGCCGGCCAGCGCGGCGACGATCAGCCCGAGGTTATAGGGCAGAAAGGCGAACAGCAGCGCCGAGACGCCGGCCACAAGCGCCGCGGCGCGATGTGCCCCGGTCCGCAAAGCCGGTGCAAAAAGCGCGATGAAGGCAATGGGCAAGACGAAATCCAGACCAAGTTCAGCTGGCACCGCCTCGCCGCCGAGGGCGCCCAGCAGGGTGCAGACATACCAGAGCGGGCAGATCGCGGTGGTCACCCCCATGAAATAGCCGAATTTCTGTGCGAGGGTCTGATCGGGCCGTGCCTCGAAGTCGATCAGCGAGGCGGCATAGGTCTGATCTACAAGGAAATACCCCACGACCGCCCGTTTCCAGAACGGCAAGGGGCCAAGGTGCGGCGTGATCGAGGCGGAATACATCGCCATGCGCAGGTTGACGGCCAGTGCCGAAACCAGAACCACAAGGGTGGGTGCGTTCTCGGACATCAGTTGCACGGCGGTGAACTGCGCCGCGCCGGCGATGACCATGAGGGAAAAGACAAAGGTCTCCACGATCGACAGACCGGCCTCGGTGGCGACAACCCCAAAGAGCGTGGCAAAGGGAACCACGACGAAGATGAAGGGCAGTCCGTCGCGCAGACCCCTCCAATAGCTTGACATCGTGTGCTGACCGTCCATGACTACACCCTCCGTTCGCCCTTCGCCCTAGCCAAGCGAGACGTCATATGCAATCACCCGCAGACATGCCAGATGCCGGACCCTTGTCGGATTACCTGATCGCGCCGAATCCGAAGGCATCCCGCCTGACCCGCGTCGTCACCGGGACGGATCACACCGGAGCGGAGACGCAGATTCCCGTGGTGGAGGAACGTCCGCTGACGATCTTTCTCAACCGTCAGGAAATCGTGACCGCCATGACCATCGGGGATTACCCCGACTATCTCGCCATCGGATTCCTGCGCAATCAGGGAATGCTTGCGGATGATGAACGGATCACCGGCGTCGACTATGATGAGGAACTGGAAACCGTGGTGGTGCGCACGGCATCGCAGACCACCTACGAAGAGAAGATGCAGAAAAAGACCCGCACTTCGGGCTGTGCGGTGGGAACCGTGTTCGGCGACATGATGGAGGGGCTGGAACAGGTCCGCCTGCCGCAGACAGAGGTGCGAACCTCTTGGCTTTATGCGTTGGCGCACAGGATCAACACCACGCCGTCGCTGTATCTGGAGGCCGGTGCGATCCACGGCACGGTGCTGTGTCAGGGTGACCGCCCGCTGGTCTACATGGAGGATGTCGGTCGTCACAACGCGGTGGACAAGATCGCCGGCTGGATGTTCCGCGAAGGTGTGTCGCCGGATGACAAGATCCTCTATACCACAGGGCGCCTGACCTCCGAGATGGTGATCAAGACCGCCCTGATGGGCATTCCGGTGCTTGCCTCCCGGTCGGGGTTCACCGCATGGGGCGTCGAGATTGCCCGGCAGGTCGGGTTGACCTGCATCGGCCGGATGCGTGGAAAGCGGTTCGTCTGCCTCAGCGGGGCGGATCGTCTGGTGCGTGACGCGGATCCCGCCAGTATCCGGGACGAAGAGGGCAAGCACCGCCGCAAGAATGCCGGCACGGGCCTCTGAACCATGCAGGCACCTGTCGGAGTCATTCTGGCCGGAGGGCAGGCCACGCGGATGGGCGGTGGCGACAAGGCCCTGCTGCGCCTTGGCAAAGAGACCCTGCTGACACGGGTGATAGACAGGGTGTCGCCGCAGGTCGCTGCACTTGCGCTGAATGCCAATGGTGATCCGACACGGTTCGCCGGATACGGTCTGCCGGTTTTGCCGGATTCCATCGCGGGCCAGCCCGGGCCGCTGGCGGGTGTGCTGGCGGGTCTGGACTGGGCGGCGGAGCAGGGGGCTGATACGCTGGTAAGCGTGGCCGCCGACACACCATTCTTTCCCTGCGATCTGGTGCCCAGATTGCAGCTTGCCTCCGAAGGGCAGCGTCATCCGCTGGTGCTGGCGGCGACGCAGGGGGATGCGCAGACCCGGAGCAAGTCGCGCTCCGGCTTGATCCGGCACCCGACCTTCGGCCTCTGGCCGGTGGCGCTGCGCGAGGATCTGCGCAGGGCGCTGGAGGATGGGTTGAAAAAGGTCGTGCTCTGGACCGAAGCGCATGGCGGGCGCGAGGCGCTCTTTCCCGCGCAGCCGTTCGATCCATTCTTCAACGTGAACACGCCAGAGGATCTGGCGCATGCGGAGGCGCTGTTGTGAAGCTCTACGGTGTGACCGGCTGGAAGAACGCGGGCAAGACCGGCTTGATGGAACGTCTGGTGACAGAGATCGTCGCACGCGGTTTCACCGTCAGCACGGTCAAACACGCCCATCATACCTTTGATGTCGATCACCCGGGCAAGGACAGCCACCGCCATCGCATTGCCGGGGCCTCAGAGGTGATCCTGTCGTCTCGCAAACGGGTTGCGCAGATGACGGAACTGCGGGGCGCGGCGGAACCGGATCTGGACAGTCTTCTGGCGCGGCTGGCGCCCGTCGATCTGGTGCTGGTCGAAGGCTACAAGCGTGACCGTCACCCAAAGGTCGAAGCGCATCGCGCGGAAACCGGCAACCGCCTGATCGCGCCCGACGATCCGACCATTCGGGCCGTGGCCAGCGACGTTCCGCTGGACCTTGACCGCCCTGTCTTCGATCTGAACGACACCCGGGCGATCGCCGATTTCATCCTGTCCCAGGTCGGGTTGGCCATGGCGGCGGAATGAGTGGTTTTGACACCATAGCAATCATCGACTGGTCGGCGGGCAAACGGGTCGCCACGCCCCGGGCCGACGCGATCTGGATTGGTGTGACCCGCGACGGCGTGGCGGAAGAGCCCGTCTTCTGCCCCGGCCGCCATGAGGCGGAGGAGACCATCGCCCACTTGATCGCCACGGAACAGGCGGCGGGCCGGCGGATGCTTATCGGTTTCGACTTTCCGTTTGGCTATCCGGCGGGCTTCGCGCGCATCGTGACCGGCCGGGATGACCCCTTTGCCCTCTGGACCTGGCTGGAGGCGCGCATCGAGGACGCCCCGGACGGCAGCAACAACCGCTTTGCCGTCGCGGAGGAAATCAATGCACTGTTCGACGGCCCCGGGCCGCTTTGGGGCAAACCCTCAAGGACCGACTGGCCCGGCGTGCCCTATCGCAAGCAGGGCATCGCCTTTGACGTCCTGCGCGAAAAGCGGGCCTGCGACGTGGCTGCAAAGGCGGCGTCCAGCTGCTTTCAGTTATATTTCCCACCTACCGTGGGCGGGCAGATCCTGATGGGGCTGCCGGTTCTGGCGCGGCTGAGACGGCGCTTTCCGTCATTGGCAGTCTGGCCCTTTGAAGCCTGGGATCACGCCCCGCTGGTCCTGGCGGAGATCTGGCCGGGTCTCGTTCAGCGCGCGGTGGAGACCGCATTGGCGCAGGCAGAGGGAAATCCGATCAAGGACCGCGAACAGGTGCGGCTGCTCTCGCTGGCGCTGTCGCGTCTGCCGGCAGCGCAACTGGCCGGGATTATGTCCGAACCGCCGGAGGTGGCGCGCCGCGAAGAGGCCTGGATTCTCGGCGCGGGACATCGCGACTCGCTGGAGGACGCGGCACATGCCAGCCCCGTGCGCGCGCCGTTGCAACCGCCCCCTCTGCGCAACGATTGTTTCGCCCTTCCCGCGGGGGTGGACTGGACACCGGTCGATGAGGCGCTGGACCTCCTGCGGAACCGTCTCTCCCCCGTGGTCCCCGGCGAAAGCGTTCCGCTCATGCAGGCGGCTGGACGCGTCCTGTCCCGCGATCTCATCGCGCAGCGTGCCAACCCGCCGCTGCCCAATACGGCGGTGGACGGCTACGGCTTCGCTGCGGCAAACATCCCGCACCGGCAGGACATCGTCCTTCCGCTGGTGGAAGGACGGGCCGCCGCCGGCGCGCGCTACCGCGGACAGGTGCCTTCGGGACAGGCCGTGCGCGTTCTGACGGGCGCCGCGTTGCCGGAGGGTGTGGACACGGTCGTCCTTGATGAGGATTGTGTGACCGGCGACGGGCAGGTGGCCTTTCGCGGCCCCGTCAAGCCGGGGGCGAACACGCGCCGTGCCGGTGAGGACGTCGCAAGGGGCGCTACGATCCTGACGGCGGGACGCATGCTGACACCCGCAGATCTCGCGCTGGCGGCAGCGGTGGGTTTATCCGACCTGCCGGTCTTTGCCCAGCTCCGGGTGGGTGTGCTGTCGACCGGTGACGAAGTGGTGTGCCCCGGTGCTTCGGCAGATCCCGGGCAGATCTTCGACGCCAACCGTCCCATGCTTCTGAGCCTCGTCACGCGCTTCGGCCATCGGGCTGTGGATCTGGGGCATGTGCCCGACGACCGGGCAGCCCTGCGCACCAGGCTGGACAGCGCTGAGGCCGACGTTATCCTGACCTCCGGCGGTGCGTCAGCCGGGGACGAGGATCACGTTTCGGCCCTGTTACGGGAAAGCGGGGCCTTGACCGCATGGCGGATTGCGCTGAAACCCGGCCGCCCGCTCGCCTTGGGCATCTGGAACGGCGTGCCGATCTTCGGCCTGCCTGGCAACCCGGTGGCGGCCTTTGTCTGCACTCTTGTCTTCGCCCGCCCGGCGATGCGCCTCATGGCCGGGGCCGATTGGGCAGAGCCGCAGGGCTTCGACGTGCCAGCCGCCTTTTCCAAGAAGAAGAAACCTGGCCGTCGCGAATATCTGCGCGCGCGCCTGCGCGACGGTCGTGCCGAAGTGTTCAAGTCCGAAGGCTCCGGACGGATATCCGGCCTCAGCTGGGCCGAAGGCTTGGTCGAACTGGCGGACGAGGCGCAAGAGATCTTGCCAGGCGCACCCGTGCGCTTCATCCCGTTTGGGGCTTTCGGGCTTTGACGTGCCGTCGCAGGCCGGTTTCCCGGACTGTCCGACAGATTGCAGGATCCGACACATCCACCAAACGCCTAGCATGAAACGCTCCGGTGCCTCGAAGGTGCGCCGGCCACAACCCGCCAGATTCTGCCCGATCCGAATGTCGGACATTGGCTGGACCTCGGAGACAGTCCTGAGCCTCGCGCGCTTTCTTCTCTCCCCAAATACTCCGGGGGTGAATGCGCCGCAGGCGCAGAGGGGGCAGCGCCCCCGGTTCTGTGGGGTTGTCCGATCAGGATGGTGTCCCGGAAAGGCTCGGGCCGGTCCGGCAAAGAGCCGGGGCGTCCGCCGACCTGCGGGCGCAGAAGTCAGTCAAAGGTGCCCGCGACCCGCCCAAGCAACATGAAGGCCCGCGCCGTTCGTGTCGACGCGAATGCCGAGATCTCTTCGTCGTTTGCATTGGGTTCGAAACCGGCGAAACTTGTATCGAAGCGGCGCAGGAAATGATGGGCCGCATCGCGAAAGATCGGATCCTGTTTCATGCGTCCGGCGGCCAGTGCCAGTGAAGACCGGTCGCGCACACCGCCAAGCGATGCGATGGCCCGGCCGCGTTCGCCCTTGGCAAAGGCGCGCCATGTCTCTGGGCGCGCCATGTCGGGCCGCAGGTCGTCCATGTAGATCCCGTCCTGGCTGAGCAGGGTCAACACATCCTGAGCGGCCTGTATCAGCTTGGCCGTGCTTCGATCCTTCAACGCGCGGCGCAGCGCCGCGAAACCCTCGGTGTCGTCGGCGGTTTCGGGAAAATGCAGCGCACGGACATAATCGGGATTCGACAGGGGCGGCTGCAGATCCTCGGCCGGGGTGCCCAGCGACAAGGTCGCCTGGTGTTCGCCCTCCCCGGTTTCCGTCGCGGGCAGGGCGGTCTGACCGGGACCGGCCTGGCGGATGCCGCCCAGCATCGCCAGCGTCGCTTCCAGGTTTTTCTGGGCACTGGCGATGTCGTCCAGACGCTTGACCACCTGCGGATGCGGCGCGGTGCCCTTGCCGCTTTGGGCCTGCTGCACATAGGCCTGCCGGATCGCATCGATGGCGGCCTGCAACCGCGTGCTTTCCGACCGCATCACGCGCGCGGCGCGGATGGCAAGGGCAGCGACCCAGATCAGCGCGACCGGCATCACGATCACCATGAGCGCGAGCATAAAGCGCATCGCCGCGCCGTCCTCGACCGGGCTGCGCAAAAAATACCAGCCAGAAAGCACAACCCATAGCACCGTGACGATGGCAGCCGCCACCTCCACGCCGGTGATCCCCTCGCTTTCGCCAAGCGGGTAGATGCCGGGCAGGGTTGGACGGGCGTCCTTCTGGTCGGTCATTCGGACCTGCCTTATTTGTAGGCGATACTCAGGATCTCATAGGACTTGCTGCCGCCGGGCGTATGGACCTCGACGCTGTCGCCGACATCCTTGCCGATAAGGGCGCGCGCGATCGGGGACTTGATGTTCAGCAGACCTTTTTCGACGCTTGCCTCGTATTCGCCGACGATCTGCCAGGTCTTTTCCTCGTCGGTATCCTCGTCGACAACTTCCACCGTCGCGCCGAACTTGACCGATCCGGACAGTTTCTTGGGGTCGACGACTTCGGCGAGGCCCAGCACGCCTTCGATGTCCTTGATGCGCCCTTCGATAAAGCCCTGTTTTTCGCGGGCCGAGTGGTATTCGGCGTTTTCCTTGAGGTCGCCCAGTTCGCGCGCCTCCGCGATCGCCTTGATGATGGCGGGGCGTTCCGTGGACTTGAGCTGTTTCAATTCGGTTTCGAGCGCGGTGTAACCCGCGCGGGTTATCAGAATCTTGTCCATTGTGCGGGTCGTCTTTTACTTTCAGGGTGTGTCGGGATGAGTGTTGTCGCGCGGCGGACCGATGTAAAGCCAAGCCTGCCATCAAATCAGCAGGATTTTTCCGACGCGGCGCGTCCGGGACAGTTCACCTTGCCGATTAGCCCTTTCCGCCCCCGGATGATAGGAAAATCTTGTGAGCGCGTGGGCGGCCATTGCCCGGCGGGGCGCGGCAAATCATCCCCGAAGGCATCGAAATCGCGGGTTTCACGCCCGACGACGTGGTGTCGTGATTGACCCTTGCGGCACGCCCGCGCTACTCAGTCGCGACCTTTAAATTCACTGCCTTTGGGAAGGATCCGGAATGTCCGACGTTCAGCGCGAATCCATGGAATATGACGTGGTCATCGTGGGTGGTGGGCCCGCCGGCCTGTCGGCTGCGATCCGTCTCAAACAACTTGACGACAGTCTGGAGATTGTCCTGCTGGAAAAGGGATCCGAGATCGGCGCGCATATCCTGTCAGGCGCGGTGCTCGACCCCAGTGGTCTGGATGCGTTGATCCCAGACTGGAAGGCAAAGGGCGCCCCGCTCGACACCCCGGTGACCGAGGACAATTTTTACCTGCTGGGCGAAGCGGGCCAGATGCGCATTCCCAACTTTCCGATGCCGCCGCTGATGAGCAACCATGGCAACTACATCGTGTCGATGGGCAATGTCTGCCGCTGGATGGCCGAACAGGCCGAGGCGCTGGGCGTAGAGATTTTTCCGGGCATGAGCTGTTCAGAGGTGATCTACGGCGAAAACGGCGAAGTGCGCGGCGTCGTGGCGGGCGAATTCGGCAAGAACTCCGACGGCACGCCGGGTCCGGGATATGAGCCGGGCATGGAATTGCTGGGCAAATATGTCTTTCTCGGCGAAGGCGTTCGCGGATCCTTGTCCAAGGAAGTCATCGCCAGATACAACCTTGCCAAGGACAGCGATCCGCAGAAATACGGCCTTGGCATGAAGGAGATCTGGGAGATCGACCCGGCCAAGCACAAGGAAGGGTCCGTCACGCATACGATGGGCTGGCCCCTTGGATCGAACGCCGGAGGCGGGTCGTTCATCTATCATCTTGCGAACAATCAGGTCTACGTCGGCTTTGTCGTGCATCTGAATTACGAAAACCCGCATCTCCATCCCTACATGGAATTCCAGCGATTCAAGCACCACAAGATGGTGGCCGAGTTGCTGGAGGGCGGCAAGCGCGTGGCTTATGGCGCCCGGGCGATTTCCGAGGGCGGCTGGCAGTCGATGCCGCGCATGGTGGCGCCGGGCGTGGCGTTGCTGGGCTGTTCCGTCGGCATGGTGAACGTGCCCCGCATCAAGGGGAACCATAACGCGATGCTGTCAGGCAAGGCCGCCGCGGAGGCCGCCCATGAGGCGATCCGCGCAGGCCGCTCGGGCGACGCACTGAACGCTTATGAGGCCGAGGTGCGTCAGGGCGCCATCGGCAAGGATCTTTTCAGGGTGCGCAATGTCAAACCGATCTGGTCGAAATACGGTCTTGCCGCCAGCCTGACGCTGGGTGGTCTGGACATGTGGACGAACAACCTGTTCGGCATGTCGCTTTTCGGGACGTTCGCGCATGACAAGACGGATGCGGAGGCGACAGGCAGCGTTCAGCGGTTTGAACGCATCGACTATCCCAAACCCGATGGCAAGCTCAGCTTTGACCGGCTGACCAATGTCGCCTTCAGCTTTACCAATCACGAAGAAAGCCAGCCCGCCCATCTCAAGCTGAAGGATCCGCATATCCCCACCTCGATCAACCTTCCGAAATACGACGAACCGGCGCAGCGATACTGTCCGGCAGGGGTCTATGAAGTGGTCAGGGAAGAAGGCAAGGGCGCGCGGTTTGTCATCAATTTCCAGAACTGCGTGCATTGCAAGACCTGCGACATCAAGGATCCGTCGCAGAACATTAACTGGACGGTCCCGCAGGGCGGAGACGGACCGAATTACCCCAACATGTAGGCAATTCTCGCCGGCGCGCCGTCACAAAGGCGCGCCGGATGCCCGTGCCTTTGGCGACCTCGCGTGGTCGTGATCGAACCGGTGGCACCTGCGCCCTTCGCCAAACCGGAGCCGATTGCCTTGTGCTGCCAATCGCCCTACGCTCTGTTCAACCGGCCATTGAGGAGACCGTCATCTTGACAGCATGGACACAAACCATCCGCGCGGGCCTGCTTGCGGCGACGCTTTTGGTGCCCGCGATGGCATCCGCGAACGGCTTTGCAGGGGATTATCTTGCCGCGCGTCAGGCCAGCTTTCTGGGCGATTTCAAGGCTGCCGCGTATTACTGCGGTCGGGCGCTGGCCAATGATCCGGGGCGGCCAGAGCTGCTGGAGCGTGCGGTGCTTGCCAATATCTCATTGGGCGAGGTGGATCGCGCGTCGACCTATGCCGACACTTTGACGGAGGCAGGCCTGACCAGCGAAATCGCGCAAATGGCCACGCTTGCCCGCGATGCCCGCGGCGAGTCCTACGGCGCGGTCGTGACCGCCGTTGACGACAGGCGCGGCATCGGTCCGCTGGCTGATGGGCTGATCAAGGCATGGGCCTTGCTGGGTCAGGGCGACATGAGCGCCGCCCTCGTGGCGTTTGACGATGTCGCGCAGGTGCAGGGCCTTGGACCCTTTGCCGCCTATCACAAGGCCATGGCGCTGGCCTCTGTCGGTGATTACGAAAGCGCGGCAGAGATATTTGGCAGCCGCGATGCGGCAGGCATGTCCTCCACCCGTCGCGGGGTCATGGCCCATGCCGAAATCCTCAGCCAGTTGGACCAGAACGCCGAAGCCGTCGAGTTGATCAGCCTCGCATTCGGCAGTGATCTGGACCCCGGTCTTGAACAGTTGCGCACGCGGCTGGACGCGGGTGAGACGGTGAACTTCGACCATGTCCGTTCGCCCCGCGATGGCATCGCGGAGGTCTTTTACTCGCTGGCCGGCGCGCTTTCGAATGAAAACAGCGGGGATCTGACGCTGCTCTATTCCCGCGTGGCGGAATATCTGCGGCCGGACCATGTGGATGCCATCCTCCTGTCGGCGGAGGTGCTGAACGAGATCGGGCAGCATGATCTGGCCGTGGAAACCTATGCCCGGGTGCCGGTGGAAGATCCGGCATATCACGCCGCCGAAATGGGGCGTGCCGCATCGTTGCGCGCCGAAGATCGGTCCGATGAGGCCATCGGCGTCCTGGAAAGATTGGCGGAAACCCACGGCACCCTGCCAGTGGTTCAGATGACGCTGGGCGATTATCTGCGCGCTGAAGAACGCTATGCCGAGGCTGTGGATGCCTATACGACGGCCGTTTCCCTGTATTCAGAGACGACCGAGCGGCAGTGGTTCCTGTTCTATGCGCGCGCGATCGCCTATGAACGGCAGGATATGTGGAGCGAGGCCGAAGCCGATTTCCGCAAGGCGCTGGAGTTGAATCCAGAGCAGCCCCAGGTGTTGAACTACCTCGGATATTCGCTGGTTGAAAAGCAGATCAAGCTCGACGAGGCGCTCAGCATGATTGAACGGGCCGTCGCTGCGCGTCCCGATTCCGGCTATATCGTCGACAGTCTCGGCTGGGTTCTCTACCGGCTTGGCCGCTATGAAGAGGCCGTTCCGCATATGGAACGTGCCGCGGAACTGATGCCAATCGATCCGATCGTCAATGATCATCTTGGCGATGTCTATTGGGCCGTGGGCCGCGAACGTGAAGCCGAATTCATGTGGAAACGCGCGCTGTCCTTCGTCGACTGGGAAGACGCCGCCGAAGAGGCCGATCCGGAGCGCATCAGGCGCAAGCTTGAGGTCGGGCTGGATCAGGTCCTTGCCGAAGAAGGGGCGCCCCCCTTGCAGGTTGCCGACGACAGTGCCGGCGATTGAGGTCTTTGCCCCGGCCAAGATAAACCTCAGTCTGCATGTCACGGGACAGCGTGACGACGGGTATCATTTGCTCGATTCTCTTGTCATGTTTGCCGATGTCGGAGATCGGATCACGGTTGCGCCTGCGGAACAGACCTCGCTGCGGGTGACCGGACCGATGGCGGAGGACGTGCCGGATGATCGGCGAAACCTGTGCTGGAAGGCGGCAGACGCCTTTGGCAAGCCCGTCGCGATAAGCTTGGAGAAACATCTGCCAGCCGCGGCGGGAATTGGCGGTGGGTCATCCGATGCGGCGGCTGTGCTGACGGGGATGGAATGCCTTTTCGCGCGCTCCTCCCCGGTCGATCTTCTGATGCTGGGGGCGGACGTGCCGGTTTGCAGGGTCGGCCATGCTGTGCGGATGACAGGAATCGGTGAAATACTTCATTCGATGTCCATGCCGCCTTTGCAGGCTGTCCTGGTCAATCCCGGCGTGTCCGTATCCACGCCAGAGGTCTTTCGTCGATTACCGGACAAGAACAACGCCGCGATGACACCATGTCCCGTAAGTGGCGGACCCGAGGCCGTCCTTCGTTGGTTGGCAGGACAACGCAACGATCTGGAACCTCCCGCTAGGGCCATCCAGCCGGTCATCGGTGCGGTGCTGGACGCCCTCTGGGATTTGCAAGGCACCCGGATCGCGCGCATGTCCGGGTCCGGTGCGACCTGCTTCGCCGTCTTCGACGGCGAGGATTCCGCCCATGCCGCGGCCAAGGCGCTGCAATCCGCGCATCCCGATTGGTGGGTAAGGGCCTGCGGGTTGCACTGACTCTTGGAGGCAGGGTCCGGCAACGAAAAATGGTGCTGAGGGCTTACCGGTCTGGATGCCGGTCGCGCGTCAGTGAATGTCGGCGCCTCTCGCTCACAGTGGAAGGCAGCCGCCCCTGCTTGGAATCGTGCCGTATTCATCCGTCTGTGTGCTGGCCGGATTCGGCAAAAGGCGAAGGTCTGTGCGGACCCATGTGTCATGCAAGCTGCCCCCATTCACTGGCCTGAGGCAGCGGCCTTGAGTGGCTCAGTTGACCCGGGCCACAACGTAGTCATTCAAATCGATCAAAAGGTCCCGTATCTCGGATGGCGGAAGAACCTCCATGGCCGCGCGGGCACGCGCCGTCCAGGCCAGGGCCTCTTTTCGCGTCGCCTCCAGCGCGCCGTGCTTGTTCAGCAGATGTATGGCGTGTTCAAGATCGCCTTCTTCCTGTTTGCCCTTTTCAATCACCCGCTTCCAGAAGGCGCGCTCAGTTTTGTCCGCAGCGGCATGGGCCTTGATCAGCGGGAGGGTCAGCTTGCGCTCCCGGAAGTCATCGCCAATATTTTTTCCCGTCGCGTCGGACCCCCAGTAATCCAGCAGATCGTCAACGATCTGAAAGGCGATTCCAAGCGCATCGCCGTAATCAAAAAGCGCCTGCACCTCCGCGTCGGACCGCCCCGCGATGACGCCGCCGACCTCTGTCGCTGCAGAAAACAGCGCCGCTGTCTTGCCGCGCACGACCTGAAGATAGATCGCTTCGCTGGTCGAAAGATCCTGCGCGGCAGTGAGTTGCAGAACCTCGCCCTCGGCAATGGTTGCCGCCGCGTTCGAAAGGATCCGCAAGACTTGCAGGTTGCCGGTTTCGGTCATCAACTGGAAAGAGCGGGCAAACAGGTAGTCGCCGACCAGAACGCTTGATTTGTTGTCCCACAGCAGGTTCGCGGTGGGTCGTCCGCGCCGCTTGCTGCTTTCGTCCACCACGTCGTCATGCAGCAGGGTCGCGGTGTGAATGAATTCCACCGTTGCCGCCAGATGGATATGGTAGGGGCCGGGGTAGCCACACATCCGCGCCGCCGCCAGCGTCAGCAGCGGGCGCAATCTCTTGCCCCCCGCTTCGACAAGATGCGCGGTCACTTCGGGGATCCGTGGCGCGTGTTCCGAGGCCATACGCTCGCGGATCAGGATATTGACCTCTGCAAGGTCATCGGCCAGCAACGCGGCGAGGCGTTCATGCGGCTTTGCGCTCATATCGTCCAAACTGATCAAACTCCCGTGCAAGGCTCGACAAACCGGCCGCCTTGTCTTTACATCCCTCTCATGGAAGAGCTCTTGCGCACAAACGATATAACGCTGATCCCGCTGGTCCGCACCCTTCTGAACGGGGAGGGTATAGAGAGCTTTGAATTGGACGTAAACATGAGCGTCCTTGAAGGTTCCATAGGTATTCTGCCGCGGCGTCTGATGGTTCGCACAACAGAGGCGGATCGCGCCCGTCGCATATTGCGCGAGGCCGGTGTGCAGTTTGAGGGCTGAGCCGTTTGCCCCGGATGCGCTGACCGAAGACGCCATGCTGGGCGGTCGTCTGAAACTGCTGCAACCGAAATCAGGATATCGCGCGGGGACCGATCCGGTGGTTCTGGCTGCCTCTGTCGCGGCAAGACCGGGGCAAAGCGTGCTTGAGCTGGGGTGTGGCGGCGGACCGGGTCTGTGCTGCCTTGGCGTTCGGGTGCCGGGGCTGGATCTGTCGGGGCTGGAGTTGCAGCCGGGTTATGCCGACCTTGCCCGCCAGAACCTTGCGCGCAACGGGTTGCAGGGGGCGATATGGAGCGGTGATCTTTTGGATCCGCCGCCCGCGATGAAAGAGCGCAGCTTTGACCATGTTTTCGCCAATCCGCCCTATTTCGAGACCGGCAGCCGCATCGGTGCCGAGGCGGCAGACCGCGAACTGGCACTTGCCGGGTCTACGCCGCTGGCCGATTGGGTGATTTGCGCCGCGCGGCGCCTGAAACCGCGCGGCTATGCTACCTTCATCCAGCGTGCCGAACGACTGCCCGATCTTGTCGCGGCCATGCAAAGGTGCCTTGGTGCACTGGAGCTTTTGCCGCTGCTGCCCCGTGTCGGTCGTGCGCCACGCCTGATTCTGGTCAGGGGGCGCAAGGAGGGCCGTGCGCCATTCCGGTTTCACGCCGGTGTTGTGATTCACGAGGGCGCGCAACATATCGAGCCAGGCAATCGCTATACCGCGCAATTCGAGGCGATCATGACGCAGGGCGCTGGGTTGGAATTTCCGGCGACTCTCCGCTGAGTTGTATCATATTTACATTTTTCCCTATGTCATGCTGCACGCGCAGCGTGACTTGAGAGGATTTCTGTGGTGCACTATTCGAACCACCCGCATCATAAGGAGGATCCAATGAGCTTGAGTTCGCACTTGCAGGAACTGAAGAAGAAGCATTACGCCTTGTCGGAAGCCGTGGAAGAAGCGCAGCGCGCTCCGGGCGTGGATGACTTGCGCATCGCGGACCTTAAAAAGCGGAAACTGCGGATCAAGGAAGAAATTACAAGGCTGGCGCCGCAAACTGTCGCCTGACCCCTCATCTGTCGGACCTGTCCCAGCAGTGCAATGTTCGTAGACAGAACAATAGCGCGGGTTGAGGCAGGTCCATTTGACAGTGCTCGCTGGTCTCAGGGGTCAGCCTCGGCAATTTCGTTCTGGTTGAAACGCGCAGGAGCGCGCTTACAGCCAGCGTATTGCTGTGACGCTATCGTGGAGTAGTGTTGTGACTGCTAGTCAGGCCGCACAAAGGCCTTTGGGCGATGCAAAGCCATTCTGGCACTGCCGGCAAAGATCCTGGAATATCTGGCATGGGGCAGAGTGACCGCAGCTGCCCGTCTTTGGTTCCAAAAATCCCGCCTCGTCCGTCCCAAATAAAAACATCCTTGCAGAGTGGCGCTGCAAGGCCCGAGAAGTCCGGTTGTCCGGGTCGGCGGGTGACGCTCGCGCATGCGCGCATCGCCCCACCCACCGTCCCTTTAGGCGCATTACCCGAAGTATTGCGCGCCGTTGGCTGAAATGGTCGACCCGTTGATGAAGCCGGCATCATCGGACGCAAGGAAGGTCACGCAGCGCGCGATCTCCTCTGGCTCGCCCAGACGGCCCGCAGGAATTTGCCCGATGATGGCCTCGCGGACCTTTTCGGGAACGGCCATGACCATTTCCGTGGCGATATAGCCCGGGCAGATCGCGTTGGCCGTGATGCCGGCCCGGGCACCTTCCTGCGCCAGGCTCTTGACGATACCCAGATCGCCTGCCTTGGTCGCGGCATAGTTGACCTGAGCGAACTGCCCTTTTTGACCGTTGATGGACGAAATCACGATCACACGGCCGAATTTGCGCTCGCGCATGCCTGGCCAGACAGGGTGTATCGTATTGAACACCCCGGTCAGATTGGTGTCGATCACCTCTTTCCATTGATCCGGTGTCATCTTGTGAAACGGGGCGTCACGGGTGATGCCGGCGTTGGCAACGACGATCTCGATCGGGCCAAGGTCTGCCTCGACCTGGGCGATGCCAGCTTTGGAGGCATCGTAGTCCGCGACGTTCCACTTGTAGGTCTTGATACCGGTGGCCTCTGTAAAGGCGGCGGCCTTTTCGTCATTCCCGGCATAGGTTGCCGCAACTTCGTAGCCTTCGGCCTTGAGTGCTTTGGAAATGGCTTCGCCGATGCCCCGGCTTCCGCCGGTGACGAGTGCTACACGTGCCATGGGATGTCCTCCAATTTCGTTATTTTGTCTTGGTAACTTTGCTACCGGCTAATCGCATCGCGCGCAATAATGGTGCGCAAGATATCATCTTGGTCAGGCGGTGCGCCTACGTCAGTGCTTTAAAAGAAAAGGGGCGCAAAGAGCGCCCCTGATATCCCTTATGACACCGGTTACGGCCGCTCCACGCAGAGCGCGACGCCCATTCCACCACCGATGCAAAGCGTGGCAAGTCCTTTTTTGGCATCGCGCCGCTGCATCTCGAACAGCAATGTGTTCAGGACCCGGGCGCCGGAGGCCCCGATCGGATGGCCGATGGCAATCGCGCCGCCGTTGACATTCACGATGGACGGGTCCCAACCCATGTCCTTGTTCACGGCGCAGGCTTGTGCGGCAAAAGCTTCGTTGGCCTCGACCAGATCGAGATCTTCGACCTTCCAGCCTGCCTTTTCCAGCGCCTTGCGCGACGCATGGATCGGACCCACGCCCATGATCGACGGGTCGAGACCTGCCGTTGCATAGGAGGCGATCCGCCCGAGCGGTTCAATCCCGCGGCGTTCAGCCTCCACGGCTGACATGAGCAGGGCACCTGCCGCGCCGTCGTTCAGGCCCGAGGCATTCGCAGCGGTAACCGATCCTTCCGGGGTGAAGGCGGGGCGCAATTTCTGCATGTTTTCAATGGTCGCGCCATGACGGATGTATTCATCCTTGTCGACCACGATGTCGCCCTTGCGGGACTTGACCGTGAAGGGGATCACCTCGTCGTCGAACTTGCCGGCTTTTTGCGCAGCCTCGGCCTTGTTCTGCGAGGCAAGGGCAAATTCATCCTGCATCTCACGCGTGATCTGCCATTGATCCGCGACATTTTCCGCGGTCTGGCCCATGTGGTAGCCGTTGAACGCATCCCAAAGACCATCGCGGATCATCGTGTCGATGTATTTCATGTCACCCATCTTGTGGCCCGCGCGCAGGTGGGCGGCATGCGGAGACAATGTCATGCTTTCCTGTCCGCCGGCGCAGACGATCGACGCGTCGCCAAGCATGATGTGCTGCGCACCGAGCGCGACCGCACGGAGGCCGGAACCACATACCTGGTTGATGCCCCATGCGGCGGCTTCTTTGGGCAGGCCGGCATTGATATGCGCCTGCCGGGCAGGGTTCTGACCCTGTGCGGCGGTCAGAACCTGACCGAGAATGGTCTCGGAGACTTCGTCCTTCGAGACGCCGGCGCGGGCGACAAGGGCTTCGAGAACGGCGGCGCCAAGATCGTGCGCCGGGGTGCTGGCAAACGAACCGCCAAAGCTTCCGACGGCCGTCCGAGCGGCGCTTGCGATAACGACGTTGGTCATATGTATTCCTCCAGGCAAGCGGGTGCTTCAATCCGAGACCCGGACCCGCCGGTTGCGAACCCGTCTCTTCCTCACTTGTTACAGGGGAAATAACGGAATCGCGAGCGGAGAAGAACCGGACAGGGTGTCTCAGTCAAAGAGACCTGCCAGTTCCGCGTCGATACCGGTAGGTCAGCCGACCTTTCGCTTGATTTCAAGCGCGCGCCAGGGAGGGTTTACCGTGGGTGCGGCGAACAGGTAACCTTGCAGGCAGTCCAGCCCGAGAGCGGTCAAGCAGTCCGCGTCGGCCTGGGTCTCGACAAGTTCGGCGACTGTGATCATGTCGAATTGTTTCGCGATCCTGACGAAAGCGCCTACCATCACCTGATGATCCGGGTCCGAGCTGATGCCGCGGCAGAAATGCCCGTCGATCTTGAGGATTTCAAAGCGGAAGTCCTTGAAATGGCGCAGGGCCGTGTAGCCGGCGCCGAAGTCGTCCATGGAAAAGGTGATGCCGCGGCGCTGCAATTCGCTCATGAAGGATCTGACCAGTTCCGGCATCAGTATGGCAGAGCTTTCGGTCACCTCGAGGATAAGCCGTTCCGCCACGGTCGGATCAGCGTCGATGCCGCGGCGCAGCGTGCGCATCCACTGGCCGTGACCTATGGATCGCACCGACATGTTGATCGATAAACGCAGGCTTGGAACGCGGGCAAGCTCGGCCAACCCCTGTTCCAGCGCGATACAATCCAGAAGCCGACCGTATTCCGTTTCCTCGACGCTGGCGATGAAGTCCCGGGCCGGAATCACCTGCCCGGTCTCATCCAGCACGCGAATCAAACCCTCATGGAACGCAACCCGGTCCTGTGCATGCGATTGCATCACGGGCTGAAATGCCAGCACGACCTGACTTTGCCGGATTGCGCGGCGCACCATGTTGATGGCGGATGCGTTGCGCGTCACGACCGCATGTCCCTGCGCATTCTGCGCCCCGGTGCCAAGCGCGGACGAATTGCCTGCCATTGTCGCCTCCGTATGCTGATGATGGCAGATTGGGCTCTGAAGGGTAAAAAACTCTTTAATGTTCTTCTTTGGTTCAAATTCTTCGCGCTTGCGTCATGCGACTTGACTCGGACTTCGGTCACCGTATAAGCGCGCACTCATTGGTGTTGGTGGCCCCCGCAAGGGGACTCCTGTCGCCTCGGCAAGGCCCGGGGAGAGGACAACGCCCTTCATAGTTTGTGGTGTCTTTGGCGCGAAACCCGTCCACAACCCGAGTATTCGCGGGGATGTGGTCGGCGGGACTGACCGGGAGTTCCACAAACCCACACAAGAAGGAGATCAGACGGTGACCAAACGCACCTCTGCCAAGCACAAGATCGACCGCCGTATGGGCGAAAACATCTGGGGTCGCCCCAAGTCGCCCGTGAACCGCCGTGAATACGGACCCGGGCAGCACGGCCAGCGCCGCAAACAGAAAATTTCCGACTTTGGTCTTCAGCTCCGTGCGAAACAGAAGCTGAAGGGCTACTACGGTGACCTTACCGAAAAACAGTTCCGCCGCATCTTCGCCGAGGCTGAGCGCATGAAAGGCGATACGGGCGAGATCCTGATCGGCCTGCTGGAGCGTCGCCTCGACGCAGTCGTGTATCGCGCGAAATTCGTGCCGACAGTCTTTGCTGCCCGCCAGTTCGTCAACCACGGGCATGTGTTGGTGAACGGCAAGCGCGTGAACATCCCGTCCTATCGCGTGAAAGAAGGCGATGTTATCGAGGTCCGCGAGAAATCCAAACAGCTCGCCGTCCTGCTGGAAGCCACCCAGTTGGCAGAGCGTGACGTTCCGGATTACATCGATGCCGATCACTCAAAGATGTCAGCGACCTTCGTGCGGGCGCCGGGCTTGTCTGACGTGCCCTATCCGGTGATCATGGAACCGAACCTGGTCATCGAATTTTACGCACAGAACTGATATCCAGCGGCGTCTTGCCCGCAGGTTCACAGAATACAGGGCCGTCCAGAGGGGCGGCCCTTTTTGGTTGTCCAAGCCGGCATGCCATCGTGCGCCAGATGGAAAAGGCAAAGCCTCGTCTCTTACATGGATGAGCAAAGGTTCCGAGAGCGCGACACGAGCCGGCGCCTATCCGCAGCGGCGGGGCCGAAGACAACGTAGCGCGCAGGGCCGGACGGCTTCTTTTATGAATCGCGTTCCCGCAAACGATGACGCCGCGCCCTGAAGAGCGCGGCGGTCATATTTCCCAGTCATGACGTCACCTGGGCGTGGAAGTCAGATCAGATGAAAAAACGGTCGCGAAAGACGTAACGCACGATATCCGTTCGTTGCAGGCCCATCTTGCTCAGGCTCTCATCAGAGAGCGCGTTGAGCCGATCAACCTCATTTATCCGGCCATTGGCCTCGCCAATCGCGGCCAGGCCATCGAATAGTGCATCGAAGAAAGTCGCAAAGATGTTCTCGCGTGGTGCGTGGGTGCTGTGCATATGTGCCATAACAGGGCTCCTCATTGCAGGAATGGGCTCCTCCCCTTGGTGATGAAGCTATGTCTTGCTGCGGTGCAGCGCCAGTAGACTATGCGCATAGCCGCATCCGACCGAGCGCATGGCTGCTCACCTGTCTCGCAGACACAGGCCCGACCTGATTATGTCGGGCAGGGCAAATGCGACCGACCCGAATGCGCCGAAGCCGGAAAGCGCAGAGTTTCTGAAAAACCCGCCACTGTCTTCGCCGCAAGGCCCCTAGCGAATTTGTCTCCAAAGACCTGTGGCGCACCGTTTGATCGTTCAACAAGATCTTGATCTGGCGGGGCAACCCCGACATGGTCCGGCAATCCGATTGAAGGACCTGATCATGAGATACGCCACAAGTCTCGTTTCCATTCTGGCGACAAGCGGCGCCGTCTTGGCAGAGGAACGTGAAACAAATCAGGCTGTCTGCTATTACTCGGATACCGGCGTTTTCGAGGACACGGAACTCAGCTTTCCCGTGGATGGCGTGCCTGCGACCTACAGCCATTCACGGATGGATTCGCCTGACGGGTACATCTACCAATTCTATGTGCCCCTCAGGGGTGGCAATTGGGACTGTCCTTCAAATCTGAATGTCGTTGGTGACGTGAACCCCAATTGGGATTGATACCCGGCGGCAGGTCGACGGGTGGCAGCCCCGTTTCCGATGGGCACAACCTGTGCAAATGTCCGATTGATCCACGCATGTCGAACTATCGGTTGCTTTCGCAGCCTGCCAGAAACCCGTGGTCTGACCCATCGAAGCGTCGTGGGGGGACCGTCTGTCTGCACATATCCGGCGCAGACAGACGGAGAGGGGGCCGTCAGCCGTCAGGCTGCATAGCCAAGTTTGGTGACATGGATTTCAAAGGTCGGATGCATTTCGGCACCGACGACATTCTCCCTGTGGTGACGATAGATCGACCGCCAATAGGGCTGGATGATGACGCCTTCATCCTGCATGATCTGTTCCAGCTTTGCCATGACTGTCCGCCGCTCGTCAGCGTCGGCGATTGCCAGCGCCTCTGCCAGCGCCGCATCGAATTCCGCGTTTGAAAAGGCGGTTTCATTCCAAGGCTCGCCAGAGCGGTAGGCCAGCGCGAGAACCTGAACGCCAAGCGGACGTTGCGCCCAGTCGGTGGCCGAGAACGGGTATTTTGCCCAGTCGTTCCAGAAGGTCGAACCGGGAAGCACCGTCCGCCTCACGTTGAAGCCCGCGTCGCGCAACATTGCGGCGGCGGCATCACTGGTATTCTTGCGCCATGTGTCATCGATGGATATCAGCTCGTGCTCGAAGTCCATCATCCCCGCCTCTTCCATGAGCGCCGCCGCGCCTTCCGGATCATAGGCGGGCGGTGGCAGCTCCGCATATTCGGGGTGGATGGGCGAGACGTGATGATTTTCGGCGACGCGCCCATTGTCGGAAAAGCCCAGTTCCAGCAGCACGGCATTGTCCACCGCCATGGCGAGTGCGCGGCGCACCCGAGCGTCCGCATAGGGTTGCATACCGTTGACCTCGGCGGCTTGGTTCGGGCGTATGACCACCGTGTTCGCGGTCACCGCCTCGGATTTCGTCCAGCCGATCCCGTCAAGCATCAGGATGAAATCGCCGAGCGACTCGTATATCATGTCGACTTCGTCGGAATCGACGGCGGCCACAATGGATGCCTGATCGGTGCCGAAGTCGATATACTCGATGCGGTCAAGGTAAGCACCTTCTCCCCACCAATCGTGATCCTCGTTTTTGACCAGCACCGCTTTCACGCCGACTTCGAATTCGCCAGGCAGGTAGGGTCCGGTGCCGATGGGATCGGTCAGCGGGTCGCCGCCAAAACTTTGATGGACGATGGCCGCCGGATAGTCTGAAAAGCCTGCGATCAACGTAATGTCGGGCTGGTTCAAAGTAAGTTTGACAGTGCTGTCATCGACCACAGTGATTGCGCCGTCGCGGGCCTCTCCGGTCTCTGGGTCCACCAGCGATCCCATCCGCGATGCCATGGAATTTCCCTCCACGGCGGTTTCGCACCAGCGGGATATGTTGAAGGCGACATCCTCGGCCGTGAAGGGGTCCCCATTGTTCCAGTTCACCCCCGGCCGCACCTTCAGCGTGTATTCGGTTGCGTCCTCATTGACCTCCCAGCTTTCCAGCAGCATCGGGGCAAAACTGCCGTCGGTCTGGTATTCGACCAGATATTCCAGATAGCCACGCGTGAAATTCGACATCTGCGGCCAGTCATAGGTCCGCGAATCCTTAAGTGCTTTTACCGTCGATTCAATGCGAAGGGTGCCACCGGCCTGCGCGTGTGCCGCCGCCTGTGCCGGCCGGGACAGACCCAGTAAGCCGTAGGCCGCGGTGGCCGTCACGCCAAGGGAGGTTGCGCGCGTCAG
>CAZRZN010000012.1:0-38560 GCA_964604565.1 uncultured Rhodobacterales bacterium
CCGCATCTTGGTTGGAACGGTTCCGAGACGAGTATGCCTCCAGCCTGCTAGCAACCTCTACAATTTGTGGCTGCCTCCCAAAGCGTGACGCCATCAGCATCAATCCTTGCTCCGCCCTTGGTATCAACATCAGAGCGAAGGACCTCAAACGATCTCGTTCGTCTGGTTGATCGTCAGCTGCCGCTTCAAACATCTTCATCCAAATAGCGTAGTTAACGCCAGCTTCCGTTAAAGCAGATGCGAATACCTTGCGGTCTGCTCCAATTTCGTCGGCAATAGAATCAACCCATTCAAGGCTTGGCCGGAAGTCAGAAGAACCCGAAATAAGGGAGGCAAAAAACTTGATCACCATGCAGCTTCCTTAGATCCCTTTGAAATAGCTTGACACAACAGACACCAGAGGCGCAACAGCAGCTTCGAGCCCAAGTCAGAGGCCTTCTGCCATGCACCCAATGTCAGCTTCGTCCGCACATCAGCAAATCGACTGACCTTACGCGAAGGTCCACTCAGACCAGTCCCACAGTTCCGCGCCATGACCGCTTCGGGCTGGGAATCGTCGTTGCCCCTCGATTGGCATGGAAGTTCCGAGCACTTCTTCGCAATTCTTTCTTGAAACGTGGATATCTCTTGCTCGGTCATGGGTCGCTCAGAGCTTGTTGGTGATCCAGCGGCATTGATAGGGGGCCAGCGTCACACCGTCTGCCTCCGGGTGCAGCTTTTCACCGGACAACAGGTCGATCCAGTCCTCATCCGCGATGAGGTTCAGGGATTTGGGCGCAAGCTCCACCGTCTCGGCGCTGACGTTGTGCAGGGCAAAGATCGACTGACTGCGGTCCAGCGCCTGACGCCAGACGCCAAAGACGCGTTCGTCCAGCGGCAGGGTGAAATTCGTGGCATTGGGTGAAACGCCGGTTGTCTGGCCCGCAGCCGCAGCCTTTCCGACAGGGCGGCAAGCACGCGTGACTGATCGCTTTCCGGATCGGACAGGTTTTCCTGCAAGGACGGGTAGTCCCAGCGGTGGCGGTTGATCGCCCGGTTCATGTTGCGCCGTGCCACGCCCTCAAGGTCGTTCGGAGTGGCCAGCATGGCATGGATGTAGAAGGCCGGGATTCCCTCCAGCGACATCACGATGGTCTGCGAGCAGACGAACCGGTCCACCTGCATTCCGTCCTCGCCGCGATACGTCCGCTGCATGGCCGAAAAGAAGGTCGTGTTGAGTTCATAGACCGCCGTGCCGCCGCCCGGCAGCGCCCGCATCGAGGCCAGCCCGCCGGTGGCCTGCACGGTCCGGATCATTTGCGCGATCTCTTCGTCGGGCAGCAGACCTTCGGCGGGGCGCATCCCGATCCCGTCGTGACTGGAGGAAAAGTTCAGATAGGCGCAGCCATGCGGCGCTGGCGGCATCGCGCGTTGCCAGTTTGACAGCGCGCGCGCATCGCCAGACAGCATCGCATGCAGGATCAGCGGCGGCAGTGGAAAGTTGTAGATCCAGTGTGCCTCGTTCAACTGTCCGAAATAGCTGAGATTCTCTGCCTTGGGGACGTTGGTTTCGGTCAGCAGGACAATCGGTTCCGCCGCGAAATCCGCCAGCACGCGCAAGAGCTGCACGATGGCGTGGGTCTTGGGCAGGTGGATCGAAGGTGTGCCCGGCTCCTTCCAGACAAAGGCCACCGCGTCGAGGCGGATGATCTTGACCCCCTGATCCACATGCAGGCGAATGATCCGGATGATTTCCAGCAGGACCTCCGGGTTGCGGAAATCCAGATCGACCTGATCGTGGCTGAAGGTGCACCAGACATGGCGCCTGCCCATGGCGGTCTCGACCTCCTGCAAGAGCGGCGTGGTGCGCGGGCGCACCACGGCCGAGAGATCGTCATCGGGCGAGGCTTCGTAAAAGAACTTGTCGTAAGGCGGCTGGCCTTGCCGGTAGGCGTTGAACCATGTCCCCTGGCTTGAGACGTGGTTGAGCACGAGATCCGACATGAGATTCCATTCCGAGCCGATGCGCTGGATATCGGGCCAGTCGCCCAGCGTCGGGTTGACCTTGCGATAGTCGGTCACGGCAAAGCCGTCGTCGGAGGTATAGGGAAAGAACGGCAGGATGTGCACGCCGTTCACCGCGCCCTTCATGTAGGTGCCGAGGAAGTCGCGCAGCAGGTCCAGCGGCTTGTAGACGCCGTCGATCAGGCTGTCGCCATAGGTGATCAGCAGCGCGTCCTTCTGCGACCAAAGCGTGTTGCCTGCTCTGCGGCCCCGCTTGCGGGCGTGACGGTCTTCAGGCCAGAATGCACTGACGACCTCCTGTGTCAGCGCGTCTGCGTCGCGGTCGGGATAAAGGCGCATCAGGAAGGCGCGCAGCCGATTGGTCAGTTGTGCTGGGGGCGTCATGATGTCGGCTCTTGCTGTCATGGGATGATCATATGCCCCGTAGCCCGGGGCTTGGAAGCGTTCTGGCGGATTTTCCCCCCTCTTTTCGGCCTTTGGCACAGTCGTTGGGCGTGCCGGGGCTCCGCCCCGTCGCGGCGGGCCGCGACTCCCCGGAGTATTTTTCGAGAGAAGAAGCGGCACGGGTCGCTGGCGGGCAGTGGTCTTCGCGGGGTCTGTGAGTCTGGGCGGACCTGCGTCGTATCGTTTCGCGGGTGGCAGCCGGTTTGCGTGCCTTGTCCGCTCACGGTGGATCGGGCGCATGTCTTTCCCGCACGCGGGGTGGCCATTGGATCGGTTCGCGTCGAAGCGGCGGGACGCGATGCATTCATGACGCGGGTGCCGATCTTCCGGATCGGTCGGGGTGGGGGATACATCGGGAATGTCATGGGACAGACGATCCGGAGACCGGGCACGCCGGGGCCCCAAATGGTCTGACCGCATTCCTGCGCTGAATAAACGTCTGGTGCCGGCCGTGCCATCGGGTCATGGTGGAAGTATGTCGAGTTCCGTTCACAATGACCGGCTGCGCCCCGGAGAGATCTGCGCGACCTTGCCGCCTGCAACGGATGCGGGTTTGCGTTTCATCGGCCGTATAGAGACACCTTTTATGGTTCGCGCCGATTGTCCCCGGCAGGGCCGCGAGGATGGTCCCGAATGCCGGTTGCACATTGATCCGGTCTATGCGCCGGCGCTGGACGGGATCGAACAGGCCGACAGGATCGAGGTGCTTTACTGGCTGCATGAGGCGCGCCGCGACCTGCTGACCCAAAGCCCAAAGGCGAACGACGTCACGCGCGGCACCTTTTCGCTGCGCTCGCCATTGCGGCCCAACCCGATCGGCAGTTCGATCGTCAAACTGGTGCGCCGCGACGGGGCGGTCCTGACGGTTCGCGGGCTCGACTGTCTGGATGGGACGCCCCTGCTGGACATCAAGCCGGTCCGCTGTGGCTACGCCGTCGAGGCGCCGGCCAAACCTGGTATCTCAGACTGAGAACGCCTCCGCGTAACGCTCCCGCAGTTGGTTTTTCTGAACCTTGCCCATGGTGTTGCGGGGCAGGGCCTCTATCACTTCCATGTGGCGGGGATGCTTGAAACGCGCCAGCCGCGACGCGATTTCGGCGTGGATCGCGGCAAGATCCGGTGAAGCGCCCGGCTCGGCCACGAGAACGGCGACCGGGGTTTCGCCGAAATCGGGGTGCGGCACGCCGACGACCGCGGATTCGAGGACTCCGGGAATGGCGTCGAGGACGTCTTCTATTTCCTTTGGGTAGATATTGAACCCGCCCGATATGATCAGATCCTTGCCCCGTCCGACGATGCTGACGTAGCCATCCGGACTTATCGTCGCGAGATCGCCGGTGATGAAAAATCCGTTTTCGCGCAACTCGGCGGCGGTCTTTTCCGGCATCTGCCAGTAGCCCTGAAAGACATTCGGACCGCGCACTTCGAGCGTGCCAATCTCACCCGCTGCAAGCTCCTGTCCGGTCTCATCGCAGACCTTCGCCTCCACCCCCGGCAGGGGCAGGCCCACGGTTCCTGCGCGGCGCTCGCCCTTATAGGGGTTTGACGTGGACATGTTGGTTTCGGTCATGCCGTAGCGTTCGAGAATCCGATGCCCGCAACGCGCCTCGAACTGCCGATGGGTTTGTGTCAGCAGCGGTGCCGAGCCGGAGATGAAGAGCCGCATGTTCTGTGCGCGATCCGCGTCAAAGCGCGGATCGTTCAGTAAACGGGAATAGAAGGTCGGCACGCCCATCAGGCTGGTGGCGCGGGGCATCCAGTCCAGAACGGCCCCGGCATCGAATTTCGGGAAAAAGACCATGGCCCCGCCGGCGGCAAGGGTCACGTTGATGGCCACGAACAGCCCGTGCGTGTGAAAGATCGGCAGCGCGTGCAGCAGCACGTCGTCCGCAGTGAACTGCCACAGATCGACAAGGGTCTGCGCGTTTGACAGCAGATTGTTCTGGCTGAGCATCGCGCCTTTGGACCGCCCGGTTGTCCCGGACGTGTAGAGCAAAGCGGCAAGATCGTCCGGCGTGCGGGGCGCGGTCCTTGCGTGGCAGGGTGCGGCGTCGGCCAAGGCGACAAGACTGCCCGCGCCATCTGCCCCGAGCGTTTCGCAGAGGGCAGTGCTGCGGGTTGCGACGGGGTTCAGGGCATCGGCGCTGTCCGGATCGCACACCAGCAGGGCGGCACCGGAGTTTTCCACGAAGTAGGCGATTTCGTCGGGCGTGTAGCCAGTGTTCAGCGGTAGAAACACCACACCTGACTGAATGCAGCCAAAGATCAGGGCCAGCGCGTCGGGGCATTTCGGCACCTGCATGGCAAGGCGATCCCCCGGTTGCAGGCCCAGTTCGCGGACCGCCGCCGCAAATTGTGCCACGCGGGCCACGAAATCGGCGTAGGTGATCTGCCCCCCCTCGGGCAGGTGCAGGAAAACGGATCTGTTTTCGGCCTGATGGCCCAGAAGCCTGTCGTAGAGCGGGTTGGACATGGTGATCTCCGGCGTGATGCCTGCCTTCTAGAAGGTCGTGTGCAAAATGTGAACTGTATGCAGCAGGCAGGACTCCGGCCACCGCGTGCCGTGAAACCCGGAATGGGGAAGCGGCTGCCGGGATTGCCCCGCCGAATAACCCGCATGCGTCCTCAGGGCGGATTGCCGGCGTGTCGCCGGCCCGAATGCGCGGCAGGGCAGTTAAGGATCAGGCATATAATGACGTCGGTCAGTGCCCGGATGGAACGATGGGCGCGGAGCCCTCAAACGCCATAAGGGTCGCTGCCCAGCACTGTTGCAGGGGATCGACCCCTTGCCGCAGGCGGGCATGGTCCGACGCGCGCGCCGCGACCTGAATATCGCGTAGATTTTCGATCAGCCGGTGCGCGCCGATTACCCCGGCGGACCCGGCCATGCGGTGCGCTTCCGCCGCAAGATCGGCAAGGGTTGCGGGGTCGCCGCTGATCTGTGTGGGCAGCGCCGACATGAAGGCGGACATCTCGTGTTCGAAGGTTGCGCGCGCCTGCTGAAATCTTGTGTGCGACAATTCATGGCGCATCTCCCGCAGATGCGCGGCGTCGATCAGGGGAAGCTCTGTGTCATGGGGGGCGTTGGGCGTCGGATCGGCGTTGGGCTCTGCCAGCGCCTCGGCCAGTGCAGCGCGGAGTGACTGCACGCCAAGCGGTTTGAGCAGCACCGTGCGCATCCCTGCCGCGCGAAAGGCCTGAACCTCTTGGGGCAGGGCATGGGCCGTGGTGGCGATGATGGGGGTTTGTGCGTTGACGCCATGGCCAGCCCGCAGAGCGCGCGCAAGGGTCAACCCATCCATTCCGGGCATGGATATATCCATGAGGATCGCGTCGTATCGGCTGCGTCCGGCGATCTTCAGGGCGCTTTCTCCATCTACGGCCGTCCCGACGCGGTGCCCGTCGCGTTCCAGCAGATCCCGGGCGACGATACGGTTGACCATGTTGTCCTCCACCAGAAGGATGTCCAGCGGGGGGCCGGTCCATGCAGCTGGCTCCTGCCTGTCCTCGACAGGTTGGGGGATATGCCGGGCAGGCGGCGCCAGGGGCAGCCGAAGCCAGAAAAGGCTGCCATCCCCCGGTTCGCTTTCGGCCCCGAGGTCACCACCGAGCGCTGCGGCAAGACGCTGGGAAATCCCCAGCCCCAGCCCGGTGCCGGAGGTGCTGCGCGCATAGGAACTGTCGATTGTCACGAAATCGTCGAAAATCCGGTCAAGGTCGTCCCCGGAGATGCCGATGCCGGTATCGGTTACCCGGATTTCAACGGCATCCAGTCCTTCCGAGCAATCCACTTCAAGCGTGATGCGGCCGTTCCGGGTGAACTTGATGGCGTTGCCCAGAAGATTCAGCAGGATTTGCCGCAGGCGGTCCGGGTCGCTGTAGACCTCGTGCAGCGCGGGATCGGGCGGGGACAGGACTATGACGTTGCCGCGGATCCGGGCGCGTTGGCGCTGATTGTCGATGATCTCTTCGAGCAACGAAATGAGATCGAAGCGCACCCTGCGGAGATTCAGCTTGCCCGCATCCAGCCGTGAAATGTCCAGCACGTCATCGACATGCCCCCGCAGGATATGGGCGGAGGCGCGAAAGATCTTGAGATAGCGCCGGTTTTCGCTGTCGAGGCCCCCCTCGTCGATCAGATCCAGCGTCCCGAGCATGCCGTTCAGCGGCGTCCGCATCTCATGGCTCATCACGGCAAGCAGATCGGCCTTCTGCTTTTCGCCGGCAATGGCGCGGTCGCGCGCCTGTTTCAGAGCGACCTCCCCCCGCACCCGGTCGGAGATATCGCGCATGAAGGCGATAAACATGACGCCGTTCGGACTTTGGGCCTGTGCAAGGGACAGATCGACGGGAAAGACCGTTCCGTCCTGCCGCTGAGCGTCAAGTTGCACGATGCCCTTGCTCAGAAAGC
Organism: uncultured Rhodobacterales bacterium; assembly: GCA_964604565.1. Taxonomy (GTDB): domain Bacteria; phylum Pseudomonadota; class Alphaproteobacteria; order Rhodobacterales; family Rhodobacteraceae; genus CAZRZN01. The sequence continues at coordinate 6,860 of CAZRZN010000012.1, forward strand.
GGTGCTGACGGTTTTCGTGAAAATGCTGCATCCCCTTGCGGTGGGCGGCCCGGTATTGGTCCGGGATGATCAGATCCGCCATGTCCGCGCCCAGCGCATCGGCACGGGAATGGCCAAAGATCCGCTCTGCCGCCCCGTTGAAGTCAAGGATCCGACCCTGCGCATCGGACACGATGATCGCATCGAGCGATGCTGACAGGATGGTTTCGATCCGTTCACGGGTCTCGCGATTGACGGTGGCTACGGCGTCGCTTTTGCGGGCAAGTCGATACAGCGCCAGCCCCAGAACCGCCAACAAGCTCACGAGGGCAACGGTCAGCAGGCCGATCCGCAGCAGGCTGGATCCAAGGCTCTTGCGCTGGATATCCCCAGCCTCGGAGAAATGGGCAACCGCGGCCAGAGCGATGTCGCGCGCCGTCTGGCGCAGCGCATTGGCCTCGTCCGCCAGTTGCGGCAATGCGGCCCAAAGCTCCGGATCGGGTCCATCTATCACCGGGAGCCATGCGTCCCGGAACCGGGTCATCTTGGCAAGACGCTCCGGCGTGGCGCCGAAACTGAACAGGTCCTGCAACCGTTGGCTTTCGGTCGGGATTGCGATGCGGCTGTAAAAGATGTCGTAGCGCAGGCGAACCTCCGCAAGGCCGACCTTGCCTTGCTCCGCGCGCAGTGCGGCCGTCTCAAGCGCAAGGATCTCGATCTCGGCCTGTCCGATCGTCCATTGCATGTTGTCCGCGGCCGAGGATGCAAGCCGCTGCATCTGCTGACGCAGATCCAGCACAAGGACGGCTATCACGATGACCATGATCACGATGACCATTCCGGCAAGCCACCGCCTCAGCACGGCAACATCGGCAAATTGAAACGGTCTCAGAACAATCCTGCGCTTGCGTTTCATGACGGGCCCGGACAGCTGGGGTCCCGGAAATCGGGCAATGATATCGTTCGGACCATGGACGTCTCGCGCTGGCAGGCCGGATCCTGCACCGGCGGCCGCCCAGCATAGCAAAGCCTTGCGGCCTTCGCCAGCCGCTCCTGTCGCGTCGGGCCGGTCGTGATCGGCCTTTCCCGACAGGACGTCGCGGCATTGTCCTGCACAGGTGGCGGCATAGGGCTGGTCCCCCGGGAAATTCAGATGCATAATATGGCATTGGTCCGTTGAGCCATATTTGAACATTATCAAGGACGGCGGTGCTGCCGGGAGTCGAGCGGAAAATGCGGATACTTGTTGCTGATGATCATGGCCTCGTGCGGGATACCCTTGCCGCCTATCTGGATCGGGATGAGGTGAAGGAGGTCCGGACCGTGGCCAACCTGCAGGAGGCGGTCGCCATGGCGGAAACAAGCGGCAGTTTCGACCTTGTTTTGCTGGACTACAACATGCCGGGGATGAACGGACTCGAAGGTTTGTCGCTGATGCGTCAGGCAAATGAGGGTCGTCCGGTGGCCCTGTTGTCTGGAAGTGCCACGCATGATGTGGCCGCGGCGGCACTGAAAGCGGGCGCACAGGGCTTTGTCCCCAAGACCATCAGCGCCCGGTCGCTTGTGACGGCGGCCCGTTTCATGGCGTCGGGAGAGATTTATACCCCCGGTGATTTCGTGGCGGCACCGGAGCAAAACGCCGCCGACAAGCTGACCCGGCGCGAAAGTCAGGTTCTGGGCGGAATTTGCGCGGGCAAGGCCAACAAGGAGATCGCGCGGGATCTCGACCTGCAAGAGGTCACGGTCAAGCTGCACGTCAAGACCCTGTGCCGCAAGCTCGCAGCCCGCAACCGAACGCATGCGGCCATGATCGCCCGCGACCGGGGGTTGGTCTGAACCGGCCCTGACGAAAAACCCCACCGGCCTTTTGGCCGGGGCGACTTGGGGCGAGGTCGATTTTTGGGGTCGTTCTTTGAACCGTGTCGTGCACTATCGCTGGATCGTGCGCGCGGCAGATTTTGGCCGTGCCGGACTGACGGTCAGCGGACGGTCGGCGCCGGGCCGCCGACCGACGGGCCGGGGCCGAAATCCGCTTCGGATCCCGGCCCCGTTCCGAATGCGTCAGCCAAGCGCCGCGTTGCACCGCGCGCAGGTGCCGGGGTGTTGGTGGGTTCCGACGTCGGGCAGGATCTTCCAGCAGCGTTGGCATTTCTCGCCGTCGGCCTTTTCAAAGACCACGCTGACACCCTCGACTTCGGGCAGGCGGTAGGCCTCGGCAGGGGCTGGATCGCCGCTAAGCTGGATATCTGACGTGATGCAGACATCCTCGAAGGCCACGGACTTCAGCGCCGTCAGCATCTCGGGCTCCCGCACATGGACCACCGGCGCCGCCTCCAGCGAGGCGCCGATCACCTTGTCGGTCCGCTGAACCTCCAGCGCGGCGGTTACCGCGCGGCGCGCCCGGCGCACCATGGCCCATTTCGCGGCGAGCGGCTCGTCGAGCCAGTCCATCGGCGTGTCGGGGATGTCTTGCAGGTGGATCGAAGAATCCGCCCCGGGAAACCGGTCCAGCCAGACGTCTTCCATGGTGAAGACAAGGACCGGCGCCAGCCATGTGGTCAGCCGGTGGAACAGCAGATCCATGACCGTGCGCGCCGCACGTCGCCGGGTGGTGTCACCGTCGCAATAAAGCGCGTCCTTTCGAATGTCGAAGTAGAAGGCCGACAGTTCGACGGTGCAGAAGTTGAAGAGCTGCTGGTAGACCCCCTGAAAGTCATAGGCCGCATAACCCTTGCGAACGACGTGATCCAGTTCCGCCAGACGGTGCAGGACATAGCGTTCCAGTTCAGGCATCTCGGCGGGCGCCATGCGATCCGCCTCGGTGAAATGCGTGAGCGCGCCCAGCATGTAGCGCAGCGTGTTGCGCAGACGGCGATAGCTGTCGGCCACGCCCTTGAGGATCTCCGGTCCGATGCGTTGATCGGCGGTGTAATCGGCCTGCGCCACCCAGAGCCGGAGGATATCGGCGCCGTATTGCTTGACCACATCCTCCGGGGCGATCGTATTGCCGAGCGATTTGGACATCTTGTTGCCCTTCTCGTCCAGCGTGAAGCCATGGGTCAGCACGCCGCGATAGGGCGCGCGCCCCATCGTTCCGCAGGCCTGCAACATCGACGAATGGAACCAGCCGCGATGCTGGTCCGTGCCCTCCAGATACAGATCGGCGATCCCGTCCTCCGCCCCGTCCGGGCGGTCGCGAAGGACAAAGGCATGAGTGGATCCGCTGTCGAACCAGACGTCGAGGATGTCAAAGACCTGATCCCATTCGTTCGGATCATAGTCGTCGCCGAGGAAACGCGCCTTGGCGCCCGGCTTGTACCATGCATCCGCGCCCTCGGCCTCGAAGGCGTCATTGATGCGGGCGTTGATCTTTTCGTCCCGCAGCAGGAAATCCGCATCGGTCGGGAGCGCGCCCTTTCTGGTGAAGCATGTGAGCGGCACGCCCCACGCCCTCTGACGTGACAGCACCCAGTCGGGCCGCGCCTCGATCATCGAATACAGCCGGTTGCGTCCGGTGCGTGGCGTCCATGTCACCAGTTCGTCGATGGAGGTCAGGGCGCGCTGCCGGATCGTCTTGCCATAGGTGTCCTGCCCGTCGCCTACCTCGCGGTCGATGGCGGCGAACCATTGCGGCGTGTTGCGGTAGATCACCGGCGCCTTGGACCGCCAGGAATGCGGATAGCTGTGGGTCATGCGGCCGCGCGCCAGCAGACCGCCGCATTCCACCAGCTTGTCGATCACGGCGGTATTGGCCTTGCCCTCCTTGCCCTTGTGATCCAGCACCCTGAGGTCCGCGAAAAGCGGCACATGCGGCAGGAATTCGGACTCCTCGCCGACGTTGTGCGTCATCCGGTCCAGCCAGCCCCGTTGCAGGAAGGCATCGTAGTCCTCCTGACCGTGGCTGGGTGCGGTATGGACAAAGCCGGTGCCCGCCTCGTCGGTGACATGGTCGCCGTCGATCATCGGCACGTCGTAGTCCCAGAAGCCCTCAGCGCCCTCGGCGCCCCGGAAGGGGTGGGCAAGGGTCACTTGCGCAAGTTCAGTGCCGTTCACACTCCGCATACGCCGGTACATGGACGGCTCCAACCGCGCGCGACCTAGGACCTCCTCGGCCAGCGCATCGGCGATCACGTAGCGGTCTCCGATCTTCGCCCAGCATTCGTCCGGTGTGCCCGTGACTTCGTAGAGCCCGTAAGCGATCTCGGGGTTGTAGGCGACGGCCTTGTTCGAGGGGATCGTCCAAGGCGTGGTTGTCCAGATGACCACCTTTGCATACAGCAAACTGTCGTATGGGATTCGACTGTTTTGATCCGAATACGTTGGATCGGAATGTTTAACGTTTGCCGCTTCTGTCGCGATTACCCTGAACGGCACCCAGATCGTATGGCTCTTGTGGTCGTGGTATTCCACCTCGGCCTCGGCCAAGGCGGTCTTTTCCACCGGCGACCACATCACCGGTTTGGAGCCTTGATAGAGCGTGCCGGTCATGAGGAATTTCTGGAATTCCTCCGCGATCACGCGCTCGGCGTGGAAATCCATTGTCAGATAGGGATCGGCCCAGTTGCCGGTCACGCCCAGGCGTTTGAACTCGTCGCGCTGGATGTCGATCCAGCCTTCTGCGAAACGGCGGCATTCCTGACGAAAGTCGACCACGTCGACCTCATCCTTGTTCTGGCCCTTCTCGCGGTATTTCTGCTCGATCTTCCATTCGATCGGCAGGCCATGGCAGTCCCAGCCGGGGACGTAGCGGGCATCGCGGCCCATCATCTGCTGGCTGCGGACGATGAAATCCTTCAGCACCTTGTTCAGCGCATGGCCGATATGCAGGTGGCCATTGGCGTAGGGCGGGCCGTCATGCAGGATGAATGGCTGCCGCCCGGGCTTTTCGCGCAGGCGGTCATAGATGCCGAGGGTTTCCCAGCGGTCCAGCCAGCCGGGTTCGCGCTTGGGCAGGCCCGCGCGCATGGGGAATTCGGTCTGCGGAAGATTCAGGGTGGTCTTGTAGTCGGGAAGGGTGGTGTCAGGCGTGTCGGCGCACATCTCGGGCGTCCTTTGAAACGGTCAATTCGGTCAGGAAGAAGGGGCGGCGCGAAGTCTCAAACGCCTTGTCCCGGCGGCTCGTATCGTCAGAGCGCCGGGCATTTAATTCGCAGAATGATCACGAAGCGGGTCATCTTGGGCGCCTTATAAGCCGGGAGTTGGCGGGCGTCCAGAGGATGCCGCCGGCAAGGCGACGCGATATGCCGAAACAGAGAGACCGCATGCCGGTGACCGCAAGCCGGGATACGGGGTGAGGGCGGGCCGTCAGGGGGCGCTGCCCCCTCGGCCTCCGGCCTCACCCCCGGGATATTTCCGGCCCGAAGAAGGGCGATGCCGGTCCACATGAATTCGCCTTTCGCCGCGTGCGGTTCCTGGCGGTCGCGCCATCAGCTTATGGGCGTTGCGGGGGGCCGTTGACCGGATCGGGGGGGGGGCGCTGACGGATGGTCGAAGGCGGGCGCCCCACGGGCCGGGTCAGCGTCGGCCAGAGCCTTGAAGCGCAGGTAATGCAGCACGGAAAGTCCTGCCGTCCCCTTGTTACGTGAGATGGAGATCAAGCAGGGAGTCGGTAGGTTGTGTGATGGGGGTGCGTGCCGGATCCGGGGCAACCTCATGTCCCGCGAAGATCGACCGGTAAGCGGGAACCGAAAGCCTTGCGCCGCTTGTTGGGGTTACGATCCGCAAGCCGTCCGGCCATGCGAAGCGCGATCCTTACGCTTTGCCGATTGCGGCAAGGCGCGTTTGTGCCCAGTCTGTGCTGATGCCTTGACGCAAACTGTGGGAAAAGATGCGATGCGGCTGGATATTGCGATCGCGGGGGCCGGGATGGGCGGTCTTGGCCTTGCGGCGGCCTTGGGCGGCAGTGGTCACAGGGTCGTGGTCTTCGACCAGTTCGACCGACCCGTGCCATTGGGATCCGGTCTGGTTGTGCAGCCGGTCGGGCTTGAGGTGCTCCGGCGTCTTGGCCTTGACGAAACGGCGTTGGGATGGGGCACCCCGATCCACCGGATGCTGGGCCGGGAGGCTGACAGGGGCCGGACCGTTCTTGATGTCTCCTATGACGGCCCGGGGCAGGGGCGCTTTGGCCTTGCCATCCACCGCGCGGCCTTGTTCCAGACGCTGTATGACGCGGCGCGCGCCGCCGGGGCGGAGATCCGGCCCGGGCACCGTGTCACGGGGCGCGATGGGCGGAGCCTCTTGTTCGAAAGCGGGCGCGAGGGGCCGTTCGATTTGATCGTGGATGCGTCCGGTGCGCATTCGCCGCTGTCGCCCATGCGGGCGCGGCCGCTGGGCTATGGCGCCTTGTGGGGCACGGTGCGCTGGCCCGATGAGACGGATCTGCGCCGTGATCAGTTGCGCCAGACCTACCGCCGGGCGGATCGGATGTTGGGCGTTTTGCCGGTCGGCCGATTGCCGGGGCAAGAGGGATTTCACGCGTCCGTCTTCTGGTCCTTGCCCGCCGGCGGTCATGCAGACTGGCTGGACAGCGGGGTTGAGGCTTGGCGCGCCGAGGCTCTGGCGCTTTGGCCGGCCTTTGCCCCCTTTGCGCGCCAGATCACCGACCCCGCGCAGATGACAATGGCCCGCTATGCCCATGGCACGCTGCGAAAACCCTTTGCGGAGGGCATTGTTTATCTGGGCGATGCCGCACACCGGGCCAGCCCGCAGCTTGGGCAGGGGGCGAACATGGCGCTGCTGGATGCATGGGCCCTGTCGAGGGCCATTGCGCAGGCGCGGGGCGATGTGGCGCTTGCGGCGGCATGGTATGCGCAGGCGCGCCGCTGGCATGTGCGGGCTTATCAGGCGATGAGCAGGCTTTTCACGCCACAATATCAATCGGACAGCCGCGCGCTGCCTGTCCTGCGCGATCGGGTGCTTTATCCGCTGTCGACCGTGCCGCCCTTGCCGCGGGTTCTGGGCAGGCTGGTCTGCGGCGATCTGTTGCCGCCTCTGGGCTCCCTTCGGATGTGAGGTTGGGGGTCACGGTCATGTCGCGCCCGGTGGGGTCAATCCGCGGGTTTCGTCCCCGTGCCGTGTGCTGCGCGGGTCTGAACCCAGCGGTTCAACCACGCCAACCCAGCCAGCGAGATCCCCAGCAACAGGAAGGAAAACACCCGGACAAGTCCCGCCAGCCCTGAAATGTCGATCAGGAACACCTTGGCGACCGCCAGCCCGATGACAAGGACACCGGCCTGCCGCAGGCTGTCCGAGCGGCGCGCCAGCGCCTGATAGAACAGGCCCGCCCCCGCCAGCAGCAGCGCGACGGTGTAGCTGTAGAGTTCAGGTTCTCCGATGCCCGCGTCGATCTGCATCGCATTGCCGCCCTGCCAGGCATGACGGATGGTCAGGCCAAGCCAGAAGATCCCCAGACCCGCAGCCAGCCCGCCCGGTGCCAGCCGTATGCCACGGGCCAGATGCCGAAGGCGCGCCGCGCCAAGGGCCAGCAGGATGGCGGGCAGCAGATAGGCCGGGATCAAGGTGTTCAGCAGGATCGGGCCGTGGACCGTCTGGCCATCCAGCAGCGGGTTGCCAAGGCTCAGCGCGGCCGCCAGAAGACCCAGCGCCAAGCTGCCGAAGACCCCGGCCAGGCCGACGCGCAACCAGCGCAATGCGCCACCCAACTTCAGACGTTCCAACTGCGCCAGCGCAGCCCCGGTCCAGATCGTCGCGTGAAGACCCAGAACCCAATGGGCATCCTCTTCCGCGTGCCCGACCCACGCCTCTATCGCGTGATACAGGCTGAGGCTGATGACCATGCCGGCCACCGACCATGCCGCGCTCTCCAGAAAGACGCGCGCCCGAGGACGGGGGCGCGTGCGCCCCAGCCGGAGCGCCGCCAGCAGCACCACCAGCGTGCCGCCATAAGCTGCCAGCATCTCTGCCACCGGGACATCGACCGCCCATTCCAGACCGGGGTCGATCACCAGCCGGTAGCCCAAGGCGATAATGCCCGCCGCAATGAAGCCGGTCATCGCGGGCAGATCGAACCGCCGATCCAGCGCGGCGGCGGACAACACGACAGAGGCCAGCGCAAGTGTCAGCGCCGCGTCGGTCAGCAGCACCGTCAAGGCAAACGCCAGGCAGGCCAGCGCCGACACGGTCGCCAGGGCGCTGCGCAGCCGGTCCTCACCATCGACGCGGGCAAAACGCGCGGCCTTGGCCACCATCAAGGCCGCCAGCGCAAGCGCATGCAACGCCCAGGGCCAGTCGCCGATCCGGTCCGCCGCATTCCAGCTGAACTCCAGCGACAGGCCGACAAGCGGGGCAAACAGGACCCCGGCCCCGGCCCAGACCACCGGAAACCGTCCCGGTCGCAGGCTGCGCCAAGCGCAGGCAAGACCCGCCAGAACCCCCGCCAGCAGCACCAGAGTAATGTCCAGCGGCATGCGTTGTTCGGTCAGCCCCTCCTGCGCCGCCAGTTGTTCGGTCAGGGCGCGCGTGCCCTGCGCGTTCAGTTCCGGCAGGGCGACAAGCGCAAGCAGGGTGATCAGCGGCAGCGCCGCATGATCCTGCAAGGCGGGCGCCCTGCGCGACCATAGGATCAGGAGCGTCGCAAGACCGACCGCCAGGCTCAGCGAAAGGGCCCAGGTCAGCGGCGTGGTTTGCGCGGAAAGCCCGAGGCCGAAACAGGCCGCAAGCATTGTCGCCATGGCCAGAACCACGGGAAAGATCGGTTGTCCGATGTCACCGCTGGCCAGCACCGTCTCGCTCACGCAGGGGCCATCGTGATCGGGTGTCAATCCGCGGGCAGGGATCAGGACGACGAGTGCGACCAGCACTGCCGCGTAGACCGCAAATCCGGCGGCAAGCGATTCATTCGCGTTGTCGGACAGTGTCAGGATCAGCCCCGCCCCCCCGCCGAGAACGACCGCCAGCACGCTGACCCAGGCCCAGCGGCGTAGGGTGTCGATCCCCAGTCCCAACGCGGCCAGCAATACGAAATACACCAGCAGCCATTCCGGATGGTCGCTTTGGCCACCGACGAGAAAAGGCGCGCCCATTCCGCCGATCAGGCCCACGGCGGCCAGCAACGGCCCGTGCCGCCATCCCAGCCATAGCCCGAAGAGTGCGATGCCGAACAGCCCGCCCAATGCCGGGCCGGGGGCGATGAGATCGTAGAGCAGCCTTGCTGCAAGCACGCCACCCATCAGTGACACAAGGCCCGCACCCGACAGGACAGAGGGCAGATAGGCGGTGGCGCTGGATCGGTCATCGCCGAACCGGCGGCGGATCACCTCCCCGGCAGTGATCAGCGCCGCGCCGAACAACAGCGCCGCCACGACCCGGGCGGTGGGCGTCAACAGCCCGGTCTCTACCCCGTATTGCACCAGAAATACCCCCGCCAGTGCAAGCGACACGGTCGCGGCCGCGTAGAACCAGTTCTCCTGCAACCATGCGATCAATCGCGAGAGACGGGAGGGGGTGCCGTCCCGTGCGGCGGATGTCGCCTGCGCGACGCGGGCGGGTTTGGGTGTCGGGGCAGGGTGGGCGGGCGCGCTGTCCTGCGTGGCGCGAACCTGATCCGATGCGGTCTGCGGCTTCTGCGAGGCGGGTGTGGCGACCCGGTCCGCCGGATCTTCCGATGTGGTCAGGGGGCCTGCGGTGCCTTGCAACCCCTTCAGCGTCGACCGAAGCTCTTGCACGTCGCGACGCAGACGCAGATGGGACACGACCAGCACGATGACCGAGACCGGGATGGCGAGGAGTGCCAGACCCAACAGGACGAAGAGAGACTCGATCAACGGCGCGATCCTTGGCAATTTCGCCGCAGTCTAGCCCTGCTCGACGCGGAAACACAGGTCCGGGTTTCCGGACCCGGGGCGCGCGATCGCGCTGCAAGAGTGCGCTTCCTGTCCGCCATGCCCTGCCAGTGGTTTTTGCGTTCGGGCGCCTGCCTCGGGGCAGCATCCGGCTGGCCCTGAGCCGCAAGATCTGAGGAATCCCTGACACGGCCCGATAAGCCGCGCCAATTCATGAGGCGCCAAGGACGCGCGACCGCCGGCGTCATGGAAAACCGCGCCAGAGGTTATGTCTTTTCCGTCATCACCAGCCCGCTCAGGCTGCGGCGGATGATCGCCCGGACAGACGGGCGGCGGCCTTCACCAAAGGGCAGCGGGCGGCAGACCTCCATCGCGGCGACGCCGACGCGGGCGGTCAGCGCGCCATTGACCATCCCTTCGCCAAAGCGGCGCGACAGCTTTGCCAGCAGCCCGCCGCCAAGGATCGGCTCCAGCATGTCATCGCCCACGGCGACGGCCCCGGTTGCGACCAGATGGGACATCACGGCCCGTGTCAGGCGCCAGCTTCCCAATGTCCCCGACCGGCCGCCGTAGATCTCGGCGATCCGCCGGATCATCCGCAGGTTGGAGGTCAGCGCCGCCACCACATCGGCCAGCGCAAGCGGCACCAGCGCCGTGACCGTGGCGACCTGCCGGGCCGCGGCCTCTACCTCGCGCCGGGCGGCGGCGTCCAGCGGGGCCAGCAATTCGATCTCGGCATGGGAAAGCAGGCCGCTCACGTCGAAGATCTCCGTCTTGCGCTCCTGCATCCGCTCGCGGCCCCAGCGCGTGTCCTCCCGCCCCTTGTAGAGCGCCACCAGATCGTCGGTAAGCTTGCGCGCGCGGGTCAGGTCCTCTTCGGCCAGCGCGGTTTCTGCATCGTGATGCAGCGCGTCGATCCGGGACAGCCGGCTGAAGGCTGCCACCTCCTTGATGGCAATCATCGCACAGACCAGCGCAAAAAGGGCAAAAAGCGCCGTGACCGCCCAGCCAAGAATCGGCGTCCGGGCAATCAGATCCGTCGCGAACTGCCATGCCGCGATGGAAACCAGCGTGCCGATGAGCGCCGCCAGAAGACGCCAGAACCAGCGCGCCAGCAAAGAGGGCGGACGCCCGGCCAAGGCCGCGACCGTTGTCATTGCGGCGCCCTGTGGCGGGTGCAGATGCGGCTCCGGGACGGGCGGTGCGGTGGACGGGCTGGGCGCCTCCGCGCCATCGTCGTCGATCTCGATCAGGACGGGCCCCTTGGGCGGTTTGCTCATGGTCTGTATCCTCTGGCCGCGGCGTCCGCGCGGCGCCACTGATAACGGATGTCGGGCAGGCCTTCGTCGTTGTCGCCCGCGGTCCTTGCGATCTCGACAAACCCGTGCCGCAGGTAAAACCGCTGCGCATCGGTGTTGCGCTGAAAGGTCCACAGTTCGAGCCGGTCGCGCCCGCGCTGTGCATCCCGCAGCAGCGCGCTGCCAAACCCGTGCCGCTGCGCATGTGGGGCGACGAACAACCCGTGGATGTAGGATTCCTCGACCGCGAGAAACCCGCAGATGGCCCCGTCGCTTTCGGCCAATGTCACCCATCCGTGGTCGATCATCATCCCGGCGTGGGCAATATCCTGAGCGGCAGAATGCGGCCGGGGTTTCCATGCATGGGCGGCTGCCGCGTCGGTGATCATCGCGCCCAGCGTGCCCGCGTCGGCCGGCTGGGCCGTGTGTAGCGTGATGACCGCCGGTCTCACAGCCGGTCCCCGATCAGGAATTGCGCCGCCCGGTCGAGGCGGATATGCGGCGGCCCTTCGCCCGGTTTCAGGCTCAGCGGGGCGGGCGCGAAATTCATCACGCCGTAATCCTGATCCAGCCAACCCTCCGCGCCCTCGCGGGCGGGACCCAGCAGGGCGGCCGGGTTTTCCGGCAATTCCCCGGGGTAAAAGGCGGCCTGCTTGCCCGTCTCCTGCAATGTGCCGCGCACGCAGGGCAGGTCACGACCCTCATGCGGCAGCATTTGTTCGGTGGTGGCGCGCAGGGCTGCGATGGACATGGCCTGCGTCTCTGCCCCGGCAAAGCGCGCGCGATCCCGCGCCTCACGGGTGAGGGCCTCCATGATGGCCGTCAGGCGACCGTGTTGCAGGTGGTGCAGGTGGTCGGCCTTGGTCGCGGCGAACAGGATTTTTTCGACCCGTTTGCCCAGAAACAAACTGCTGAGAAAGGCATTGTTGCCCGGACGAAAGGCGGTGAGAATATCGGCCAGGGTCTGGCGAAGATCCTCCATCGCGCGTGGCCCTGAATGAATGGCCCCCAGCGCATCGACCAGCACGATCTGCCGGTCGATGCGGCTGAAATGGTCGCGAAAAAAGGGTTTCACCACCCGCGCCTTGTAACTTTCGAAACGGCGTTCGAATTCGCGCCAGAGCGAACGGCGCGGCGCGCCTTGCTGCGGCGGCAGCGGGGCGAAGGTCAGCACGGGGGAGCCTTCAAGCTCCCCCGGAAGCAGGAAGCGTCCCGGTGAACAATCGGAAAATCCGGCCTCGCGCGCCGCGTGCAGGGCGCTTGTATAGGCCTGCGCAAGGGTGCGCGCGCGCGTCTCGTCCAGGGTCTGCGTGCTGTCCTCTGCCCGAAGTTGCGCCAGCAGCTCAGGCCCGCCGGGACGCATGGGCAGGCGGTCCAGCATGTCTTTCGACCAATCGGTATAGCTCTTGTCGATCAGCGACAGATCCAGCAGCCATTCGCCGGGATAATCGACGATGTCGAGATGCAGTGTGCGCGGCCCCTGCAGGCCAGCAAGCAGCCCCGCGGGGCGGATTTTCAGCGACAGGCGCAGTTCCGACACGGCGCGGGTGCTGTCGGGCCAATGCGGTGCGCGCGCGGTGAGCGCGGCAAGATGCGTCTCGAAATCGAAGCGCGGCAGAGTGTCGTCCGGCTGCGGCTGAAGAAAGGCCGACAGGATCCGTCCCTCGCCCTGCGCGACAAGTTGCGGCATCCGGCCGCGATCCATCAGGTTGGCGACCAGCGACGTGATGAAGACGGTCTTGCCGGCCCGCGACAGCCCGGTGACGCCAAGGCGCAGGGTCGGCTCAAAGAAGGTCTCCGAGAGGGTGCCGGTGACGTTTTCCACGCTGCGGGCAAGCGTGTCTGCAATCGTGCCAATGACCATGCGGAAGGGGGCCTTTCGGGGTGGTTTGACGCGAACCTAATCATTGAAGGACGCCGGGGCCAGTGCCCGGCGGGTCAGAATGTGGCCGCCGTCGCCGTTGCCGCGCGCGGTCTGCCATGCCTTGCGGCGCCGCGTGCGCGGGATTGCCACTGTCCGGGCGGGGCGCTAGGAGGCTGGAATGCCCAGATACGCGCTTTTGGTGGAATATGACGGCCGGTCCTTTGCGGGATGGCAGCGGCAGGCAGATCAGCCCTCCGTGCAGGGGGCGATCGAGACTGCGCTGGCGCGGCTGCAACCGCGTGCGCAGACCATCGCCGCCGCCGGGCGGACAGATGCGGGCGTCCATGCACGCGGACAGGTCGCGCAATGCGACATGGACCGGGACTGGGATGCCTTTCGGTTGTCGGAGGCGCTGAATTTTCATCTGAGGCCGGAACCGGTGGCGATCCGTGCCGCCGCACGGGTGGGGCACGACTGGCACGCGCGGTTTTCGGCGGTGGAACGGCGGTATCTCTTTCGGTTGTTGATGCGGCGGGCGCCCGCGACACTGGAGGCGGGGCAGGTCTGGCAGATCCGTCATCCGCTTGACGTGGACGCCATGCGCGCCGGGGCCGCGCATCTGATCGGAAACCATGACTTCACAACCTTCCGCGCGGCACAGTGTCAGGCGCAATCGCCGGTCAAGACACTGGACGAGATCAGGATTGAACTGGTCGAGGGGCTGGCCGGCCCGGAAGTGCGCTTTTACCTCCGCGCGCGGTCCTTTCTGCACAATCAGGTCCGGTCCATAGTCGGCACGCTGGAACGGGTGGGCGCGGGCGCGTGGCAGCCGGAGGATGTGCGGGCCGCGCTGCTGGCCCGTGACAGGGCGGCCTGCGGTCCCGTCTGTCCGCCCGATGGCCTCAGCCTTGTGGGCGTGGGCTATCCGGTCGACCCCTTCGATCAAGGCGTCTGAGCAACGATATGCGTGGAGGCGTTCCGCGGCCGATCCCGAAAGGGACGAACGCGAAACGCCATGCGCGATGCCTCCGGGGCTTGGCGCAAGGCAGCAGAGCGGGGGTCAAGTCACGCCCTGCCGATGACGATGCGGAAAGGTCCAAGCCCGTGCCGGACTGGCGGAAAAGCTCTCTGGCTGCTTTGCGGCACGCTCAGCGTTGGAAGATCACCGGGAACCAATCCTCCCGCAGGCGCTGGCCCTGCGTCATCTCATGGCCCGGAAAAGGCGGGGAGGTCGGGCCGGGGCGCGTCGTATAGCGCGCGTCGTCGCCCACCATCCGCAGCGAGAAGGCGCGCCGCCTTTGCGCGGTTTCATTGCCGCGCGCACCATGCAGGATGCCAAAGCTGAAGGCGACCGCGTCGCCCGGTGCCAGCGTCCATTCGCGGATCTCCATACCTTCGGCATCCGGGTCGGGCACCGGCATGTAGGCCGCGTCGTCGGGATAGAAATTCGTCTCTGACAGCCAGCGCGTGGGCAGCACCGGCCTTGCCCAAAGATGAGATCCCGCGACACAGCGCAGCGTGGCATCCGTCACCGGGTCAAGCGGGCTCCAGAAACTGACGGTTTGCTGGCCTGTGACGAAATAATACGGGCCGTCCTGATGCCATGGCGTCGGCTTGGATGTTCCCGGTTCCTTGACCAAGACATGGTCATGGAACAGTTGCGCCGATTGCGACTGCATCAGGTCCGCTGCCACCTCTGCGGCTGGCGAGGTGCGGATCACCTGTTCGAATTCCGGGATGCGCTGCCAGTTGCAATAATCGTCGAAGAAACGCCCCTCTTCGCCCTCCTTGAGATTTTCGGCCGCGTAGGGACCGGGGTTCGCCATGTTGCGCGCCACACCGTCGCGCAGCGTGTCCACGTGATCGGCAAAAAGCCCGCGGATCACCACCACGCCGTCGCGGTGATAGCTGTCGATGTCGGATTGGCTGACAAGGGGATGGGGCATGTCTGTCTCCTGCGCTGGCAGCAGACAAGCACGACACGGGCGTCCCGGCAAGAGAGGTGGCCTGTTGTCCTGTCGGGCTGTAGGCCGCAGGCAAAGGCCGCGACATGGACCGGTCGATGGCGCAGGCTGGCAGTGGTTTTCGGCGGGCAAGAGGGGTCAGTCGTTGTCGATGTCACCCGCTCCGGCGCCGACGCTGCGCGAGGCGGCGGAGGCGGGCACATAAGTCTCGGCCGCAAGCCGCGAAAGACTTTCGATCAGCGGTTCCGGGGCCTCGATGCGTGCAGGCAGCGTTGCGCGCGTGCGTTGGGCAATAGAGCCGGTGATCGACAGGCGCGGCGGATGCCCGGCCTGTCGGGTCACTGTGCAGGCCTTCAGCCTGAGGGGCAGCAGGCGCGCGTAGCTTTCCGCCAGCGCCACATCGTCGGGATGCAGCGTCAGGGTGATCTCCGGACCGGCAAGGGGCAGGGCGCGCAGGATGTCCTCCATGACCAGCGGCAGGCGGAGGATCGGACTGTTCGTTTGACTGGCAAGCGCCCCGGTCAATGCCCCGATCTCGCCGCCGGTGGCCAGATGCTGCACGGTTGCACGGCCGAAAAGCTCTGCCTGCGCGGGGGGAAAGCCCGCGCCCCTTGCGGCCTTCTGCGCGAGGGTCATGATCTCATTGGCCGAATAGCTCATGCGGTCAGGCCGGCCAGCCACCAGTCATCGGCCCGCGCCGTGCCCAGATCCTCGGGCAGGGGCGCCCCCTGGGCCAGCGCGATGCGCGTCCAGCGGTCTGATTTCGGATCGAATTTCGTGGCGCCGAAAAAGGCCAGCTTGCATCGCAGCATGTCGATCGGCAGACAATCGTCCGCGATGAGGTTGTCCCGGATTTCCGCATAGGGATGCTTGGCAAGGATCGCGACCCGCATCAGGGCCAGTTCATGATCCGGCCGCGCCGCGCGAAAGGCGCGCAGGTCCGTGGCCTGTGCCAGATCACGGTAAAGCGTCTGCACCCTGCGGGCGATGTCGAGCGGGCTTTCACGGTCGGCGCCCGGCTCTGCAAACCGGTCCCCGAGGCGCGGTTCCAGCTTTTCCTCGGAAACATACCAGAAATGGCGCTGCTGGTCTGGCGCCTCGAAATCCAGCCCCAGCGCCCAGTCGAAATGCGTCTCTATCGCGGCGCGCAGGGCGGCCACATCGGCAAAGGGCTGTGCCGCCGGAGCGCTGGGATCGATCATGTCGTCGGCAAGGTCGTCCACCAGATCGCCGTAAGGTTCGATCAGCAGGGCGACGGTCAGTTCCTGCGTGTCGAGAGACAGGGTTTCCGACAGCGCGATGACAGACTCGAGGGGATGGTCCCCGCCGATATCGTCCAGCGCGGCGATGATCCGGTGCCATTCCGCGCGCAGCCTGTCGATGCGGGCCTGATGCTCCGGCGCGGGCACGGTCCATTCGGCCAGATGACGCTGCGCCCGGTCTGCGAGGGTCTTGAGGCGTCCGATCTCTTCGGCAGAGACATGTTCCAGCGCGCGGACCCGGGCCAGCGCGGTTTCGCGTGCCACCATCCAGTTGTTGATCAGGACAGGGTGTGACACGAGGAAGGGCGCCATGCCAAGACCGGTGGAATTGCCGATGCCCAGATGACGCTTGAGCCGCGGCGCAAGCGCAGCCCCGCCAAGATGTTCGACAAGGTCATGGGTGAAATTGCGGATCATCCAGACGGTGAGCATTTCGGCCGCAAAAGCGCCCCCAAGGCCGGGTCGATCCTCGATCAGGCTGCGGTCGGCGATACCGAATTTGCCATTGCCATAGACCGCGGTGGTGCGCATCAGGTAGCCGACGCTGTCGATCAGATCGGGGTCGGGTTGCCGCCCCGCGCGCAGCCTTTCGACCACATGGTTGAAAAGGCGCACGGATTTATTGGCACGGCTCAGCACCAGATCCCGTTCGGTAAAGCGGCCCGCCTCCTGCTTCGGGGCTTCTTGCGCGATCCGAGCCACTTCTGTCGCGTCTGGCACGCCGTCATAAAGGACATATGACGTGTCCCATGCGGTTGCGATGACGCGATCGGTGCGCATCTCGTCGGGCAGGTGGTTGGAGACCGCGACAAGACTGTAGGTCCGTCCGCCGAGCGTGATGGAATAGACCGCCTCGCCATGGCCCTGCCTATCGATCCGCCAGTGCGGGCGGGTGAGGCGCGCGCCCTCGGTGCCCAGCCTGCGGGTGAGCACGCGCAGAAAACTGAGCCGGGTGGGGAACATCGCCCCCATGCGCGCAAGGCGCATCACCTGGGACGGTGGGCGGAGGTCGGCATTCGGAGGAAGCGGAGACGAGATATCCTTCATGCGGCGGAGTGTGCCACCGGTTTGCCCCGCAATAAAGAGCGCAGAGCCGCCACATTCTCGAAAAAGGCTGGAACCGCGCGACATTCCGCGAAGGGCCGGTCCTGCGCGGCCACCTGCTGCTGGCAGAAAGACCGGGCGGCCAGCCGATGCCCTCGCAACATCGTGCCCTGTGCATGCGGGCGATCTGGGGCGAAAATTGTGAAGGTCCGACGCATTCTGCCCCCGCGCGAAGCCCGTGCAAGGCCCGCGCCTGCGCCGTCAGGATGCAACGGCATTTCAAGACGCGGGTGAACCGTCCCGCTTTGGATATCTTTTTTCCGCGATGCGGCAGGGGCTTATGGGCTGCGCACGCCCGGTCGTCTGATGTGCAGAGCGTGCGGATCAGACCAGATTGCGGGGGATCGAGACGGTCCAGTCCTTTTCCCGGACAAGCGTCTCGCCTTCCCACGCCCGCAGCTTGGCGGTGATGTGAAACGCCTCCGTGTCGCTTGTCAGATGCGTGTGCGTGATCGTCTTGACCGACCAGTCCTCGCGCCGCATCTCATGCGTCCATGTCACCTCTCCCTCGGCAGAGGTCGGGTCGTCCGGCAGCACCGAATATCGCTCATGCGCCTCGCCGGAATGGTAGAATCCATGTTCGTTGATATGCGCGCCGCCTTCATGATCGCGGACAAGGACGGTGATCCGCCCGGTATCTCGATCTTCTTCGACCGTCCATTCCGCCGCCGGTTCCACCGGAAAGCTTACATCCAGCGGTTCGGCCGCGCGCGGGGGCGCGAAGTCCGGCACGTCGATCCCGTCATCCGTCCGGATGGGCAGGTCAAGCTGCGACTGTCCCGGCAGAACGGTCAGGGTGACCGGTTCCGGCGTCGGCCAGGCAATCGGGAAATAGCTGCTGGAGATGGCGAGGCGGATGCGGTGCCCCGCGCGGAACGTCTGCGCGACGTGTTTGAACCGGACCCTGACCGTGTAGTCCTTGCCGGGCTCCAGCGGGGCGGGGTGTTCGTGGCTGTCGCGATGCGTCAGGTTCAGAAGGCCGTATGTGACCCTTGTGGCGGCGCCATCGGGCGCGACGTCCACGAGCCGGACCGCCACCTGTGCCACCGGCCGGTCGACCCGCAGTGTCAGCGTCAGACTGGGATCTCCGGCAATGTCCAGATCCTGTTCCAGCGGGGCGGTCTGGAACACGAGGCTGCCGGCGTCGTCGCGCCGCTGATCGCCGGGTTGGTCGCCGGTATGGGCATAAGAGCACCATTTGCCACCATTCACGCCCACCCAGAGCGGGGATCGGATCGCCAACGCCTCGTCCGGCAGTCCGCTGCCCGCGCGGACAAGCTGACCGTCCGAGCCGAGCGCGAAACCGGTCCGCGTGACATTGGGCGAGGGCCAGGAGGGTTCGGTGATCCAACGCCCCTCACGATAAGAATAGAACCCCTGCGGTTTGGCATGATCCTGAAGATACATCCGCAGCGGCGGCTCCTCCGCGATGCCCGTGTCGCGCCCCTTGAGCCACCGGTCCCACCAGCGCGTCTCCTCGGTCAGCCAGTCGATGGCCGGTCCGGGCACGCCAAGATGCGGATACTTGTGCGACCACGGGCCGATGATACCCTTGGCCTCTCCGGGAAGGTTTTCAACCAGACGCACCACGGCGCTGCAATAGCCGTCCGCCCAGCCGCTGACCGCGTAGACCGGCACCTCGATGTCGGAAAAATCCTCGCAGACGGAGCCATGTTTCCAGAAATCGTCGCGGGTCTGATGCTTCAGCCAGTTTTCCAGCCACAGACCGGACTCGTCCAGCCGGGCCTCCCACATCTCGCGCCAGCGGTCGCCGACATGGGCGGGATCGGGCGGCAGCGTGTTGATGCCGAACATGACAGAGGCCCATGACAGCTGATCGCTCAGCAGGGTGCCACCCATGTAATGGATATCATCGGCATAGCGGTCATCGGTCGAGCAGATGGTCACGACGGCCTTCAGCGCGGGTGGACGCAGAGCGGCAAGCTGCAAGCCGTTGAACCCCCCCCATGAAATGCCGACGATCCCCACGCCGCCATCGCACCACGCCTGATCGGCGATCCAGGCGATCACGTCGCAGCCGTCCTGAAGTTCAAGTTCGGTGTATTCGTCCTCCATCACGCCTTCGGATTCGCCGGTGCCGCGCAGGTCCACACGGACATAGGCATAGTCGCGCGCCGCCAGCCACGGTGCCCGGGCATGGTCGCGCTCCAGCGTCTTGTCGTTCTTGCGATAGGGTATGTATTCCAGGATCGCCGGAACGGGCGTCGTTTCGGCGGTTTCGGGCATCCAGACCCGGGCCGCCAGCCGTGTGCCGTCGGGCATCGGAATCTCGACGTGCTGAAGTTCCCGGACAGCGCGGGGTAGGTCTGTATCGATGATCATCGGCTCGCTCGAAATCGGGGGAATGACGCCTTATCGTGGCCGCACCGCCGGAAGTCCAGCGGCGCGGGTCCGCTATTCGACGATGTCGGTGAATTCGTAATTCAGCTTCTTCATGACCTGTTCGTAGTTCCACAGAAGCTTGGACTGCTTGTTCGCGCCCATCCAGATTGAGGCCACGGCAAAACTGTATGCGTCCTGTTCCGGCAAGTCCGAAAGCTGTGAGTTCTTCGTGACATAGGAGTTGATGCGGGTGCCTGCGACCTGTTCCGCGGCCACCTCAAGCTCCGCCCGGGAGGGCGCGCGCGCCACCGTCGCATCGTTGAAGAAAACGCGGTAAAAGAATTCGGCCGCAACCTTTTCGGGGCCTTCGCCCTGCGGCATGTCGGGACGGCGACCAAGCCCGAGGTCGATCGTGACTTGCTGGTGGCTGACACCGTCGACCATCTCGAACAGGTCGCAATGCGACTGCGCGATGCGTGTGTTGATCTCCAGCAGCCAGATCTTGTTGGACACTTCGTCCCAGTAATATTCGATGTTGAAGCCCGCATTGTCATAGCCGATGTGGCGCATGATGGTGCGGGTGATCTCGCTCATGATATCCTGAACACGCTTCGGCAGCGTCGAGGGGTAGAGATAGTAGAAAAAGCTCAGGACCTGCGGGTAACGGATCGAATCCACGGTGCCGTAGGGCACCACCTCTCCGTTGTAGACGTAACCCTCCATGGTGCACTGCCGTCCGCCGATGACCTGCTCGGCCATGCAGTAATGGCCCTCGACCGCCTTGATGTCTTCCGGCAGGTCGGCTTGTTCCAGAATGTGATCGAAGGGTTCGCCGATGGACCGGATTTCGGCGCGCAGCTTTTCGGTCGCATAGTCGAAATCTTCGGGGCTATCGATGCGAAAGCCCAGCCGCGACCCCGAAGACTTGATCGGTTTGACGAAGAAGGGAAAGCGCAGGTCCGCCTCGCCGATCTTGGACAAGGCGTTGTCATCAAATGGATCGAAGGCGGTGAACTTCGGGATGTGATCGGGGATCACCTCTTCCATCACCTTGCGCGACCAGTATTTATGCTCGCATTTCAGCAGGCTTTCCAGCGAGGCGTTCGGCGTGCCGTATTTCTCGCAGAGCAGCGGCAGCATGGTCGACACGGGAAAGTCGATATAGCCGACGATGGCGTCGATCGATCCGTCGAAGGCGTCAAGCTTGGCTTCGGCCTCCTTGAGCATCGCGGGGATGTCGAAGTCCTGCGTGTCGGACACCTGTGCCGGTGTCAGAAGTTGGTGAAAGGTCACGTCTTCCACACCGCGCAGGCGCTTCAGTCTGGCGGCATTCATGTCGTTGAGGCCTACCACGAACACATTCTTGGTCATATTCTTGTCCTTCCGGTCGGCGGACCGGGGCACCGGAATCCCCATGGAATCCGGCAGCCCCCTGCGCCGTTGTTTCGCGGCCTTGTCAGGCCTGGGCGAGTTCGGCCTGGGTCGGATAGGTCCGGCCCTTCAGGCGCTCTGTGGTGCCCTCGATATCGTCGACGAGCAGCAGAAGAAAATCACCCGGCTTTGCCGTGCCGATGGCCTTTGCCACCGCATCCTGTTCGCTCATGATGGTTTCGACCTTTGACGCCGTGCCGGCGGATTCCGCGCCGTCATGGATCAGCTTGGCCGTTTCGCCGGTGGCCCGGCCGCGCGCGTCGGTCTCGTAGATATAGACCAGATCGCACATCTTCGACAGTTGTGCGCCAAGCGCCTGAAGATCCTCGTCCCTCCGATTGCCGGGGGCGGTGGCAACGGCGATCTTGCGCTGTGTTGCCAGACCGTTGACCAGCGGCTCCAGCGCCATCAGTGCCGGAACGTTGTGCCCGTAGTCGATCAGGCACTTGACCCCGTCCGCCTCGAAGTAATTCGTGCGGCCCGGCATCTGCGCCGGAGTGGGGTGGAAGGTCAGCAGCCCGGCGCGGATATCGTCGATCTCTATCCCGTGGGCAAAGGCCGCGGCGGCGGCGGCCATCGCATTCTGGACGTTGAACCGCGCATGTCCTTCAAAGGCGATGGGCACGTCGTTGACCTCGACGATTTCGACGGTCACCTTGCCGCGCAGCATGACAATCTTGCCGTGCTTGACGGTGAACACCATCCCGAGGCCGGCAAGATGATCGGCCAGCGCCGGGTTTTCCGGGTCCATGGTGAAATAGATGATTTCGCCGCGGGACCAATATGTTCCGTGCTCCATCACCAGTGGGTCATCGGCATTCAGGACGCAGTATCCGCCGTCCTCCTTGCGCTTTACCGCGTCCACGACGACGGTCTTGCAGCGGGCCAGTTCCTCCAGCGTGTGGATCTCCCGCTCGCCCAGATGGTCCGAGGCGATGTTGAGCAAGACACCGACATCCGCCTCGTCGAAGCCGAGGCCCCGGCGCATGATGCCGCCCCGCGCCACCTCCAGCACCGCGTGTTCGACGGTGGGTTCGCGCAGCACGGCATGCGCCGCCGCAGGGCCGGAATAATCGCCGCGCAGGATCACGTTGTTGTCGATCTCGACCGTGCCGGTGCAACCCATGCCGACCGAATTCCCGGCCTGCCGCAGAATATGCGTGGTCAGGCGCGTTGTCGTGGTCTTGCCGTTGGTGCCGGTGATCGCAGTGATCGGGATACGGCCATCGTCGGTCGGATCGGGGAACAGCATGTCGACCACATGTTGGCCGACCGGACGGGGTGTGCCGTGGGTGGGTGCCATGTGCATCCGGAAACCGGGACCTGCATTGACCTCCACCACACCGGCAGATTGCTGGTCCAGCGGCACGGACAGGTTTTCGGCCAGAAGGTCGATGCCGATGATGTCGAGCCCGACAAGCCTGCCGATCCGTTCCATGGCGAATTTCACCTCGGGGTGGACTTCGTCGGTGAGATCGGCGGCGGTGCCCCCGGTCGAAATGTTCGCGGTTGATTTCAGAAAGGCGATCTGTCCCTCGGGCAGCACCGTGTCGAGTGTCAGGCCGGCTTGGTCCAGCATCCGTTCGGTTTGCACATCGACATGGATCTGGGTCAGCAGGTTTTCATGCCCGACACCCCGGCGCGGGTCCGAATTCTCGATGTCGATCAACTGCTGGATCGTGTGCTTCGCATCGCCGACCACATGCGCCGGGCGCCGCCGCGCGGCAGCGACAAGCTTGCCGCCGATGACCAGCATCCTGTGATCCTCGCCGGTGATGTAGCTCTCGACGATGACGGCGCCGGAATCGTCCCGGACGCGGGCAAGCGCCGCGTCGAACCCGGCCTTCAGGTCCTCAACGCTGGCAATGTCGGTGGTCACGCCGCGCCCATGATTGCCGGACAGCGGTTTTGTGACGACCGGCCAGCCGATCCAGTCGGCGGCCTCTTGCGCTTCTTCGATGGAATAGCAGACCTGACCACGCGGCACCGGCACACCGGCGTCGTCAAGCACCTGCTTGGTCCATTCCTTGTCATCTGCGATGGAGTGGCCGATGATCCCGGAGGCATCGGTGACCGTCGCCTGAAAGCGTCGCTGCTTCACGCCATGACCCAGCTGGGTATAGCTGGTTCCCGCCGTCAGGTTGTAAAAGGGAATGTTGCGGGCCTTCGCGGCGTTCACGATGGATCCGGTCGACGGGCCCAGCGCATTCTCGTCGCGCACTTCCTTCAGATGCGCGATGATCGGGTTCAGATCGACGTCCTCACCATCATACAGCTTCTGGACGATATCGACCGCCGCCACCCCGGCGGCAAGGCCGCTGGCCTCGTCACGGTAGCGATAGACGACGTTGTATACGCCCTTTTCATAGCTGTCGACGGTCTTGCCGTAGCCAACCGAAAAGCCGATCAGGTTCTGCAATTCGATGGCCACATGCTCGACCATGTGACCCGCGTAGGTGCCGGCCGCGACCCGTTCCAGAAACCCGCCGGGGGTGCCGACGGAACAACGGTGGTCGTAAATCGTCGGCAGCAGCTTTTGCAGCTTGTCGCCGATCCCCGGCACCTTGTCGCTTGGACGATCCTCCAGTTCATCGATGTCCAGCCGCATGTAGATGGCTTGATAGCGGCTGAAATAGTTGGGTCCGCGCAGAGCGCGGTTTTCAAGTATATGCAATCTTATGCTCCAGGCTTGCGGCCCCAAGCTCCTCCGGAGTCAGGACCCGCCGGTCCGCCATGCTGTAAGCATCACCGTCAACCAGCGCGTGCATGATGACATTCTGGACGCTCACCGCCTCACCGTCATCGAGATCGAACACATTCGACCCTGTTACCTGCGAACTGTCAATGACGAAGACATGACCCGGACCGAACGCCTGAATGATATCGCCGTCAAAAAGCACCGCGGCATCCTCGCCAAGGCCAAGACCAAGGCATTCGGGGTTAGTCGCGCCAGCCTCCATCAATCTGGAGAAACGTCCGCGTTCCAGAAAGTGCGTATCGATGATCACGCGGTCCACGAGGCCGAAGCCCGCTGTCATTTTCAGCGCGCCCTTGCGCAGGGAATCCCCGGTCGCGGGGCCGCCGTAGACCATTGTCTGCGACTGACAGGCGGCGCCGGCGCTGGTCCCCGCCACCACGGCGCCCTCTGCGTGGCGCAGTCGGATCATCTCGATGGCGGGTGTCGCACCGAGGATGTTCGTCAGGCGCATCTGGTCGCCGCCGGAGATGAAGATCACGTCGGACCGCCGGATCATGTCGATGATCTCTGACGAAGAGGCGTCCTTGCGCTCGCGGATGCGGACATCCAGCACCTCGTCGCATCCGATCGCGGAAAACGCCGTTTCATACCCCTCGAAGACCTCCTCGGGGATACTGCTTGCGGTTGTGATGACGCCGACCACCGGCGTCTCCTTGCCCGACAGCAACAGCACGCGGCGCAGGACGTCCGCGCGCGAGGTCTTGTCTTCCGCTCCGCCGATGGCGACGAGAGGGCCTTTGGGTCTTACCTTGATGGGCATGTTCATGTGCTATACTCCGTTCCCCTCAAAGGGGCTACATCTTGATTAAGAATGTATCACCAAGACTGCGGACTTACAGGGGCCGACCGCCTGATTTGACGCCAAGATGCGCATGCGTCACATAAACGTCGGCAAACGGGGGTTTTGCGGGCAATCGCGGACAATCTCGTGACCGAAAGTGCAATCAGGAGGCGAACATGACTCGTGGATTCAGTCTGGCGATTCACGGCGGAGCCGGCGTTCTGCCACGCGACCGGATGACCCCCGCCCGCGAGGAAGCGTGCCATGCCGCGCTGGACCGTGTGCTTGCCGCGGGCGAAACGGTGCTGTCGCAGGATGGCACGGCGCTCGATGCCGTGACGGCGGCTGTCTGCGCGCTGGAGGACGAACCGTTGTTCAACGCGGGCAGGGGGGCAGTGTTCACGCATGACGGCCGGCAGGAAATGGACGCTTCCCTGATGGAGGGGGGCAACCGGACAGCAGGCGCCGTGGCCGGTATATTCGGCCCGAAGAATCCCATTCTCGCCGCCCGTGCCGTCCTGGAACGGACGCCGCATGTCCTGATGATGGGCGAGGGCGCGCTGGAAGTTGCACGCTCGGCGGGGCTCGAATTCGCCGATCCGGAGTATTTTTTCACCCAGGAACGCTGGGACGCCTTGCAGGACACCCTCGCGATGGAGCGTGCGGGCACGCTTGACGACGATCCGTCACGCCGGCACGGCACGGTCGGGGCAGTGGCGCGCGACCGTCATGGCAATCTGGCGGCGGCGACCTCCACCGGGGGCATGACGGCGAAGCGATCCGGTCGGGTGGGGGACAGTCCGGTCATCGGCGCGGGAACCTATGCCGACAACGCAACCTGTGCCGTGTCCGCCACCGGAGACGGAGAAGTCTTTCTGCGCCTTTGCGTGGCGCATGAAATTGCGGCCCGCATGCGGCTGGCCGGAACGCCCATGACCCGCGCCGCCGAAGAGGTGGTGATGTCAGAACTGACGGCCTTGGGTGGCTCCGGCGGGTTGATCGCCATTGATCACGGCGGGGCAATCTCGACCCCGTTCAACTGTGAGGGCATGTATCGGGGCTGGATCGTCGAAGCGGAGGGGCGGGAAACCGCGATCTATTGAACATACGTCTGGGCAGGAGGCGGCGATCCGTCGCCCGGTCTGTCGCCCTGTGCGTCCGCTACGGCCGCTTCATGCCACCGCGGCAACGACCGCAAGGCAATCGCCCGCCGCGATGAGGCCCGGAAAATGCCGTGCGGCCAGAATGCCGGTGCTTCGCGCGGCGATCGTCTGCGGAGGGACGCCCGTGCGCTCCGTCGACCAGAGTTGGGCAATCGTCTGACCCTCGCTGACCGTGTCGCCCAGATCCAGCAGGAATTCCACCATCCCGCCGGTTTCGGCCAGATGAAAGCAGCCGGGGCCGGTCGTGTCGATCGACAGGCTGTTTTCGCGCTTGATCTCACCGGCGAGGATGCCCGCGTGTTTCAGCAGGTTTTCCGCCCCGCGCCGCGCGATCCGCGCCGATCTGGCGGTCGCGGAACCGCCGCCGCCCAATTCGGTCGAAACAAAGACCTTGCCCGCCTCTTCGGCGGCGGTGTCATACATGCCGACAGCATCGATTTCGCGCAGGAGCATCGAATAGGGCGCGTTGAACGCCTCCATCGCGGCGACGCAGGCCGCCTGCTGATCCGCGTCGTCCAGCACATGCGCCGCGGCAAAGGGGATGAAATCAAGCGTCTTTCCGCCGGAATGGAAATCCAGCACGACATTGGCCATCGGCAGCAGCGTGTGCAGAAAGTAATCCGCGATCTTCTGCGTGGGAGAGCCGTCCGGAGAACCCGGGAAACAGCGGTTCATGTTCAGCCCGTCGAGCGGAGAGGTACGCCGACCCGCTGCAAAGGCAGGCATGTTCATGAACGGCACGATGATCACCCGGCCGTTGATGTCGGCGGGGTCAAGATCGTGCGCTAACCCCTGCAAGGCCAGCGGGCCTTCGTATTCGTCGCCATGGTTGCCGCCGCTCAGCAAGGCGGTCGGACCGCGGCCGTTGTGAAGGACGGTGATGGGAATCATGATCGACCCCCAGGCGGAGTCCTCGCGGCTGCAGGGCAGCCGCAAGAACCCATGATGCGTGCCATCCCGATCAAAGGGCACTGTCGACGTGATCGGGTTGGCCGACGCGTATGGCGCCACGATCAGTCCTTGACCAGCATCTTGCGCGGGACGTTTGCCAGACATTCCGGGCCGTCCTCACCGATTGCAATGCTCTCGGTGATCTCGAAGCCCATGCCCTCCATCCAGAGGCCGGTCATGAAGTGGAAGGTCATCCCGGGCTTCAGCACCGTCCGGTCCCCGGGGCGCAGGGAGCAGGTCCGCTCGCCCCAGTCGGGCGGATAGGACAGGCCGATCGGATAGCCGGTGCGGTTGTCCTTGACGATATTGTATTTCTGGAGAACCTCGAAAAAGGCGATGGCGATATCCTCGCAGAGGTTACCCGCCTTGGCGGCCTCCAACCCGGCTTCCATCCCCTCAAGCACGGCCTTTTCCGCATCGAGGAACTGCTGGGTCGGCTTGCCCAGAAAGACGGTGCGCGACAGCGGGCAGTGATAGCGACGGAAACAGCCCGCGATCTCGAAAAATGTCCCCTCGCCGGTGACCATCTTCTTGTCGTCCCAGGTCAGGTGCGGGGCGGCGGCATCCGCGCCCGATGGCAGCAACGGCACGATGGCGGGATAGTCGCCACCATATCCCCATTCCTCGGAATAGCGCAGCGCGGCGTCGTAGATGTCGGCCACCAGATCACATTTCCGCATGCCGACCTCGACCTTGTCGGCGATGCGTTCGTGCATCCGCTCGACGATCTTGCCAGCCTTGCGCATCCGGTCCAGTTCGGCCGGAGATTTCGGGCCGCGGATCCAGTTCACGAGGTTGGTCACGTCGATCAGTTCATCCGGAAGACCCGCGCTGAGCGCCTGAAACCCCTTGGCTGAGAACCAGTAGTTGTCCATCTCCACGCCGATCTTGCCAGTGTGCCAGCCGCGTTCCGTCAGCTTGGCCGCCAGATAATCCATCGGGTGACGTTCGGACGATTGAACGAAGTAATCCGGGTAGCCGATCAGGTCAGGTTCATTCATCCAGACCGTGCGCAGCGCGCCCTGTGCGTCCTGTTCGCGTCCGAACCAGACCGGTTCGCCGGTCGGGCCGATGACGACAGCCTGATGGACGTAAAAGGACCAGCCGTCGTATCCGGTCAGCCAGGCCATGTTGGACGGATCGGAGGTGATCAGCGTGTCGATCCCCCTGCCTTCCATCGCCGCGCGGACGCGGGCGAGTCTGGATTCATATTCCGCATCTGAAAAGCGGAAGGTGTCGATAATTGCCATGTGTCAGCTTTCGATGTTGGTGCCGAAGTCTAGCGTGGTGGCACGGGTGCGGGCATGGGTGGCGATCGCTGTATCCTGCACGCCCGTGCCCGTGAGGTCTGCGATGGTGATCTGGTCGGGGGTGGTCCGACCGGGCGCAATGCCAGCGACGATGGCACCCAGTTCGGGAAAGTCGGCGTCGGGCCCGATCAATCCGGCGTCGATGGCGCTGCGCAACTCTCCCATGGTGCGGGTCTGGCTCAACCGGTCGGGGATGTAAAGATCGGCACGGATAAGGCAGGCTGTCTCCAACTCGCCCTTGTTGTGCTGGTCGGATCCCATCGCCGTGATGTGCTGGCCGGGCCTCAGCCAGTCGGCCTTCAGGAGCGGGGAGGTCGCCGGGGTCGTCGTGACGATCACATCCGCACCGGAGACGGCTGTCTCCGCATCCGTCGAGGCGGTCACCGCGAAACCGAGGTCAGCACTCAGGTCGGCGGCCAGTGCCTCGGCAGCGTTGGCATTGCGGGACCAGATGGTGGCGCTTCTGATCGGTCGCACAAGGCAGAGCGCCTTGAGTTGCAGGCGGGCCTGCATGCCGGACCCGAGGATCGTGGCGCGCGCCGCATCCTGCCGGGCAAGATGCCGAGCCGCGACCGCCCCCGCAGCGGCTGTCCGCACATCTGTCAGATACCCGTTGTCGAGCAGCAGCGCCTCCAACTGGCCGGTTCTGGCGGAAAACAGGATCATCAGCCCGGAAGTCGAGGGCAGCCCGATCTTGGGATTGTCGAAGAACCCCGGCGAGACCTTGAGGGCGAAACTGTCGAGGCCCGGCACATAGGCTGTCTTGACGTCGATCTCACCATTGAACTCCTCGATCGCCATCGACAGGATCGGCGGCATCACCACATGACCGCCGGCAAGCGCGCGAAAGCCGCCCTCGACCACATCGATGGCCTCAAGATCCAGCGCCACGGCCTTGCGCAAATCGGCCTCTGTCAGGACGTTGATCGTCGGCATCAGCTGTTCTCCTGCGTCAGGTCGACGTCTTCGCCGGAAATGATCCTGTGATGCAGCGCCATGTCAATATTGCCGCCGCTCAGCAGGACCATGGTCGGACCGCAAAGCGTGACCTTGTCGGCAAGGATTGCCCCCACGCCCACCGCGCCGGATCCTTCGACGATCTGCCGCTCTGCCCAGTAGCAGTGGCGGATCGCCCGGGCGATTTCCACCTCTGTCACCAGAACCACCTCATCCACCAGATCGCGCACCATGGCAAAGGTATACCGGTTGTCCTGTCCGATGCCGCCGCCAAGGCTGTCGGCCAGCGTCGCAAGCTCCGTGACCTCCACCGGGCGACCTGCCGTCAGGCTGGCGTGCATCGCGGCGCCGCGTTCCATGGACACACCGATGACGCGGACGCCGGGGCGCCGCGCCTTGAGCGCCGCGGCCACGCCGGAGATCAGACCGCCGCCCGAGATCTGGATCAGCACGGTTTCGACTTCGGGCATTGCCTCTGCGATCTCGATGCCAAGGGTGCCTTGGCCGGTGATGATGTCGGGGTGATCGAAGGGCGGGATCATCGTCATTCCCTCTGCCACCAATGCGTCGACGCGGTGTTGCGCCTCATCCTGGCTGCGGCCGCTGATGACCACCTCGGCGCCTTCGCCGCGGATCGCCTCGACCTTGTTGCGCGGCACGAGGGTGGACATGACGATGACGCAGCGCACGCCCGCATTGGCGCAGGCCCTTGCCAGTCCGCGTCCGTGGTTGCCGGTGGAGACACCCACGACGCCCGCAGCGCGTTGGGCCGCCGTCAGCCGGGTCACCGCGTTGGATGCGCCGCGAAACTTGAAACTTCCGCTGCGCTGGTGGTGCTCCAGCTTGAGCCGCACGGGCACGCCCGTCCGCTCCGACAGGGACGGCGAGGGCTCGACCGGGGTTGGACGGATCATGTCCGCAATCCTGTGCTGTGCGCTCTCTATCTCTTGCAGATTTATCCTTACGGGGGCGTCCGCGGTCAGGACGGGCAGGTTAGCGGCGTTCATGAGGCGACGCGCTCGGACATGTCGCTGGCAAACAGCAGGCCCGGGGCGCCCGTTGCGGGCGTCAGTCCGGCGTGGCCCAGCATCTGCCACAGCGCCGCCTGATTGGAGGACACGACGGGCTTGCCCAGTTTCGCCTCCAGCGCGTTGATCAGTCCAACGGCGGGCAGGGCGGTGCAGGACAGGAAGATGGCCTCTGCCTCTGCCGTGTCCGCCGCCTCGACCGCCTCGGTGATGGTATCCGGGGAAATGCGGGCCATGTCCCTGTCGTCCTCAAGGCCGAGAGAGACACACTTGATGATTTCCAGCCCGTGTTCGTTGAAATAGCGGATCACCGGCCGGGTCGTTTCCGGCAGATAGGGTGTCACCAGCGCGACCCGCCGCACGCCAAGCTTCTGGAATGCCGCCAATGCCGCAGCAGAGGGCGTGACCACCGGGACCCCGGGGCGGGAGGCATGGATTGCCTCCGCGATGGCCGCGTCTCCGATCACGATGGAGGCGGCCGTGCAGGAATAATAGATCGCCGCCAGCGGCTCTGACGGCAGGATCAGCGCGGCGGCCTGTGTCAGGAATGGCCCCATCAGGCGCAGGTTCTCCGGGGTTGTCGGGTTCTGAAAGCTGACCCGCGTCACGTGGACGGCCGCCTGATCCGCGGGGACAAGGCGCGCCGCGTCACGTTCCGTGGTCAGGTCCGTCGAGAGGACGATGATCCCCATACGGGAAACCGCGCTGGCAGGGTCCAGCCTGACAGGAGGGCCGGAATGCATGACGTCGCCAGATTGCACCATGGAGCTCCTAGACGATCATTACCGGACAGGCGGATGTGCCGGTCACCTTGTGGGAGACACTGCCCAGCAGATACGCCTCTGCCGAGCCCATGCCGCGCCCGCCCATCACGATCAGATCCGCGTCCTTTTCCTTGGCAAAGGACACGATTCCGCGGGCGACAGGGCCATTCTTGACAAAGGCGTGCGGATCCTCCGCGCCGGACGTCAGCGCGTGGGTTTTGGCGTGTTCACCAACCTCCACGGCGTATTCCCGCATGATCTCATCCATGGGCCGGGGTTCGTCCCCGCGCACCATGGAAAAAGACGCCTCCAACAGCGAATGGTGCCGATAGATCGTCAGGATGGACAGGCGTGCGCCGGTCAGGCGACACAGCGCCACCGCCTTGTCGAGCGCTTGCAACGCATTGGGCGACCCGTCCACCGGGACAAGGATATGTTTGAACATGGCGTTGCCCCCTATTTGGCAAAGGCCAGGTCGCGCAGGAAGAGCGCGATCTGCGGAAAGAAGATCAGGGCGACGGACACGCTCAGCAGGATCAGGATAAAGGGCGGCGTTCCGCGGACGACGTCCATATACGGTCGCTTGAACACCGCGATGGCGGTGAAGATATCGCAGCCAAAGGGCGGCGTGGCAGATCCGATCGCAACCTGAAGCGTGATCACGATGCCCACCAGAACCGGGTCCAGCCCGACAGAGTTGACCACCGGTGCAAAGATCGGAACCAACACCAGAATGACCACGATCGGATCGACGAACATGCATCCCACGAAAAAGGCGATTGAGATGACGAAGAGGACGCCATACTGGCCCATTTCGTCGATCCCGATGGAGCCAAGGATCGCCTGCGGGATCTGCGCGAAGGAGATCACCCAGGAAAACGCCGCGCCAGCCGCCACGAGGATGAACACGACAGCCGTGATCAGGCCGGTGGATTTCGCCGTGG